>CAYZWA010000001.1:0-4340 GCA_964482105.1 uncultured Candidatus Saccharibacteria bacterium
AACAAGGCACGGCTAGCGGAAGCTGGTCGTGGAACATATCCAATTGGAATCGCTGTTGCTCGAAAGGCGCAGCATGTCGATCATCCTTCGCCGCTTCGCGGTTCAGGATGGAGAGATGGTACTCGTCTCTAAACGGTACCCGGAAGCCGGATAACGTAGCCCGGTGGTCGTCGAGCGCCGCATCATGAGCGCTCGACGGGTACGGGAAATAGGCGGAACAAAAGGATTCTCACACACACGAGAGGAAGCGCACGGCGGCCCGAAGGGCCGCCGTGCGCTTCCGTATTTCTTCGCATTCTGCTACCATACGGGAGCGCGCGTAGCTCAGTTGGTAGAGCACTCGACTGATACTCGAGCGGTCGCAAGTTCGAATCTTGCCGCGCGCACCTGTTGCAGAAAGACGCGCGCCGCCCGAAGGGCGGCGCGCGTCTTTCTAGCGGGCCTACGCGTTCTGGAATGGAACACCATCGAAGAGACGGTCCTGCAGTGGAAGGGGGTGCTTAAACTCTTCTCGAAGATGCCCTGGTCGTAGTCGTAGCAGGGCATCTTCGGTAGTCTTGACAGGCTATTATCATATCTGTATAGTCTTATGCAGAAGCACTTTGAATCCCTTGCGGAGAGAGGAGCTTCTACCATGATCGTTTGACCATGGTACATCACGCAGAAAAGGAGAGGAAACGCCATGAGCACACCCTCGAATGACCGAGCATACGATCTCGGACTCAAAGCAGTAGCAAATTTCAAGAAGCTGTCTCCGGAAGTAATCGCCTACTACGAACAGCATCTGGATCAGATCCCGGCTGCACTTGAACGTGGTTTTGTCATTCCGAAACAGACGCTCCTGTCCGTCATCGCGACGACTCATCTCGATGATGCGGTGAAGGGTAAGAAGACCGCAAAGTGCTTCACCAACGGTTGGTACTACCGCGACGGCGACTTCGACAAATGGCTCGCCAAAGACCAGCCCGACGCTGACGCATGCATCGTATCGGCCTGTGCCGTCAGCAAGGGCTGGACGTTTGCTGAAGCCGCTGCGGAAGTTCTTAGCAGCGAGGGTGTCGAAGTGAATCCCAGGAGCGATGTTAAATTGCTCGGGGAAGCACTCATCAGGGGAGGTCACACGCTCACTCTGCCGCAGATCGAAGTCCTGAAAGAGCGCACCGAGCGTGGCGAGGACACCGGCCTGCGCACCGACTGTTACGGCAACTTCTTCTTCGTCGAAACCGGCGACTCGGTGAACCCCGTCTCGGTCGGCGGCGTCAATCGCGGTGGCCGCGGCTGGAACGCCGGCGTTAACCAGCTCGGCAACGTCGGCCGCTGGGACGCCGGCCGTCGGCTCCTCGTCCGCAACTTGGACGCTTCGAAACTCTGACCCCTGGTCCCTGTATTCGGGCGTTCGCCTCATACCCCTTTCTCACATCCGTGTGGGAGAGGGGTATACTTTATTATTTTTCTGACGATGCGGGTCCACGAGGAATCGGACCTCGACTGGCGGTTTTGGAGACCGCTGTTCTACCGTTAAACTATGGACCCGAGCACTGCACAAACGATAGCAGAAAGAGCGGAGGGAGGGAAGCGCGCCGACACGTCGCGCTGGTTGTCCACACACGCCGTGCCCCGCGCATGCGGCGTTACAGCGCGGGCATACTATACTATCGGCATGAAGCGGGATCTTTTGTTCGCTATCGGCATCACGTTTGTCGTGCTGCTTATCGGGGCCGGCATCTTCTCGTCGGACTTCGGCGCGTCGGGCGCATCAAGCGTGGCGGTGCGCGCAGGGACCCCGGTATCCTTCACCGTGCTCGCACGAGGTACGACATCGGCGGTGCCCGGGCGCATCAACTACGTGCTTACGTCTCCCACCCAATTCGCACGGCTCTGGAACACGGTCGGCGCCGCCGGCGCCGTGCCGTCGGTAGACTTCTCCAAGTACACGGTCCTCGCGGTGTTCGCCGGCGACCCGTCGACGACGGCGATCGCGGTGGGCAGTGTGGTGGACGGCACGAACGCGCGCATGGTGTCGATCGACGTGAGCGCGCCGAGCGGCGCGTGCGCGGCGCCGGCCGCGACCGCAGCACCATACGAGATGGTCGTCGTCCCGGCTTCTTCGCTCCCGCTCCAGCACACGGATACGGCGCTGCAAGCCGCGTGCCCGCAATAGGCCCGCGGCGTACGCGTGCAGACGAAGCCTAAATGCGCTAGCATCAGCGCATGGACGCCTCGGCTCATTTCCGCGGGAAGAAGATTACGCTCATGCGCCTCGGCCTGCTCGGCCGAGGCGTGCAAGATGCGGCCTATCTCGCCCGCTGCGGCGCGCACGTGCACGTGGTCGACGCCGCGCCGCAGGCGGTCATGCAGCCGTCGGTGGACGCGCTCAAGGAGTATCCGGATATCTCATTCACCTTCGGCCCGTATGATCTGGCAGACTTCCGCGATTGCGACCTGGTACTGAAGGGCGCCGGCGTGCCGCTTGACTCACCGGAGATCGCCGAAGCGAAGAAGCACGGCGTCCCGGTGCGCATGAGCGCGGATCTCTTTGCCGAGTATGCCGGCGTGCCGCTTGTCGGCGTCACCGGCACGCGCGGCAAGTCGACGGTCACCCACATGCTCGCCGCGATCCTCGAAGCGGCGGGGAAGCGGGTGCTCCTCGGCGGGAACGTGCGCGGCGTCTCTACCTTGGCGCTCCTCGACGCGGTCGAGCCGGACGCGACCGATCAGGTCGCCGTGCTTGAGCTCGACTCCTGGCAGCTCCAGGGATTCGGCGAGGCGGCGCTCTCGCCGCACGTCGCGGTCTTCACTACCTTCTTTCCGGACCACGAGAATTATTACCAGGCTAGCCCCGAGCAGTACCTCGCCGACAAGGCGAACATCTTCATCTATCAAGGGCCGCAGGACACGCTTATCCTCGGCAAACAATGCGCGGCGACGGTCATCGATACATACGGCGACAAGATTGACTCGCACGTGGCGGTCACCGACGAGCAGAAGCTCCCGGACACCTGGATGCTCCTCGTGCCCGGCAGGCATAACCGCTACGACGCGGCACTCGCGCTCGCGGCGGCGCGGGCGCTCGGGGTCGGCGACGAGACCTCTCGCACCGCGCTTGAGACGTTCCCCGGCGTGCCCGGACGCTTGGAGCGTGTCGCCGAAAAAGAGGGCATCACCTACTACAACGACACCACTGCCACCACGCCCGAGGCGACGGTCGCTGCGCTCGAGGCGCTCGATCCCGACGGGAAGCAGCATATCCTGCTCATCATCGGCGGCGCGGACAAGGGGCTCGACATGCACACGCTCCGGCCGGCCGTGCACGCGCACGCAAAAGCCGTATTCTTCCTGGCGGGTACCGGTACAGACCGCATCCGCAGCGATGCTCCGGACGCGGTCGTGTACGACTCGCTCGACGCGGCGTTCGCGGCCGCGCGGAGCGCGGCCGCGCCCGGCGATACGGTCCTTCTCTCGCCGGCCTTCGCCTCCTTCGGCATGTTCAAAAACGAATTCGACCGCGGCGACCAGTTCACCGCGCTCGTGCGCGGCTTGGCATGATTGGCGTCTTCGACTCGGGGTCGGGCGGGCTCACGGTCTTGCGCGCCTTGCGGGAGACGATGCCATCGGCCGACTTCCTCTATTTCGGCGATATCAGGAACGCGCCGTATGGCGAGAAGCCGCAGGCCGAGCTCTCGACGCTCACGGTCGCCGCGATCCGGCTCTTGCAGGAGCAGGGTGCCACGAGCATCGTCTCGGCGTGCAACAGCGTCTCGGCGTCCTTGGCGGTGTCGCTCTTCGACTCGCTCGCGCTTGCGAGCGATCGGCTCATCGAGATGGTGGGGCCGACCGTGAGCGCCTTCCGCGGCTCACGCGCGCGCGTGCTCCTCGTGGCGACACCGGCGACCATCCGCTCTGAGATCTATCAGAACGCCTTCCGCATGATCGGCAAGGATATCGAGGCGGTGGCGATCCCGGGCCTCGCCGGCGCGATCGAGTTCGGTGCGTCGCCAGAGGAGATCCGCGCGCACATACGCGACGCTCTCACGCCGCGCGCACGTGAGCGATCCGGCGTGCTCGTACTCGCCTGTACCCATTATCCGCTCGTCGCCGACGCTTTCAGTGAGAGTGCCGGCCTGCCGCTCTTCGACCCGGCTGAGGCAGTGGCCGAGCGCGCGCAGAAGCGCTGGTGGCCGCGCGAGGTGGGCGACGGCACGCTGCGCTTCCTCGTGAGTGCGGATTCGGCCCTCTTCCGTGCGCGGGTCGCCACGCTCTTCCCCGAGAGCGCCGATGCGGTCGAGGTGCTAGAGTAGCCATATGCAGCTCGCACGTATCAAGAAGGTGCATTTCGTCGG
>CAYZWA010000001.1:4440-6509 GCA_964482105.1 uncultured Candidatus Saccharibacteria bacterium
GGTGCTAGAGTAGCCATATGCAGCTCGCACGTATCAAGAAGGTGCATTTCGTCGGTATCGCAGGGGTCGGCGTGAGCGCTCTCGCGCAGATGCTCGCTCGTGAGGGCGTGCGAGTAACCGGTTCGGATAACGCCCGATTCCCGACGCTCGACGTGATTGAGAAGCTCGGCATCCCGGTCGCGACGGGGTACGACGCCTCGAATGTTCCGCCAGATGCGGACATCGTCGTGCACACGGATGCAGCGCACGAAGACAATCCGGAGCGCAGGGAGGCCGTACGGCGCGGCCTTCCAGACGTTTCCTATTTCGCGATGCTCGGGAAAGTGTCAGAAGGGAAGCGCACAGTCGCGGTCGCAGGGACCCACGGCAAGACGACGACGACCGGCATGCTGGCAGATATCCTCGTGCACGCCGGTGTCGATCCGACGGTCATCGTCGGCAGCATCATGAAAGACTTCGGCAGCAATTATCGACACGGCGATTCCGAATGGTTCGTGGTCGAAGCGTGCGAGTATCACGACCATCTCCTCGAGCTTGCGCCCGAGGTGCTCGTCATCACGAATCTCGAATGGGACCACACCGACTGGTTCCCTTCGCTCGCGGCGCTCCAGGAGACCTTCCGGAAGGCGATTACGAAGGTGCCGGCCGAGGGGGCGATCGTCACGGATCCGCAGAACCCGAACATCGCGCCCTTGCTCGTCTCTGCTCAGGCGAAGGTGATTGATTATACGCGAGAGCCGGCCTACCCGCTCCGGCTGCCTGGGGGTTTCAATCAGATGAACGCGCGCGCGGCCGCAGCGGCCGCGCGCGTCGTCTCTCCGGGCAGTACCGACGAGCAGATCGCCTCATCGCTCGCCGCCTTCCAGGGCACCTGGCGGCGTTTTGAATACAAAGGCAAGACCGCGCGGGGCGCTGACGTCTACGACGACTACGCCCACCACCCGACCGCCATACGCGAGACTCTGCGCGCCGCGCGGGAGAAGATGCGCCGAGAAGGGAAGGAGGGCCGGCTCATTGTCGCCTTCCACCCGCACCTCTACAGCCGCACGCGCGACCTCTTCGACGACTTCGCCGCCGCCTTCGGCGACGCAGACCAGGTATTCATCGCTCCCATCTACGCCGCGCGCGAGGTAGACGACGGCTCGGTATCGAGCGAGAAGCTCGCCGCAGCCATACACGCGCGCGGCGGCTCCGCCGCCGCGCGCGACTTCGCCGGTATCGCCTCATCGCTCGCCGCAGCCGGTCCCGGTGACCTCGTCATGACCATGGGCGCGGGTGATATCTATAAGGTCGCCGACACATTGGTGCAAAAACAATAAGTATGGGCACACTCTCCATCGTCGCGACGCCGATAGGAAATCTTGAAGACATCACTCTTCGCGCACTGCGCACGCTTAAAGAATGCGATGTGATTTATGCGGAAGACACCCGCGTTGTATCCAAGCTCCTCGCCCGCTACGAGATTAAAAAGCCGCTTCAGCGACTCGACGCAGTCACCGAAACGAAAAAAGCCGATGATATCATCGCTCGGCTTGAGGCGGGAGAACATGTCGCGTATGTGAGCGATGCGGGTACGCCCGGTATCTCAGACCCGGGCACGCGGCTCGTCGCCGCCGTCCGCGCGCGCATGGGAATGTTAAACATTCCCACTTTTAAGGTGGAGGCGATACCGGGGCCATCGGCGCTCACCGCCGCGCTCTCGATCGCCGGGCTTCCGGTGCACGCGTTCACCTTCCTCGGCTTCTTGCCCAATAAGAAAGGTCGCCAGACCCTCTTCGCCGAGATAGCGGAGTCGTCGCGTACGATGGTCTTCTACGAGTCGCCGCACCGCATACGGAAGGCGCTCGAGACGCTCGCAGCAGCCGCACCTGAGAAACGCGTCGCGGTCGCCCGCGAGCTCACCAAGCTGCACGAAGAGCTCGTCCGCGGCACTGCCGCCGAGGTCGCCCGCGCGTTCGCCGCGCGTCCCGCCGTCTCGCAGAAGGGCGAGTTTGTCGTCATCGTCGCGCCCTGATATACTGCCCGCATGTCACGCACGGGGACGCTCATCGTGGTCGGGGTGCTCACGA
>CAYZWA010000001.1:6609-18705 GCA_964482105.1 uncultured Candidatus Saccharibacteria bacterium
TATACTGCCCGCATGTCACGCACGGGGACGCTCATCGTGGTCGGGGTGCTCACGATCATCGCGCCGTATTCGGGCCTCCCGCTTATGCTGCGCGACCTGCTCGTCGTGGTGTTCGGCGCGCTCGTCACGGGTATCGCGCTCTCGCTTCGGGCCAAGGAAGCGCGTGATGCGCGGGAGCGTGCCGCGGCGGATACGCCCGCATCAGAGGCGGTGGTAGGCGTGCCGAGCCCGGAGGAGCGGGAGGAGAACCGGTAGGGAACAGAAGACGCGCGCCGCGAAGCGGCGCGCGTGGTATCATTTCGGCAATGGAGAATCCCGATCGTGTCACCTACTTCGCGGCGACCGATACGCGCGGCAAACGCACCCCCTTCGGCATCAAGTCGAAGGACCGCGACCGCCACATGTACGTCATCGGCAAGACCGGCATGGGCAAGTCGAGCCTGCTCGAGAACATGGCGATCCAGGACATCCGGAACGGCGAGGGGCTCGCCTTCCTCGATCCGCATGGAAGCGCGGTGGATAAACTTCTTGACTTCATCCCCGAAGAGCGGATGAAAGACGTCGTCTATTTCGCGCCGTTCGACATGGAGCACCCGATCGCGTTCAACGTCATGGAGGATGTCGGCTACGACAAGCGCCACCTCGTCGTCTCGGGCCTCATGGCCACCTTCAAGAAGATCTGGCAGGACGCCTGGAGCGCGCGCATGGAGTACATCCTCACCAATACGCTCCTCGCGCTTCTCGAGTATCCCGACGCGACCCTGCTCGGCGTCAATCGCATGTACACCGACAAGGAGTATCGCCAAAAGGTGGTCGATAACGTGAAGGACCCGGTCGTGAAGGATTTCTGGGTGAAGGAGTTCGCCAACTACGGCGACCGCTACACCCAGGAGGCGACGCCCGCCATCCAGAACAAGATCGGCCAGTTCACCGGGAACCCGCTCATCCGGAACATCATCGGCCAGCCGAAGTCCTCGTTCGACATCCGGAAGATGATGGACACTCATAAGATCCTCATCATCAACCTCTCGAAGGGGCTCGTCGGCGAGACGAACATGCGGCTCCTCGGCTCGATGCTCACGACGCGCATCTTCCTCTCCGCGATGAGCCGCGCCGACCGCTCGGCGAGCGAGCTCGCGCGCTTGCCGCACTTCTACTTCTACGTCGACGAGTTCCAGAACTTCGCGAACGAGACGTTTGCCGAGATCCTCTCCGAGAGCCGCAAGTACAAGCTCGACCTCATCATCACGCACCAGTATATCGAGCAGATGGAAGAGGAGGTGCGCGACGCGGTGTTCGGCAACGTCGGCACGACGGTCGCCTTCCGCGTGGGCCCCTTCGACGCGGAGGTGCTCGAGCCGGTCTTCATGCCGCGCTTCACCAAGGAGGACATCGTCAGCCTCGGCTTCGCGCAGATCTACCTGACCCTCATGATCGACGGAGTCGGATCGGCGCCCTTCTCGGCGGTGACCATCCCGCCCATCGAGAAGCCGCCGGTCTCGCACAAGGAGGCGATCATCGCGGCGTCGCGTGAGGCGTATGCGGCGCCGCGCGTGCAGGTCGAGCAGGCGATCGCGAGCGAGCTCGCCGAGAGCCTCGCGGCCGAGGTGCCCGACGATGCGCGCCTGCGGCGCGCGGGTCGCGCGCCCGCAGCGAAGAAGACGGCGCCCAAGCAGCCGGCGCGGCCTGCGGCGCACGCCAGCACGCGCGAGATACGCGCGCCGCAGCCGCAGCCGCCAACGCCGCCGCGGCAGACCGCCGGAGACCTGCGTGCCATCCTGCGCACAGTGAGCACGCGCGTCGCGTCCGATCGCGCAGAAGAGAAGCACACGCGCAACGCGTCGCTCAAGGAGGCGATCGCGCATGCCGCAGGGCCCCGCGCCTCTGCTGCGCCGCCGCAGCGGGCAGCGCGCGCGCCGTTCGAGGTGCCGGAGCAGGAGCTGCGAGAGGTGCTCAAGGGTGACTGACATGCGCCGGATCGTTCCCATCGTCGCGCTCCTCTTCGCGCTCCCGATCGCCGCGTACGCGGCACTCGTCAATATCAACACGGCCGACCTCGCGACCCTCGAGACACTGCCGGGCATCGGTCCGACCTATGCGCAGCGAATCATCGACTACCGCACGGCGCACGGCCCGTTCGCGACGACCGAAGACATCGAACAGGTGAGCGGCATCGGGCCCGCCACCTACGCGAAGATCGCGCCGCTTATCATGGCTGGTGGCGCGAGCGCCACGACGGACACGTCTGCCGCGCTCTCGGCTGCCTCTTCGTCGCCCTCCGGCGGCGCGGCGACGTATGTGCCGCCGCCCGCCGCGCTCTCGGTGGTCGTGACCGGCGACGCGGGCGCGTTCGTCGAGGTGCCGGCGATCTTTACCGCATCGGTCACGACGCTAAGCGGCACGCGCGATCCGTCGGCTACCGTCACGTGGAGCTTCGGAGACGGGTCGGCCGCCGAGGGTACGCGGGCGACGAAGACGTACCGCTACCCGGGCACGTACGCGGTCGTGGCGACCGCCCGCGACGGCGCCGCGACCGCAGAGCGCACGCTCGTCGTCACCGTGACCGCTGCGGCGGTGCGCGTGAGCGCGTTATCTGGCGACGGCATCACGCTCACGAACGCCTCGTCTTCGCCCGTCGACCTCTCCGGCTGGCGGATCGTCACCGACAAGGGCCAGTTCCGCATCCCTGAGGGCATGCGCCTTTTGCCGGATGCGAAGGTGCTCATCCCTTTCACCATCATGAACCTGCCCGTCTGTCTCACCGCGGAGCTCCTCTACCCGGACGGTACGATCGCGGCGCGCTACCTGCCCGATCCGCCGCCCGTGGTCGCGACGACGACGCCAGTCGCCGCACCGCGGATAGCGATGGCGTCACCCGCTGTGCCGCCCGTCGACCCGCCACCGGTCGTCGCGGCCGTCGCATCGAGCGCCGACGCGGTCTCGATCGCATCCGATACGTCGCTCGCCGCAGCCGCGGCGCCGGCTCTCACGCACAGCCTCCTCGCCTCGCCCTGGACGCTCGGCTTCGTCGGCGTCGTGGCTCTCGCCGCCGGTGCCTTCGTCCTCCTGTAGAGCATGTCCCAAAAGCTCCATGACTAACCAGAAACTCATTCTCGTCACGGGCGGCGCGGGCTTCATCGGCTCGCATCTCTGCGAGCGGCTTGTCGCGGACGGCCACCGGGTCATCTCGCTCGACAACTACTTCACCGGCTCGCGCGAGCACCCTGTCCCGGGTGTCGACTACCGCGAGGGACATACGAAAGACATCGTGCAGCACGTCAGCGAGACGCCGGATCTTATCTACCACTTGGGCGAATACTCGCGCGTCGAGGTGAGCCTCACCGAGCCCTCTCTCGTCTGGGATCTGAACATCGCCGGGACGTTCGGCGTGCTCGAGTTCTGGCGCGCGAAAGGCTGCAAGCTCGTGTACGCGGGTAGCTCGACCAAGTTCGCCGATGGCGGCCTCGGGCGCGATCAGAGTCCGTATGCGTGGACCAAGGCGGCGAACACCGAACTCGTGAGGAACTATGCCGCATGGTACGGCCTCCTGTTCGCCACCACCTACTTCTATAACGTCTACGGCCCCGGCGAGCGCGCGGGGAAGTACGGTACGGTCATCGAGATATTCCGTGCGCGCGCCGCAGCGGGGCAGCCGCTCTTCGTCAATGCGCCTGGCACGCAGCGGCGCAACTTCACCCACATCGACGACATCATCGACGGCCTCATGCTCGTCGGCGAGACCGGGGAGGGGGACGAATTCGGTCTCGGCGCAGACGAATCCTTTTCCATTCTCGAGGTGGCGACGCTCTTCGGCGCGTCGATCGAGATGCGGCCTGAGGTGCGGGGGAACCGCATGAACAGCGTGGCGGATACGACCAAGTCGCGCGCGATCGGCTGGCGGCCGACGCGCACGCTCCCCGACTACATCAGGAGTCTCGTATGACGCGCGTGCTCATCTTCTCGCTTGCGTACTACCCGCACGTCGGCGGCGCGGAGGTGGCGATCAAAGAGAGTACCGACCGCATCAGCGACATCGACTTCGAGATGATCACGCTCCGCTTCGCTGACGAGCCGCGTGAGGAGACGGTCGGGAACGTGCGCGTGCACCGCGTCACGGGCGGCCGTTCGTATCTCGCGAAGGTGCTCTACGTGCCGCGCGCGGCGCTCCTTGCGCGGCGGCTCCACCGTGCGCGCCCCTTCGACGCATTCTGGGCGATGATGAGCTATATGACCTTCCCGATCGTGCTCGCGCGCGGTATCGGCGTGCGTGTGCCGTACCTCGTGACGCTCCAGGAAGGCGATCCGTTCGAGCATGTCTTCAGCCGCGCGCGCATCCGGCTCGTCCGGCCGCTCCTCTCGCTCGGCTTCAGGCGCGCCGGCGCGGTGCAAGCCATCTCTGCCTTTCTCGCCGCGTGGGCAAAGAGCGCGGGATTCCCGGGTACGCCGGTCGTTGTCCCGAACGGCGTCGACACGGCGCGCTTCGCCGCGCCTGTGGCTGAAGGCGCGCGCACCGCGCTTCGCCGCGCGCTCGGGCTCAAGGCCGACGACGTCGTGCTCGTCACCACCTCGCGTCTCGTCGAGAAGAACGCGGTCGACGACGTTATCCGCGCCCTCGCGCTCCTGCCCGAGACGGTACACTTCGCGATCTATGGCATCGGGCCGGATGAGGAGGCGCTCAAGGCGCTCGCGAAGGCACAGGGTGTCGAGGGGCGCACACATTTCCTCGGGCAGATATCCCACGACGAGATGCCGCGCGCGCTTGCGGCGTGCGACCTGTTCATCCGCCCGTCGCGCTCCGAGGGCATGGGCAACTCCTTCATCGAGGCGATGGCGGCCGGGCTTCCTGTTATCGCGACGCAGGAGGGTGGCATCGCCGATTTCCTCTTCGATGCGACGCGCAACCCTGATACGGAGCCGACCGGCTGGGCGGTAGACAAAGATTCTCCGGAGCAGATCGCGGCGACGGTCAAGAGCATCATCGCGCACCCCGAGCAGGTCGCGCGGGTCACGGCGACCGCACGGCAGATGGCACTCGAGAAGTACGACTGGGATGACATCGCCGCGCGCATGCAGGTGCTCTTCGACCGATTGCTCGAGAACGGGTAGAATACGGGCATGAAGCTCGTCATCGCGACGCCCTTATACCCGCCCGACCTGGGCGGGCCGGCTACATACGCCAAGCTGCTCGCAGACGGCCTGCCGAGTCGGGGTATAGACGTGGCGCTCGTGAAGTTCGGCGACGTGCGGCATCTGCCGAAGCTCGTGCGGCATCTCGCGTACTTCGCGAGGGTGCGTCGCGCGCTCAAAAGCGCCGATCTAGTGCTGGCGCTCGATCCCGTTTCAACGGGGTTGCCCGCGTGCCTTGCGGCATGGAGCCTCAAGAAGCCGTTTGTGGTGAAGGTCGTGGGCGACTACGCGTGGGAGCAGGGGCGGCAGCGCGCGGGCATCACCGTGCCGCTCGACGCGTTCGTGCGCATGAAGCAGGTGCCGTTTCTCGTGTGGTTCTGGCGTGCGGTACAGACGGGCGTCGCGCGGTATGCGCGCCGGGTCATCGTGCCGAGCGCGTACCTGAAGGGTGTCGTCGCGGCATGGGGCATTCCCGAGAAGGAGGTTACGATCGTCTACAACGCTGTCTCGGTCGAGACCGGCGGGAGCGTGCCCGAGGCAGTCGCGCACGCACGCCGCCCGCTCGTCGTGACCGCCGGCCGCCTCGTGCCGTGGAAGCATGTCGACGGCGTCATCGATGCGGTCGCCGCGCTCCTCGCGCGGGGAACGCACGCGTCGCTCGCGATCGTGGGCGACGGGCCGGAACGCGCGCGCCTCACGGCGCGCGCGCAAGAGAAGCTCGGCGACACGTGCGTCTTCACCGGCGCGCTCGCGCATGCCGACCTCATGGCGGTCGTGCGGCAGGCGGATGCGTGTGTCCTGAACTCCTCATACGAGGGCCTCTCGCATCTCCTCGTCGAGGCGCTCGTGCTCGGCGTGCCGACGGTCGCGACGCGCGCTGGCGGCAACGCGGAGGTGATCGAGGACGGCGAGACCGGCCTCCTCGTGCCGGTCGGCGACCCGCCCGCGCTCGCGGCGGCGCTCGCGCGCGTGCTCTCAGACGCGCCGCTCGTCGCGCGTCTGCGCGCATCTGCCCGCGCATCGGCGGAGCATTTCTCGGTAGATGGTATGCTAGAAGAGACTGTGGCGGTGTGCCGCGCGGTCATGACGTCATGAAAGTCCTCTTTGTCTCGAATGATCCGACCATATTCGACCCCGAGAGCGCGGCGCGGCAGCGCATGCACGCGTACGCGCGTGCGCTCGGCGGCGAGTTACACATCGTCTCTCCCGCGCGCTTCGGCACGCGCGGCGGGCAGGAGGGGAGCCTCTTCTTGCATCCTGTCCCGTCGTGGCGCCTGCTGCGCCTCTGGCTTCTCACGGTCGTCGTGTGGTACCGCATTTTCAAGGACGACATCGACCTCGTCTCTGCGCAGGATCCGTTCGAGCAAGGGCTCGCGGCGCTCTACGCCGTGAGCGGCTCGCGCACCCGGCTCCATATCCAGGTGCACACCGACGTCTTCTCGCCGTGGTTCGCGCATGACCTCATGTCGCGCGGCAAGCGCCTCTCGGCTCCGCGCTTGAACCGCCACCGCCTCAGGATCGCCGAGCATGTGCTGCCGCACGCGCACGGCATCCGCGTCGTCTCCGAGCGCGTGAAGGCATCGCTCGCCGCGCACTTCGGCGCGCGCATCCGCGAGCCGGTCGTCATACCGGTCGCGGTCGACGCTACCGTGCCGCCGCCGGTGCCGCTACCCGCGTCGCCCTTCAAGTTCACGATGCTCTCCGTCGGGCGGCTCGAACCGGAGAAGCGCGTCGGCGACCTCCTCATCGTGCTCAAGATCCTCTGCGCGCGTTACCCTATGGCCGGCTTGTTCATCGCGGGAGACGGGCGCGAACGCGCGGCGCTCGAGAAGCGAGCGCAGGAGCTCGGTGTCGCTGAACACGTCGTGTTCCTCGGTGACCGGCCCGACGCGCGCGCGCTCATGGGGAGCGCGAGCGTATTCGTGCAGGCGAGCGCGTATGAGGGCTACGGTCGGACGCTCATCGAAGCGGCGCTCGCGAAGGTGCCGATCGTCACCACCGACGTCGGTCTTGTCGGCACGGTCTTCCAGAACGGCGTGGATGTGCTCGCCGTGCCGGTCGGCGATACGACTGCCTTCGCGGAGGCGCTCATCCGCCTCATCGAGGAGACGATACTCCGCATACAGCTCTCGGTGAACGCCGAGCTCTCGGCGCGCACCCATCTCGCCTCGTTCGGCGACCTTCCGGCACGCGTCGCGGACGACCTGCAGCACGTCGGGTCGGGCACATGAGGCTTCTCGTCGTCACGCAGGTGCTCGACCAGGATGACCCGGTGCTCGGGTTCTTCGTGCGGTGGGTCGAGGCGCTCGCGTCGCGCGTCGAGGAAGTCACGGTCGTGTGCCTTAAGGAGGGCACCCATGACGTGCCGAAGAATGTGCGGGTATATTCACTCGGGAAAGAGCGCGGCCGGCCCGTCCTCGGGTCGGCCGCGTATGCCATGCGCTTCCTGCGACTCGCGTGGCGCCGGCGCCGCGACCACGACGCCGTCTTCGTGCACATGAACCAGGAGTACGTGCTCATCGCCGGATGGCTGTGGAAGCTCCTCGGCACGCGCGTCTATCTCTGGCGCAATCACTACGCCGGTTCGTGGCTTACTGATCTTGCTGCAATATTGTGTACGAAAGTGTTTTGCACCTCGAAGCATTCGTATACGGCAAAATACGCGAAGACCACCTTGATGCCGGTCGGGGTCGACACCGAGCGATTTTTCCCTGACGCGCGGGTTAAACGCCGTGCACATTCCATACTCTTCCTTGCCCGCATGGCACCGTCGAAACGGCCGGATCTGCTCATCGACGCGCTAGCAATGCTCGCGCGTGACGGGGTCGCGTTCACCGCTACCTTCGTCGGCGCGCCACGGCCCGAAGACGAGGCGTATCACGCGGCGCTCAAGGAGCGGGTTCGCACGCTCGGGCTCGCAAGCCGCATCGCCTTTCGTGGCGCTGTCACGCACGATGCGACGCCCGACCTCTATCGGGCGCACGCGGTGTTCGTGAACGCTTCGCCCTCGGGCATGCTCGACAAGACGCTCTTCGAGGCGGCAGCCTGCGGTTGCCGCGTCCTCGCCTCAAGCGACGACTGGCGCGCGCTCGCTGGTGCCGATTCGTCTTTCGACTCTGCCGAGACGCTCGCCGCGCGCTTGCGCGCGGCGCTCGCCGGCGAGGACGCGCCGCCGCTCGCGCACGTCGTCGAGGCGCACAGCCTCACGACGCTCGCTGAGGTGCTGGTACGCCGTCTCGCGCCGCGCCGCGCGCTCCTCTTCCAGAACGGCTCGATAGGGGACTTTCTCATGTTCGTGTTCCTCGCGGAGCAGCTCTGGCGCTCGGGGTCGTTCGCTGAGGTCGTCATTGCCGTGCCAAGGAACGCGCGTTTCCTCGCGAGCCTCGTCGGCCGTTATCCGTACATCCGCGTCGTCACGCTCTCGGCGCGCCGGTGGGGCGGCTTCCGCGACGTCATCCGTGCGCGCGGCCGCGCGACGGTCGCGATCCTGCACCCGACCATCGGCCGGTTGCCGCTCCGGCTGAAGCTCATCGCGCGTCTCGCAGCCCACGGGAAGGGGAGCCTGCTCATCGGCTTCCGGGACCGGGGCGCGGGTTGCCGCGTGCTCTATACGACTCTGCTCGACTATGACACGAGCGTCGGCTACGACGAGACCATGCGCCGTCTCGCCGCCGCAGCCGGCGCCGCGCCCGACCCGGGCCCGCCGCGTCTCGTTATCGAAGAAGAACCGGAGGCGCCCGTTCGCCATGGGCTCGTCGGGAAGCGTTACGTCGTCTTCCACCCGGGCGCGTCGAACCCGCGGCGTGCCTTCAGCGTGGCAGACGCCTCGGCGGTCGTCACGCGCCTGCTCGCCGACGGATACAGCGAGCACGTCGTGCTCTCGGCTGGCCCGGAGGAGCGTACGTATGCGGCAGCGATCGCACGCGCAAGCGGCGCGTCGGCCGTCTCGCTCGCGGTTGGCCTGCCGGCGGGCGAGCTCGCCACGCTCCTCACACACGCCGCGCTCTGCATCGGCACCGACACGGGTATCACCCATCTCGCCTGTTTCCTCGGCGCGCGCGTGCTCGAGGTCGCGCACGGCGCCACGGCCAACTGGCTTGCGTATTACGCGCCGAGTGCCACGGTGCTCTATCGGCTCGAGGGTGAAGCCGATACGCGCACCGATCGCGCGTACCTTGAGGCGCACCGGGCGGGCCGGCTCCGGCCGTTCACGAACGTGCCGGCGGCAGCCGTCACCGACGTGCTCCGGCTTCAGTAGAGCTTCGCGAGCCCGTAGTCGCCGGTCTGCAGGACGGTCTCCTTCTTAAGGAGCGGTTGCCCGGTCGTGATGCCGCGGGTGTCGAAGAAGTAGAACTGCAGGCCGTGCGCGAGCGCGAACGAGCGGATGGCGGAGAAATCCTTCGTCGCGAATGCCTTTTGCGTCTCCGTGTAGCGCGCGAGCCAGGCTGCCGCAGCCGCGCCATCGAAGAGCGTCACGTTGCCGTCTTTTGCTGAGACGTACGTGCCGACGCCGCCGTACGTGCGCAGCGTGTTCGCCCGGTCGTCGGGGTTCGCGAGGACGAGCGCGCCGGTCGGTACGACCGACTGCAGCCGGGTCACGACGGCCAGGTAGTCGCGGTAGTCCGGGGCGTTCCGTTGCGCGTCTCGGAGCCCGGCGTAGACATTGAGGATCGACGTCTGGCCGAGCAGGACGATGACGAGCCCGGCGGCAAAGAGCGCGAGCCGTTTCTGGGAGCCGCCCCACTTCGCCACCCAGAGCTCGTATGCCGTGTAGGCGACGATGATCATGGACGCCAGGTAGAACCATACCGAGATACGGGAGATGAGGTATTTCATGTAGAGCGGCGCGAAGACCTCGATGCCGACCCCGATAAGCGACCACGCGAGCGTGCTCCACCAGATCGCGTACCAGAGCGTGAGCGCGGGCGGATAGGGTTTCTTGAGGACGCGACGATACAGGTACCAGAGCCCGCCGACGAGCGCCAGGTAGATGAATTGCTTGCGCAGGTAGTGGAGGAGCAGGTAGCTGAGCGAGTGGAGCGGTACGCCGTAATGGGCGATGATGATCGAGAGTACGGGCGGCGCGAAGTGCGCGGCTTTCACGAAGATGTCGTACAGCGCGACGGGGGAGGCGACGAGGAAGAGGAGGCCGTAGAGGATCGATTCCCATCGGAGCGCACGGTGGCGGATGACCTCTACCGTGAGGAGCGCCGCAGCGTAGTGATAGAACGATGGCGGGTACCAGTTCGCGCACAAGCCGAGGAGCCCGAAGAAGAGCGCGAGGTCGCGCCTTGAGCCGGTGGATACGCCGCGCACATAGAGGATGGTGAGCCACACCGTGATGCCGAGCGCGGTTTCCTTCGGCACGAATCCGCCGACGAGGAATCCGTAGCTCGAGAGACCGAGCGAGATGACCGGCGCGATGCTCACGAGCGCGAGAAGCGTCGCGAGGAGGCGCCGCCGGGTCGTGTAGAGGACGAGGAAATAGACGCCGCTCAGGAAGAGCGCGAGCGAGAGCGCGGAGATGAGGATGCTCCAGTCGAGCAGGTCGACATGCAGGAGCTCGCTCGCGCGCACCAGCAGCCGGTCGACGAACAGCGTGCCGGTCGGTTGCGCCTGGTAGTCCTGGAACATGGTATCCGCGGCGAAGTTGCCGGCGTACGTACGTGCGTCTTCCCGCCATTGCACCACGTGTACGGTCGCGTCTGAGGACTGGCGGTATGCCGGCGAGATGCCGGTCAGGAAGTACGCGGCGCTGTTCACCAGGAAGGCGGCGAAAAAGAGTGCCGCGAGGGCGAGGAGATCACGTTTCCCGATAGACATGGTGGTGAGCGAATATCTTCTTGGACAGGACGAAGCTGTCGATAGCGATAATGATAGCAGCGATCACCTGCGCGAAGACATACCAGATGTGGAACCATTCGACGAGCGCGAAGAGGATGCCGGTATTGAGGGCGAGGTTCGCGATGGCGAGCGTGAGGTGGAGCGGGAGCTGATAGCGGATCTCGCGCAGGCCGGCATGACGGAACGTCCAGAACTTCTGCAAGCCGAAGTTGACGACGTACGAGACGCAAAACGCGATGACTGATGATGTGAGGTACCACACGTGTCCGTATTCGGTCACGGCGTAGAGCACGGCGAGGTTCACGAGCACGGTGAGCGCGCCCGAGATGAGGAAGCGTGCGATGCGCCCGATCTCTCGCGCGATCGGGAGGCGGTACAGGCCAGTGCGCACGAGCAGGATCGCGACGGCGCTCTTCATGCCGTCTTCCGCGCGCAGCTTCTTGCCTGCGGAGTGCGTGCGCGGGTAGTAGCGCACCGGCACCTGAGCCACCCGCGCGCCGCGCCCGAGCACGTAGGTCATCTCGATAGCGTCGAACACGAAGTCGTCGCTCGGCATCGCGCGGAGCGCCGGGATGTACGCGCGAGGGAACAGCTTGTAGCACGAGGGAATGTCCCGGAGCGCGGTCAGGAAGACTGCGTTGAAGAGGAGCGAGAGCAGGCGGCCGCCGTAGAAGAGAGCCGGCGACGCGCCGTTCGCAATCACCCGGTACCCGAACGCCACCTCGGCGTCTCCGGCGGCGATCGGCGCAGCGAGGACGCCGTAATCGTCCGGGTCGAGCTCGAGGTCGGCGTCCTGCACGATGCAATAGTCGCCGGCCGCGCGCGCGAGGCCCTCTTTGACCGCGGCGCCCTTGCCGCCGTTGCGCTCCCGGTAGACGACGCGCGCCCGATGCTCGAGCGTCTTCAGGACCGCGCGCGTCTCCGGCCCGGAGCCGTCGTCTACCACGATGATCTCGCGTGTCCACCCGTCCGGCAGGGCTGCGGCTCGCACGCGCCGCACGACCTCGCCGACGGTCGCCGCTTCGTTGTAGCAGGGAATGATGACGGAAAGCATGACGCTCTCCGTCAGGGATGTGGATGTGGCACGGGACACGTTGCTCCTAGTATACCCAATCGTGCCTCCTC
>CAYZWA010000001.1:18805-42991 GCA_964482105.1 uncultured Candidatus Saccharibacteria bacterium
GCGGATTCTGGTATGATGGCCGTAATGGATACGGGCCAGAACGGTTCTGCGGCGCCGCCGGGCGCGGCGCCAGGGCGGGTACGGGTAGCCTTTTTTGTCACCGCGCTGCGTGCCGCGGGTGGCACGCGGGTTATCGTCGATCTCGCGAACTGGGCGGCCGCGCGCGGATACGCGGTCGATCTCCTGACCATGCGGCCTACGGGAGAGTACGTCTCGCAGATTGCTCCCGGCGTGCGCCTCGTCTCGCTCTCGCGCCGGCGGATCCTGCTCTCGCTGGTTCCCCTCATGGCGTACCTGCGCCGCGAACGCCCGGCGGCCGTCATGCCGACGGACGAGCTCTCGCAGCTCCTCGCGCTTGGCGCGAAGCTCCTCACGCGCTCGCGCACACGGATCGTCGTGCGCGTCGGGAACATGTTCTCCATCTTGTGGCCGACGTACCGCGGTTGGCGCGACCGGGTGCTCATCCCGGCACTGCTCCGGCGCCTGTATCCGAAGGCGGACGCGATCATCGCGGTGTCGCAGGGCGTCGCGCATGACCTGCAGGCCTTTTTCTGCCTGCCTGCGGAGAAGGTAACGGTCATCTTCAATCCGAAAGAGCTCGCGTACATCGCCCGTCGCGCGCTCGAGCCGGTGGCGCACCCCTGGCTTGCCGACCAGACGCTGCCCGTCGTCGTCGCGGTGAGCCGGCTGCGCGCGCAGAAGGACCTGCCGACGCTGTTGCGTGCGTTCGCCGAGGCGCGCCGCGAATGTCCCTCCCGGCTTCTCATCCTCGGCAAGGGCAGCGATGCCGACGCGCTCGAGCACCTTGCGCGCGAGCTCGGTATCGCTGACGCGGTCGCGTTTCTCGGCTACGTGGAGAATCCGCACGCCTACACGGCTCGCGCGGACATCTTCGTCTCGACCTCGCGGTGGGAAGGGATGCCGAATTCGGTCGTCGAGGCGATCGCGTGCGGCGTGCCAGTCGTCGCGACGGATTGCGACTCCGGGCCGCGCGAGATCCTTGCGCCGGACACAGACCCGCTCCTGCGCCGCCGCGAGGGTGTCGAGTGGGCTGCGTACGGCGTGCTCGCGCCGGTCGGCGGCGTGCGCGAAGTCGCAGAAGCGCTCACGACGCTGCTGCGTGCGCCCGACCGGCGCGCCGCGTATGCCGCGGCCGCACGCCATCGGGCAGCCGCGTTTGATGCGTGTCGTATCGTTGACCGGTATCTCGCGTGCATGGTGCCCCAGGATGAGTCCGGGGGCACGGGAAGACCATGAAGCTCCTCTACGCGACGTCAATCACGCTCCCGTCCCGGCACGCGAACCGGCGGCAGGTGCTCGCCCAGGCGCGGGCGTTCTCCGCCCGTCTTGGCGACGACTTCCTGCTCGGTATCGGCGCGAATCGCGACGGCGCGGATCTCGGCGTGCCCGCGATCGAACTAGGGGAGGGGGCGAAGAGCCCGGTGCTCGCGTGGCGGTACGCGCGGCTCGTCCGCACGCGCGGTATCACGCACGTCTATGTACGCGAGGAACGGCTGTTCTTCTTTCTGTACTGGTATCTCCGCCTGCTGCGGCCGCCTGCGCGGCTGTATTTCGAGGCGCACACGCTCGGACACGGGTTCTTCTTCGCGCACGTCGTGTCGCACGCGGATGGCGTCGTGGCGCTCACGCGCGGGCTCCGAGAAGACCTGCTCGCGCGCGCTCCGAGCGCGCGTGTGCTGGTCGCGCACGATGCGGTCGACCTCGCACGGTTTGCCGTCACGGCGTCGCGTGCGGAGGCGCGCGCACGGTTCGGGCTCCCGCAGGAGGGCGCCGTTGCCGCATACGTCGGCCGCTACGCGACCGCTGCGCAGGACAAGGGTGTCGACGGCTTCATCCGTGCGGTCGGGAAAGCGCGCGAAGAGACGCTCCTGCACCTCTTCATCGTCGGGCTTGCGGAGCGAGAGGTGTCAGCGGTCGAGCGCGTGTGCGAGGCGAGCGGCATCGGCGCGCAGGTGCGCACGCTCGTGCCGTATGTGCCGCAGGTCGATGTCGCGATCGCCATGCGCGCGGCGGATCTGCTCGTCATGAACTACGGCGACACGCCGCACTTCGCGCGCTACATGTCGCCGATGAAGCTCTTCGAGTATATGACCGCCGGCGTGCCGATTATCACGACCGACCTGCCGTCGGTACGCGAGGTGCTCTCCGACGACGCGGCGTTCTTCACGGTGCCCGGAGACGACACGTCGCTCGCTCAGGTGCTCGTCTATGTCGCGCGGCACCCGGGGGAGGCCGCGCGCCGCGCCGCATCTGCGGCGCGGCGCGTGCAGGGCTGCACCTGGGACGCGCGGGCGTCTGCCATACTCGACTTCATCGCGCGCGCATGACCATCGTATTCATCACCGATTCCCTTGAGGTGACCAGCGGCTGGGGCCGCTACACGGCCGACCTGAAGGGTGCCCTGGAGCGGGCGGGGCACACGGTACGGGTCATCGAGGGGGTCATGCCGCGCGGCTACTTCTCGAACCCCTTTTTCCTGCTCCACCTCCTCGGCGACGTGTTCCGCATGCGGCGATTGCTGCGCGCGTACCGGCCGGATATCGTGCATGTGACGGCAGAGCCGTACCTGCTCGCGGTACCGCTGCTCGCGCTCACGCACACGCCCGTCGTGCTTACCGTGCACGGCACCTACGCGTATCTGCCGGCTGCTGCGCCGCATCTGCTGCAGCCGCTCTACCGCGCCCTCTTCGCCCGCGCGCTCGCGCATGTGCGCGGCGTGATCGCGGTGAGCGCGTATACCAAGCGCTATTTCTTACAGCAGGCAGAGGCGGCCGGCATCCCGCTTCCGGCCGCGGTCCGGGTCATCCATAACGGTATCGAGGTCGCTCAGTATCCGTTTGTACGCGCGCCCGCGACACCTGCGACCAAGGTCGTCATCACCGTCGGGACGGTCAAGGCGCGCAAGGGGATCGTCGAGGCCGTTCGCGCGCTCGGCGCGTACCAGGCGCGCTCGGCGACGCCGTTCGTGTACCACGTCATCGGGCGCAACGCCCCGGCAGCCGACTACGCGCAGCTGCTCCAGGAGGAGATACGCGCCCAGCATCTCGACGGCAAGGTAGTGTTCCTCGGGAAGGTCTCGGCAGAGCAGCTGGAAGCAGAGTACGCGCGCGCCGACCTCTTCCTGCTCCTGGCGCGCGTGAAGCGAGAGACGCGATTCGAGGGGTTCGGTCTGGTGTGCCTCGAGGCTAACGCGCACGGCGTGCCGGCGATCGTCTCTGCCGAGGGCGGCTCTGCAGAGGCGATTGCGGACGGGGGGAGCGGGTTCGTGGTCGACCCGGACGACCCGATAGCGGTCGCGGGGCGTATCAGCCAGGTGCTCGACGACGAGACGCTCGATCGTCGCGCGGTACGGCAGTGGGCCGAGGCGCACGACATTGCGCGCGTCGTGCAAGAGGTCATCGCCCTGTATCAGTCGGTCGCCGTGCCCCCAGGCTTGGTGCACGCGTAGAGCGCCTCGTCCGCGTTGAAGCCCATGCGGCGGCAATCGCGCAGCGCGCCGATGTCGTGGGCCGGGATCTTCCGCACGGCGAACCCGGCGTCGGCGAGCCGAGCCAGATAGTCGGCCTCCCCGTATATGCGCACGTGGTCTCTCTGGCCGAATGTCCGTAGGCGTTCTTCCGCCGTGGCCGCCGGATCTTCGATCGTCGCGGTGTCCCGCGAGACCGGTACCTGCAGGATAGCGATGCCGCCCGGCTTCGTGACGCGGAAAAGTTCGCGCAGCGCGCGTCGGTCGTCGGGCACGTGTTCCAGGACGTGGTTGCAGATGACGAGGTCAAACCGGTCATCTGCAAGCGACGACAGGTCGGTGATGTCGAGATAATGCGCGCCTTCGTAGCGCTGCGGCGTATAGCGCGCGTCGCCCTCGAACTTGTCTCCGGACACGTACTCGACATGCGTAAGCGCGCGCACGCGGCGCGACACACCCTTCTCCGGAGCGACGTGGAGGACACGCGCGGGCGCGCGCGGGTCCAGGATGTCCGTCCGTGTCTCGAGGAATCGCCACACGAGACGTTCCTTGTCGGACGAGTTGCACCACGGGCAGCGGTAGTGTGCGCGTGCACCCATGCTCACGATACGGTAGTGATCGATCGTCGCCTGGCCCGGGCCGGGCGGATTCGGCGCGAACGCGCGTGCGTGCCGTTCGCACAGCGGACAATAGTATGCCGTGCCGTATCGGCGGTACGCGCGTACGAGGCGGTAGCGGAGTCGTCGCAGCATGGCTACATCTTATAGAACAGCACGGTTGCCACGATGCTGTCGACCACGTCGGTGAGAACGAGCGCGAGTACGGCGCCGAGGAGGCCGAGCGTGGGGATGAGTACCGCCATGAGCGCGATGCGCGTGCCCGGTATGGCGAATTGGTAGATATAGAGCGCCTTGATCTTCGCCTGTGCGGAGAGCGCGCTCGAGAAGAGGTTGAACGGTTGCATGGCAATAAGCGCTGCGACGAGCTGCGAGTAGGGGACGGCGGCGAGATACTGCGGGAAGAACCAAGCGAAGAGGTACGGTGCGAGGAGGACATACGCGACGGCCGCGCCTGCCGCGACGCCGAAGAGCAGGAACACCTTGCGCGGCAGCGTACGCTTCAAGGTCGCGTCATCGGTTGCCGCGAATTTCGGATACGCGAGCCGGTTCACGGTCTTTATGACGCCGGCGGCGCGGATAGGGATCGTCTGCGCGAAGATATAGAGAGCGACCGCAGTCGGGCCGAGGAAGTGCCAGAGGAGGATGTCGTCAGCGCTCGATGCGAACGTGCCGACCGCGGACATGACCGTGAGGTGCTTGCCGTAGGGGATCATGCCCGGGTCGGGCGTGTCGTTCGGCGGGACGTTCCGCAGGGACACCCAGAGCACGATGACGCGTGCGATACCCCAGCTCGCGAGGTAGCTCGCGAGGATGATGAGCAGGTCGTTCGTGAGGAAGAGGGTGGCGATGACGACCACCGCCGCGAAGCCTTGCGCGCCCGTATCGGCGAGGAAGCCGAACTTGAAACGCTTCTTGCCTTGCAGGTAGGTGACGTAGATCCCGGGTGCTTCCCAGAAGGGGATGCATATGCCGGCGATGACGAACGCCCAGCCGAGCAGCGGGTTCGCATGGGCGAGGTAGTATGCGCCGAACGCGATGGCGCCTGCGCCGCCGACGAGCCCCCAGCGGACCTTGGTGCGGAGTCCCGCGAAGAGGGAGCCGTCCATGCCGCGCGCGACCGAGCGCCCGAGCGCCGTGTCGACGCCGCCGAGGACGAAGATGCCGAAGAGGTCGGCGACGACGAGTACGTACTGGTAGGTGCCGTACGTCTCTTTGGGGATGAGGTTCGCGAAGGCGAGCGCGGTCGCGAAGGCGATGAGCGCTTGCAGGACGGAGGAGATACCCGCCCAGAAGCTCCCGGAGGCGAGATAGACCATGTCGGTCCCGGTATACTTCTCGGTCGCGCGCAGGGCGCTCGTCATCCGTTCCTTGAGGTCGGCCATATATAATATAGGTACCATACAGTATACCGGCAGTCTCGGTATCCCGCAGGGGTTGCTTGAACGGTCATGGGTTCCTATAGTATGTAGAGTATCGGGGTTCGTGGTGTCAGATTTATTGCAGAAAGGTAATCCACATCGATTATGTACAAACAGATATATGTCGCAGCGACGTTGCTGCTCGTGGCCGGCGTCGTGCCGGGCGTCGCGAGTGCCGCCATGCTCGGTGTGCAGGAACAGGCACACGTGGACGCAGAGGTACGAGGCGCAGGTCTCTCTGCCGGGGCGAGCGCTACCGAGGAGGCAGGTGAGAGCGCGAGCACGTCGCGCGCAGAAGCAGGTGATCAGGTGAGTGCGACCGGTACCCAGGCGCGTATCGAGGCGCAGACCCGCGCTCAGACGCAGATGGAGGCACACGCGGTCATGCAAGCACAGGAGCGCATGCAGGCCGAGGCGCATCTCCGGTTCGCGCTTGAGGGCTCCACGACGCCGGCGACGACGCTCGTCGGACTCCAGCAGTCGATCCAGATGCGCGCACAGGAGCTCAACCAGGAAGAGGCACGTGCTTCGACCTCGGAACAGGCCGTCCTGAAGAATGAGAATCCGGTCCGGCTCGCGGTCCACGCGCTTCTCGCATCGCGTGATCTCTTGGACGGCATCGGCCCGCAGGTGTCGGTGATCGCGCAGCAGATGAACGCGTCGATCGCGACAACGTCTGTCGCCGAGGCGCAGATACGGTCGCGCGGTTTCTGGACGCGGCTCCTCTTCGGCGGTGACACGAAGGCAGCGAACGACATCAGTACCGCGGTCGCCCAGAACCAGGCGCATATAGAGGCGCTCACACAGCTCTTGAACCAGGCGAATCTCTCGACAGATCTCAAGACGACGCTCCATGCGCAGATTACCGCGCTTGGTGCCGCGCAGGCCAATCTCCAGGCTCTCGCGCAGAATGAGCAACGCGCGTGGGGTCTCTTCAGCTGGCGGTTCTAGGGGACGAGGGTAGTGCAGGACGCGCCCGGCCGCTCCGCGGCCGGGCGCGTCGCGTCTCCCGGCGTGCTATAGTATCTCCACCATGACATACACCCAGATGACCAAGGCGGTCGCGCGCTGGATAGCCCTCGGCGCGCTCTTCCTTGTCCCGCTCGTGCCGCTCATCGTGGTCAACTCGTTCTTCTTCCCGTTCATCACCGGCAAGGCGTTCTTCTTCCGCATCGTGGTCGAGATCGCCATTGGCGCGTGGGCAGTGCTCGCGTTCCTCGATCGGGAGTACCGCCCGCGCTTCTCCTGGATCGGCGTCGCGGTGCTCGCGTTCATCGCGTGGATGTTCGTCGCGGACCTCTTCGCGGTGAATGCCGCGAAAGCCTTCTGGAGCAACTTCGAGCGCATGGAGGGCTGGGTGCTCCTCATCCACCTGCTCGGATTCTTCGTCGCGGCGAGCGCGGTCTTGCGCGTCGAGAAGAAGTGGCGCGCCTGGTTCCTCGCCTCGCTCGGCGTCGCGGTGGTCGTCTCGGCGCACGGTATCCTGCAGCAACTCGGCGCGTTGCCGATCCACCAAGGGTCGACGCGCATCGACTCGTCGTTCGGCAACTCCGCCTACTTTGCCGTCTACCTCCTGTTCAACACGTTCCTCGCGCTCTGGCTCGCGCTCTCGGAGAAGCGCCAGTGGCTCAAGTGGACGCTCATCGCCTTCGCGGTCGTCGAGGCGTCCCTCATCTTCTTCACCGAGACACGCGGGACGATACTCGGCCTCCTCATCGCTCTCGGCATCGCGGCGCTCCTTACCCTGTTCACCGCGGGGAAGCGCGCCCGGCAGGTCGCCGGTTGGGGGCTCGCGCTCCTCCTCCTCGTCTCGGGCGGCTTCTATCTTGCGCGCGGCTCGTCGTTCGTGCAGGACAATCATGTGCTGCAGCGCATCGCGTCGATCTCGCTCGCCGACGGGGCGACCCGCTTCACGATCTGGCACATGGCATTCGAGGGTGTCGCGGCGCGCCCGATCACCGGCTGGGGGCAGGAGGGGTTCAACTACGTCTTCAATACCTACTACGATCCGTCGCTCTACGGGCAGGAACAGTGGTTCGATCGTGCGCATGACGCGTTCATCGACTGGCTCGTCCAGGGCGGCGTGCCCGCCTTCGTTCTCTATCTCGCCATCTGGGGCAGCGTGCTCTGGTACCTCTGGCGCCGCTCGGAGCTCTCGCGGAGCGAACGCATCCTGCTCACCGCCGCGCTCGCCGGATACGCCGTCCACAATCTCTTCGTCTTCGACAATCTCTATGCGTACGTCTACTTCTTCGCCATACTCGCGCTCGTCGACTCGCAGGTCGCCCGCCCGATCCGCCGGCTCGACACGGCGCCCGAGCCGACCGATGCCGGCGTGACCGCGTCGATCGGCGCCGTCGCGGCCGTCGCGGTCATCGCCGCCATCTGGGCGGTGAACATCCCGGGCATGCGCGTCGCGAGCGATCTCATCACCGCCATGACCCCCTCGCCGGGCGGCGTCGCGGAGAACCTGAGCGAGTTCAAAGCGCTTTCCGCGCACCCGTCCTTCGCGGGCCAGGAGGTGCGCGAGCAGCTGGTGAGCTTCGCCGTCGCGGTGGCGCAGAGCCAGGCCGTCTCGGATGCGGACAAGAAGGCGGCGCTCGACCTAGCGATCAGCGAGATGCGGAAGCAGGTCGCAGCGTACCCGCTCGACGCGCGCGAACATCTCGAGCTCTCGTACGCCTATCGTTCGGCCGGTGACGCCACTGATGCGCTCAAGGAGGTGCGCACGGCCATCATGCTCTCGCCGAAGAAGGAAGTCTCGTGGCTCGAAGCGGGCACGCTCGACCTCGCGCTCGGCAATGTCGCGGCGGCGCAGCAGGACTTCGATACGGCGTACCAGCTCGGGCCCCAGTTCAAGGAGCTCGCGACCTATGCCGCGGCGGGCGACATCTTCGCCGCCGACACGGCCAAGGCCGACCAGGTGCTCCAGAACGCGTACGGGACGACGACGGTCGACAGCGACATCCTCGCCGCTGCGTACTACCAGACGAAGCAATGGGACAAGCTCATCGCGCTCCTGCGGCTTCGCGCGAGCAACCCGTCGCTCAGTGCCGCGGATCGTGCATCAATCCAGGCGCTTATCACCGAGGTTGAGAAGGAGGCTAAATGACGATAACTGAGCGCATACCGCTCGCGCCGCTGACCACATTCGGGGTCGGCGGCGCGGCGCGTTTCTTCGCGGCGGCCGAGACTGCCGAGGACGTGTGCGCCGCCATCCGCTTTGCCGACGAGCGTGCGTTGCCGCTCACCATCCTCGGCGGCGGGTCGAACGTCCTCATCGCCGACGAGGGGATCGACGGCGTCGTGCTCGCCCCGCGTATGGGCGGTATCGCGTATGAGGCGCATGACGACGGGGTGGTCGAGGCGGTTGCCGGTGCCGGCGTCTTGTGGGACGACCTCGTGCGCGAGACGCTCGCGCGCGGTCTCGCGGGGCTTGAGTGTCTCTCAGGCGTGCCGGGGACCGTCGGCGGCGCGGTTGTCGCGAACATCGGCGCCTACGGCGCGCAGGCGAGCGACACGCTCGTGCGTGTCGAGGCGGTCGAACGCGCGTCCTGTGCGCGCCGCGCGTTCACGCCGGACGAGTGCGCGTTCTCGTACCACGACAGCCGGTTTGCTCGTGAGCCAGGCCGGTTCGTCATCATACGCGCGGCCTTCGCGCTTCGCGCCGGTGCTGCCGCGTTGCCGCGCTACGCGGACTACCGCGCGAACCTCGCCGACGAGCTCCGCGCGCGCGACCGCGCCGCGACGCCCGCGAACGTCCGCGACCTCGTCCTCGACATCCGCGAACGCAAGGGTACGCTCGCCATGCCCGGTCGCAGCGCGTACCGGTGTGCCGGGTCATTCTTCCACATGCCGCAGGTCTCGCACGCGGCATACGAGCGCGTGCGCACGGCCGCGCGCGCGCTCGACGCGGCGAAGGAGGAGCGCTTGCGCCCGTGGTCGTGGGAACAGCCGGACGGGACCGTCCGTCTCGCGCCGGGTTTCCTGCTCGAGTACACGCCGTTTACGAAAGGGTACGTGCGCGGCGCGGTCGGCATCTCGCCCAAGCACACGCTCTCGATCATTGCGCTCGATGGCGCGCGCGCGCACGAGATAGCCGCGCTCGCGCACGACATGCAGCACGCGGTCGAGCGCACGTTCGGCGTCGTGCTCGTGCGCGAGGTCGAGTACCTCGGCGCATTCGCACACGACGCGTGATGCGAACGTGTTCGCGCACGCGTCCACTTATCCACACATGAAAAGTTTTTCATACACGCAAAAAGTTTTTCCGCGCGATAATACGAGCAGGAACATTCGTGTGAGAATGTTCCTTGCACGAATGGGTCGATCTATCAGTAACCACTAACGCACAACATCATGGCCACGAAGAAGCGTAAGGCGACAAAGAAGGTCGCGAAGAAGAAAGTCGCGAAGAAGACGACGCATCGCCGCACGGTGCGGAAGGTCGCGAAGAAGACCGCTCGCAAGACCACCCGCAAGACCGCGCGCAAGCATTCCCGCTAGACGGCACGTGCGTTTGTCGAAGCAGCCGGCCCCGCAGACGCGGGGCCGGCTGCTTCGACATCCGTGAGTGCGCGTGCTATAGTGTGGCGACCATGTTCAATTTCTCCTCGTTTTTCTCCAAGAATCAGTCGGCAGCCTTCCTGAAGCGGGCACAGCCGGTCGTGGCCGCCGTCGACGCGCTTACCGACGAGCTCCGGGCGCTCTCTGACGCCGATCTGCGCGCCCGGATCGCCGAGATACGCGCTCGTGCTGCCGAGGCGCATGAGACGCCAGAGGCCGACATACCACAGGTATTCGCTCTCGTACGCGAGGCGTCGCGCCGCACGCTCCGGCAGCCGCACTTTA
Source organism: uncultured Candidatus Saccharibacteria bacterium (assembly GCA_964482105.1). Taxonomy (GTDB): domain Bacteria; phylum Patescibacteriota; class Minisyncoccia; order Phycocordibacterales; family Phycocordibacteraceae; genus C7867-001. The sequence goes on from CAYZWA010000001.1 coordinate 29,182, forward strand.
CCGTGCAGCTCGAGGGCGGTCTCGCGCTCCTCGAGGGCAAGATCGCCGAGATGCGCACCGGCGAGGGCAAGACGCTCGTCGCGACGCTGCCGGCGACCTTCCACGCGCTTGCCGGGAAGGGTGTGCATGTCGTCACGGTCAACGATTACCTGGCGCGTCGCGACGCCACCTGGATGGGCCAGGTGTACGATTTTCTCGGTCTCTCGGTCGGCGTCGTGACGAGCGCCGGCGCGTTCCGCTATGACGCGTCGCACGTCACGTCTGCAGAAGATCGTGAGCGCGACGAAGAAGGATCATTCAAGGTCTTTTATGAGTATCTCCGGCCGGCGACGAAACGCGAGGCCTATGCCGCCGACATCACCTACGTCACCAATAACGAGCTCGGCTTCGACTACCTGCGCGACAACACCGCGTATGACCCGTCGCAGCTCGTCCAGCGCGACCCGTACTTCGCCATCGTCGACGAGGTCGACTCCGTGCTTATTGACGAGGCGCGAACGCCGCTCATCATCTCGGGGCCGTCCGGCGACGCGGAAGATCTCTATCAGAAGTTCGCAGCCATCGTGCGCACCCTCAAAGCGGACGAGCACTATACGGTCGATGAGAAGCAGAAGGCGATCCAGCTGACCGACGCGGGTATCCGTGCCGCAGAACGCGCGCTCGGCATCGAGAATCTCTACACGGAGGGCGGCATCAAGCTCGCGCATCATCTCGAGACGGCGGTGCGCGCCGAGGCCTTGTTCCATAAAGATAAGGAGTATGTCGTGAAGGACAACGACATCGTCATCGTCGACGAATTCACCGGCCGTCTGCAGCCTGGCCGGCGATGGTCGGAAGGGCTTCATCAGGCGGTCGAGGCGAAGGAGGGCGTCCCGGTACAGGCCGAGACGCGCACGTACGCGACGGTCACGTTCCAGAACCTGTTCCGCATGTATCCGCGCAAGGCCGGCATGACCGGCACCGCGCTCTCGTCCGAAGAGGAGTTTTATACGGTCTACGAGCTCGAGGTCGTCGTCGTGCCGACGAACAATCCAGTCGCGCGCAAGGACTACGACGACCTCATCTTCCAGACAGCAGCGGGCAAGTATCGTGCGGTCGCGCGTGCGGTGCAAGAGCGGCAAGACAAAGGCCAGCCGGTCCTGGTCGGCACCGTCTCGATCGAGGACAACGAGATCGTGAGCCGCTATCTCGCCGACGCGCACGTGCGCCACGAGGTGCTGAACGCGAAGAATCACGAGCGTGAAGGCGAGATTATCGCAGAGGCGGGCAAGTACGGCCGCGTGACCGTCGCGACGAACCTTGCCGGGCGTGGCGTCGATATCAAGCTCGGCGGCGCGGCAGCGTCGCGCGAGGAGCGCGAGCGGGTGCTCGCGGCCGGAGGCCTCGCGGTCATCGGTACCGAGCGGCACGATGCGCGCCGCATCGATAATCAGCTGCGCGGCCGCTCGGGCCGTCAGGGCGACCCGGGCGAGACGCGCTTCTACGTCTCACTCGAGGACAAGCTCATGCGCGTCTTTGCTTCGTCGACATTGCAGAAGGTCATGGGCGGCTTCGGCATACCCGAAGACGAGCCGATCGAGAGTTCGATGATCACCCGGTCGCTCGAGACAGCGCAAGAGCGCATCGAAGGGTTCAATTTCGACGCGCGCAAGCAGGTACTCGCGTATGACGATGTCATGAACACCCAGCGCCTCTCCGTCTACGCGCGGCGTCGCGCGGCACTTGCCGGTACTGACGCTGAAGTCGAGTCGATCGCCGAGACGCTCTTCGCGGGCGACGACGCGGCGCTTGCCGCGTTTTCGGCGAAGAAGCAGGAGCTCGGTGACGCGTTCGCGCGCAACCTCCGCTTCCTGTTGCTTCAGGTGACCGACCTGTTCTGGCTTGAGCACCTCGAGACCATGGAGTACCTCCGCCGGTCCGTGTCGCTCCGCGCGTACGGCCAGCGCGACCCGCTCATCGAGTATCGTCGCGAGGGGCTCACGCGCTTCCGCGCGCTTGAGGCGAATATCATAGCGGCGCTCGCGGATGCGCTTCCGCGCATGGCTGCTGCCACGCCCGTCCAGGTGACGAAGGAAGAGGAGCAGATGCACGCTGCGGCGCTCGCCGCAGGCGAGGGGGGCGCCGCAGGCCCCGCGCCCGCTCGCAAGGCGCACACGCATGGCCGCAACGAGATCGTCACGATAGAGAAGGATGGCGAGACGCGCTCGCTCAAGTTCAAGAAAGCGGAGCCGCTCCTTGCCGAGGGTTGGCAGATCGTGAGCCAAGCGCACTAATCGCGCGTGTTGCATATGGCACTGGTAGATGAGATAACCGTTTCCGCCGTAGCGGGCACCGGCGGCACCGGCGTGACGCACTGGCTGCGCACGAAGTCGAACGCGCGCGGCGGTCCAGACGGCGGCGATGGCGGCAAGGGCGGCGACATCGTGCTTGTCGGCGTGCGCGACCTCTCGGCGCTTGCGCGGTATAGATACGAGAAGACATTCCGTGCCGCAGACGGCGCGGCGGGACAGGGCCGGCTCCGGAGCGGTGCCGATGGTCCGGATACGGTTCTCACCGTACCGGTCGGCACGCTCGTGCGCTTTGCGGCCGACGCGCGGGAGTACGAAATCATGCGAGAAGGGGAGCGGATCGTCGTATTCAAGGGCGGTCACGGGGGGAGGGGGAACGCACGCTTCAAGAGCTCGACGAACCAGAACCCATTCACGCACACCGACGGCAAGAGCGGCGAGTCGGGGGACATCACCTTCACGCTCAAACTGATCGCTGACGCGGGTCTCATCGGGCTCCCGAATGCTGGCAAGTCGTCTTTGTTAAACGCGCTGACCAGTGCCCGTTCGAAGGTCGGGGAGTACCCCTTTACCACCCTCGAGCCCAGCCTCGGAGACTTCTACGGATACCTGATTGCAGACATCCCGGGGCTCATATCGGGCGCCTCGTCTGGTCGAGGGCTCGGAACACGATTTCTTAAGCATATAGAAAGAACAGGTTTTACAATACATCTCATCTCGGCTGAACAAGCAGAGCCAGTACACGCGTATGACGAGGTGCGGAATGAGCTTGAAGCGTTCGGGCACGGACTCTCGACCAAGCATGAGCTCGTCGTCGTATCGAAAGCAGACCTTGTGCCCGACGCGCTCCTCGCGAATACGGTCCGAAAGCTCGAACAGCATACGGGTAGGGAAGTGCTCGCAGTTTCGGTCAAGAATGCGACGTTGGTCAAGCGTCTCGCAGACCGGCTCACAGTGCTCCTCTCCGATCAATCCGCGTAAGTCCAAGTTCTCTCTTGACCTGTGTATTGCGTACTTGGCCGCCCCGAGTGTCGGCTATACTGTCGGTATGGAAGAAGTCCTTCTCGACGGGCAGAGATACGTATCGTCGAAGCGAGCCGCGAAAATAACCGGCTATGCGAAAGACTACGTTGGGCAACTTTGCCGAGAAGGCAAGGTTCCTGCGCAGCTTGTCGGGCGTGGCTGGTTCGTTCTCGAATCGGCCATACGAGAACACAGATTCGGTACGTCTACGTCCGTGCACAGTGCAGACGCTGCCTCCGCAGCTGTTGTCGAGCACTCGGCCGCGTCTGAACGAGCGCGGGCAGAGAAAGAGGAGGAGCCGGCCGTCGAGGCGCATCCGGGAGACGACATCCACGCGTCTGCGCGCGCGGCGGCACTTGCTGCTGCGGCTACGCGTCTTCAGTCTCAGGTTCCGGCCCCAGAAAGAGAACCCGACAGGGCACACGGCTACATAGCTCCGGAGGCGATTGCCGCGGAAGACAGAGCCATACGGATGCTCGGACACACCCTGGATGCGCCGACATACGAACCGGTTACCGCCGAACCGTTGCCGACAATCAATCGAATCAACCGACTCGCGGCGGTCACTGAGCTGGGGCAGGCTTCGCCAGAACAGGCGCCTGAGCTGCCGGACGACCGGGCACCTCATGCCGAGGAGGCGCGCGTCGCGTTGCACGCGGAGGAAGAAGGGGAGTTGTCATCAGAGGTCGAAGAAGATCCTCCGGTACCCGTGCCGGTTCATCGGGCATACGAGTCCGACCATCAGGCGATTGATACGGGCGGGGAGGAGCTCAAACTCAAAAGTGACGTCAGCTATGCGCGTGCGGGGGAGACACGTACGACTACGGCAGTGAGGGCAACGCCGCTCGCTGCGCCGCGGCAGGCACGCCCCGCTCCACCCCGCTCGGCACGCAGGTCGCGCGTGTCTGCGTGGGTGAGCGTGGTCGTCGTCGCGGTTGTTGCACTCGGAGTTGTCACGATCGGCATGGGGGCAGTAACCCTCGGCAAGTATGCGTATCTCGTGAGCGGTTTGACCGGTACATTTACGTACGTAAATAGCTACTAGGTAAGCTATATATCGTCTCGTATATACGAGACACACCCTTATACTCGAACAAAGTACCCGATACTCCCGTGTAGCGATACACGGGTAACGGGAGTGCTCCGCGTCGAAAAAAGTTAAAGAAGCTGGAGTGAACGAGCCAACGACGCACCGCTGCAATAGAGGTCTATCCACAGGCCATCTCTATAAATTGCCGTGGCTTTTCTTTATTATTTAAGTAACCTGCTACACGGCATGAACTCTCCTCTACTCGATACCCATCTTGCAGCCCCTGCAACCGAGACGCACGTACAATCCGAACTGCGTGCGGTAGCAATCGCTGCCTGCGTGCTTGTCTTGGGCGCGTCTGCCGCATACTCTCCCGCGCTTCCGCAGGTTGCGGGTCGTGTTGCTACCGTGGCACATCGCGTGGCGACCGGATTCGCGGATACGTTCGGCGCATCGACCGATGTGCGCGGACGCATTGCCCAAGCGCTCGTGCCGCGTCAGGAGCGCTTGCTGCCGGCATACCAGACAGCGGACCAGACCACGCTATTCGCAGACGCGCAGGCGCATATCGCGGCAGCAACCGCCGGTTATACCGCACTGCGTGCGTATGCGACCGCCGGCGACGTGGCACAGCCATTCGCTGCCGTGGCGCAATCCGCGCGCACGCGCTCCCCTTCGGCCGATATCGGAGGCGCATACGTCGCGTTCGGGCGCTCTGTTATCGCCGTATCGGATTGGTGCATTCACGCTGACATATCGCTCGCGTACCTGATTGCGCGCGCGGGGTTCGCCGGCGTGTCGACAGCGAACAGATTCGCGCGGTCGGCGGCCGCCGGTGCGCGGATCGCATACGCGGGCGTGTCTGACGCCCTGCGCGGGAGCGCGCTCTTGTCGGCGGGCGCGCATGAATTCGCTCAGGGCAAGCGCGCCGCGGCGGCTGCGTTCGCGGCAGTCGCTTCGGCGGCAAGCACGCTCTCTGTGCCCGTCGCGCACCAGGTACACCGCGAGCGATTCCCAAGCCCGATGCCGGACATCCTGCCGGTGCTCTCTGGTGCCGTAGATGCGCTAGGCGAAGGGGTCATCGCTATAGCACACGCAGCGATTAACGCCGACGTATCGCTTGCGTACGGTATCGCGGCTGCTGCTCCGGCAAGCGCACGGGCCGTGTTCGGTGCGGAGTATGCCACCGCGTACCGGTTCGTCGCGGTCACTGATACGGTGTCGACCGGGTACGGTCTCGCGGTCGAGCGTGCCGGCCGGTTCGCGTACGAAGGGGTAGCCGGTGTCGGTGCGTTTACTACGCAGACTGCTGCCGGGGCGTACAGTGCATACCGGTCGATCCTTGATGCGGGTACGTTGCCCGCGGCACACGTCGGCGTACCGGGACGTACCGCGAAGGGGAGATGAGACTGCGTATGCGGCGTCTCGTTACCGTGCACGGTCTGGCGTACGCGCTCGTCACAGCGCTGCTGTTCGTCGTGAACGTTAGTAGCGTCGCACACGCGCAACAGGCGAGTGACGGGCTGATCGCACGCACGTACGCGATTATCGGCGCACAGCCGGTCTCAGGCGATCTTGTCTCGCTCGACAAGGCGGCCCAGACGCTGCACCTCTCGGCCACCACGAGCGATGAAGCGATATTCGGCGTAGTCGTGACCGATCCGGTCATCGTCCTGCGCTCCGCGAGCACGAGCGTGCCGGTCGTAACGTCCGGCGAGGCGCAGGTAAATGTCACGGCGCGCGGCGGCGCCATCGCGCCAGGCGATTTCATCACGACCTCCCCTGTGCCTGGGAAGGGACAGCGCGCGACGAGTACCGATGCTTTCGTCGTCGGCATGGCGCTCGCCTCGTTCCCTTCGACGACGACGCCTGTGGCCGCGACGACAACCGGGAGCATCCCGGTACTGCTCCAGATAGGGCCGTACTCCGGCCATCCTCCGGCGGCCGCCTCGGGCATCTCTAACCAATCCGCACCCACCTCAGTGGCGGCTCAGACGCCCAAGATCGGTGTGCCGGTGTTCCTGAAGTACCTCATCGCCGCTGTAGTCGCGATCGGCTCGATCGTGGTCGCGTTCGTGAACTTCGGTGCGAGCGTACGGAACAGCGTCATCTCGATCGGGCGCAATCCGCTCGCACGATCTTCCATCCAATCCATGGCGGTCCTGAACACGGTTCTCATCGTGGTCGTAAGCGCCGGGGGGATCTTCATCGGGTTCGTCATCCTCTTCTTACCCTCCTAGCTACCCTCGTATGACTAACGCATCTCTCGGCTCTGTCTTCTCTGTCCCGGTCGGCGTGACCCTTGCCGTTCTCCTCGGATTCGTCTTCCTCGCGCTCGCGGTACTCGTCGTCGTGGTCATCCAGTTCGGTACGCGGTTACGCTACCTGGCTTCGCCGGTCTACGACCGGATCGTCAAAGAGGCCGAAGAGAAAGCGCGGCAGATCGTGAACGTCGCAGAGGAACAGGCACGCGTCGCGCTCGAGAACGCGAAGGCCGCGGCGGTCAAAGCTTCCTCGGATCAGGCGCAGATGGATGAGCAGATGCGCCAGGAACAGAACAGGCATTTGGAAGAGATCACCAAACGTGCCGAAGAGCTCCTCAACAAGCAAGCGCTCTCGATCACGCAGTTGTCTGAGGCGATGGCGAGCGCATTCGGCAAGCAGATGCGTGCCGCAGAGACGGTACTCGAACGTGAGACGTCCGAGATGCAAGGCGTTATCGCGAGCGAGACGAAGCGCGTGCAAGAGACGTTCTCGAACATGGCAGCGAAGGTCGACGACGACTACGCGCAGCTCGTCAACGAGACCGGTAAGAAACTGGAAGCGGAGCTCAACGGGGAAGTACAGGCTGCGCGCGAAGCGGTCAAGGCCTATCGCGAAGAGCGCATGGCACTCCTCAACAAGGAGATCGTCAGGATCGTCGAAGATACGGCACGGATCGCACTGCATACGGTGCTCTCGCTCGAGCAGCATCGTGACATCGTCATCGCGGCGCTCGAGGAAGCGAAGCAGCAGAACGTCTTTGCGAAGTAGCGTATGGATGATGCCCGCCTCGCTACCTTCGTCGAACACACCTACAGTCGTGCCGCGTTCGCGTACCGTATCGGCGTGCTGAAAGAGTTCCTCGAGTTCGCCTTCTTCACCGCGCACTATGAGCGGATTACGGGCGAGGCCATCGACGCATTCGGGAAAGACGGTCGCCCGGTCGCGGACATCGCCTTCCTGCGGTCGCTCCCGGCGCCGTTCTTCGACGGGCTTACGCAGGCATCGTTCTCTGCGGAGTTGGATCGGGTCGCAGACGCCGTACGTGCGCTCCCGACGCTCTCACTCACGGTCCCGGTCATGCTCGATGACGAGGGTCGGGACGCGGTAGGTGCGTGGGTGCGGAAAGAGGTCGGTCGTGACGTCATGCTCGACCTCTCGATCGATCCGGATATCGCGGCGGGGTGCCAGGTGGTATGGCACGACCGGCTGTACGACTTCAGCCTCGACCACTATCTCGGAGCCAGTCGTGCCGCCTTTGATGAGCGTGTGCGTGCGGCCCTGTCGCCCGCGGAGCCTGCTGAACGCCCATGAACACACCGGATGGATCGGCGGCGCGCGAAGGAGAAGTCGGCTTTGTCACGCGGGCGAAGGGGTACCTCTTCTCGCTGGAGGGTCTGCCTTCGGCGCGCGTTAACACCATCATCGAGAATGCGAAAGGGCAGCGCGCGCTCGTCACTGCGTTGCGCGAAGATAGTGTCGAAGCGCTCCTGCTCGGCCGCGGCACTCTTGAGGCAGGCGAGCGCTTCATGCTCTCAGGCGCGCGTCTCATGTACCCGTCAGGCGAGGCGCTCCTCGGGCGTGTCGTGAATGCGCTCGGCGAGCCGATCGATGACGGCGCGCCATTTGCAGAGAGGAAGACCCCGCTTATTCTCGAGGCGGACGCGCCGACCATGAGCGCCCGTGCGCCGATGACCGTGCCGCTTCAGACGGGCATGCCCGCCGTCGACATCCTTATGCCGATCGCCAAGGGACAGCGTCAGCTCGTCGTCGGGCCGACCTCGAGCGGCAAGAACTTCTTCCTGGAGAGCGTGGTCGCGAATCAGGCTGCGACCGAGGTCATCTGTATCTACGCGTTCATCGGCCGGCCAGCCAGTTACATCGAGGATGCGGTCGCGCGGATCTCGCATGACGGGGACAAGAACCAGCACGTCATCATCATCGCGTCATTCTCGGATGAGCCCGCGTCGATGGTGTACCTGACACCGCTCGTGGCCGTCGAGCTCGCCGAGTACTTCTCGCTCTCCGGCAAGGACGTCATCGTCGTGCTCGACGACCTCGGCGCCCATGCGAAGTATCTGCGTGAGATCGCGCTTCTGTCCGGAGAGATACCAGGCCGCGAGTCTTATCCGGGTGACCTGTTCTACCGACAGGCGAGCATGCTCGAGCGGGCCGGCCGCTTCAACAAGACGCTCGGGAACGGCAGCATCACGATCCTGCCGGTCTTGGAGACGGACATCGAGGACGTGTCGAACCTCGTATCGACCAATCTCGTGTCCGCGACAGACGGCCACCTCTTCTTCTCGCCGCTCCTGCACGCCGAGGGGGTCTTTCCGGCGATGATCCCCGCGCAGTCAGTGACCCGCGTCGGCCGCAGGACGCAGAGCACGCTCGCGACTCAGCTCTCCATACGCGCCCAAGCGCTTCTGGCAGAACAGGAGCGCCAGCAGCGGTACAGCCAATTCGGCACGCAGCTGTCGCAAAAGACGCGCCGGCTGATCACGCAAGGACAGGTGATGCGCGCGCTCCTCAATCAGGAACAGATGACCGCACTGTCGCCCGAGGCGCAGATCGTCCTGCTTGCGCTCGTATTCACCGGGCTCTTCGACGGCAAGGATGCCGCATTCGCGGCTAAAAATCGTCGCGCGCTCGTCGAAGCGGTCGCGCGGGCGCCGCAGAACGCCGCCGTCGCACCCGTGGTCGAGAGCGCGCAGCGGGGTACCATCTCGCTCGAGCAGTTCCTGAAGAAGCTCTCCGGGGCCGTCCCGTATTTCGCTGCCGTATGCCGTTAGTCACCCAGGAGAAGAAGCGTGATCTGGAAGACCTGGAGGCAGTCCGGTTCGTCGCGTCAGCGCTCTTCGACGTGAGCGCAGAAAAGATCGGGCGCCTGCGCGCGGCCTTCGATAGGAACAGCCTCTTTTACAACGACCTACATGACCTGTACGGCTCCGTGCGGCGCACGGCGGCCGATCGTGGCGAGCTTCCGCCAGAGCCGCGCACCGTCGCACGGAAGCGGGTATGCGTCGCGTTCACCTCGAATGTGCGCTTCTACGGCTCGGTCAACGCTGATGTCATGGTCGCGTTTCTCGACCAGCTCGCGCAGGATCGCTCGGCGGGGGCAATAGTCATCGGCCGGACGGGGAAGGCGTTCCTAGAAGACACGGAGAACGCGCGCGGCGTGGCGAAGGTGTCCCATGTCTCATTCGAGGCGGATGAACCGACGCAGGAAGAGATACGGCACTTTCTCGAACAAGTCGCGCAGTACGATGAGGTCCGGGTCTTCTATCCGTCGTTCGTGAGCGTGTTCTCGCAGCAAGTCGCGTCGGTCGATATCGCGCGGATCGAGGCGGACGAGACCGACACGCCGGCTGGCGCGCCGGTCGACTACTTGTTCGAACCAGAACTCCCACAGATCATCGACTTCTTCGAAAGGAGGGTGCGGTATCTGCTCTTCCAGCGCGTTGCGCTCGAGTCGGAGCTCGCCCGCACAGCGTCGCGCCTGTTCGCCATGAACCGTGCACAAGATCGTGCTGACGAGGAGGTCAAGAAAGTGCGGCGTACCATCAAGAAGGACGAGGAAAACTTTAATGACATGCGGCTGCTCGAATCGTTCGCCGCTATAGCGAGATGGAAATCATGAATACGCAATTTGTCGGACGGATAGCGAGCGTGCGCGGACAGATCGTGCTCGTACATTGCGAGAGCGCATACCGACCCGCGCTCGGGGAAGTCCTCTTCGCCGAAGAGGCGCGCAACGTGAAGCTTGAAGTCCATTCGTACTATGACCGGGATCGCATACACTGCCTGCTGCTCTCCTCGAAAGAGGCACTCTATCGGAACATGCGTATCGTGAGTGACGGCGCGATGCTCGTCATCCCCGTGGGAGACGATGTTCTCGGCCGCGCATTCAACCTCTACGGGCACCCGGTCGACGGTGGACCGGGCATCGACGATACAGAAACCCGTCCCATCAATCCGTCGTCGCACGGTACGCACATCAGACACGGCGGACAGCGCAATCTCCTCGAGACCGGCATCAAGCTGCTCGACTTTTTCGCGCCGATCGTCGAGGGAGGGCACCTTGCGCTCGTTGGGGGCGCTGGCGTCGGTAAGACGTCACTCATGACCGAGATTATCAGGAACCTCGCTAAGACGCACCCGGGCGTCACGTTGTTCGCGGGCATCGGCGAACGCATCCGCGAGGGATTCGAACTCTGGGATTCCCTCAAGGGTACCGGTGCACTCGCAAAGACAGCGCTCATCGTCGGACACATCAACGAGAATGCGGCGGTCCGCTTCAAGGTCGGCGCAGCCGCGGCGACACTCGCGGAATATTTCCGTGATGAGAAGCGTACCGACGTGCTGTTCTTCGCGGACAACATCTTCCGCTTCGTTCAGGCCGGGAACGAGCTCGCGACGCTGCTCGAAGAGATTCCCTCGGAGTACGGGTATCAGTCGACGCTCCAGACCCAGGTCGCGCAGTTCGAGAACCGCCTGTCGAGCAGCGATACTGCCTCCATCAGTTCGGTACAGACCGTGTACGTTCCCGCTGACCAGCTCTCCGACCCTGCGGTCGCGGCGGCGTTGCCATACTTCGAGTCAATCGTCATCCTTTCCCGTGAGATGAGCCAGGAAGGGCGGTTCCCTGCGGTTGACCTGCTTCGCTCAAAGTCGTCCGTGCTCAATCGGGCGCTCTTCGGGGATCGGCACTACGACGCGCTCGTCTCGGCGACCGAGGCGCTCAACCAGTACGACCGTCTCGTTCGCATCGTCTCCATCATCGGAGAACGGGAGCTGTCTGCGCAGGATCGGACTGCGTACGAACGTGCGCTGCGTCTGCGTAATTACATGACCCAGCCTTTCTTCACGCTTGAAGACCAGACCGGGCGCCCAGGCGTCTTCGTCACGCGGGACGAGACGGTTGCGGACGTAGAGCACATCCTCTCAGGAGCGTTCGACGCCGTCCCACCGGAGTCTTTTCTCTATATAGGATCCGCGAAAAGCCTCCAAACCGAGCCAGTTGCCGCTGCCGGTCAACGCAAAGCATGATGAGCGGCAGAGCATCAGCATCAGCTTTCCCGGTGGCGGTCACGAGTCCTGATAAAGTGATCTGGGAGGGGAAGGGGATCAGCGTTAGCGCTGAAAACAGTACGGGACGATTCGATATCCTTCCTGAGCACGCGAACTTCGTTACCATCATAAAACCAGGTGTCTCGATTGTCGTACGAACCGCAGAAGGTAGCGAACACACGTTCGCGTACAAGAACGTCGTCCTGGCAGTGAAGGACGGACGAGTCGGCATATATGTAAATATATAATCTCGTGTACACGAGATATGTATTACATACAACAAATATTGAAATCTCTGATAGACGAGCTTTTTGATACACTGATACCCATTGGCGAAGGTACGCACGAGGAATCGATGAGATCAGTCTGGGTAACTTGGCATATTTTCTTGTAGTTTTGTCATTTTAAGACGGTTAATTAATCATTGCGCTTTTGCGGACGGTGATAATTGATACACCGACCGTCTCGTGCCGTGTGTACATTTATAGGGGTGGACGTGCAGTGTTCAGAACCTGGCCTGTGAGCGATTGGCAAGACGAACAATGATAGCAAGTAATAATATAGATATTTCGTCTCATTACAGATCACATGCGGCATGCATGGAGAGGCATTGTTGATGGTCGTTAAGCCGTGATCCATACCATTCTCGCGGGGATGTTCGGATTTTTATCTGGGAGTGTGCACACACTGCGCTGTAATGCCCAGTAAGAGCGCTTGCCGCACAAAACAAGAGCATACATCCGTTGCGAGTAGCGCATTCTTCGTGGTGTGCGCATCGAACCGCGGGTGCGATACGTACATGCGCATACGCATTCTTGAGTCACCATTGATTTATGGTTCAGTGCGAGTTGTCGTTAGTCGCGCACGCTATCCACACATCATCTCGAGATGCTCCTAGGCGAACACGGAAATACAGATAAAATATAAATAAATCGTCCTACATGGTACCTCGCGCACACAGCAAAGATCGACAGATGCTCTCCTCGCGAGATGCAGCGCAAGCTGTCGGGTACACGAGCGACTATGTCTCGCGTCTGTGTCGACACGGCAAGGTCGATGGCGAGAAGAGGGGCAACGTCTGGTACATTGACATGCGCTCGCTTCGTGTGTTTGTCGAAGAGCAAAAACGTGTCCAAGAAAGTTATCACGATCAACTCGCGCAGCAGCGCAAGGACGAGTATCAAGGACCGCGCTCCGTTCCTTCGACGCCAGCACGGAAAGATACGTCGCGCGCGCGTCGGCCACGGATAGCGTTTGCGGCGGTTGCGGTCGTCGCGGCGCTCCTGCTCGGCGCGGGCATCGCGGCCGGCAACATCCTGCCGAAGCTGTTGACGACGACTGAGGTTTCTCCAGCCGCCCACTTGAGCGCGCATCGTGTCGCGAGCACGAGCCCGCATATTGCCGCGATTGCGGCGACCCAACCGGGCTTCTCAAGCGCGCTCCTGCGCGCCGTCTCCGACTCTTTCCAAGCAGTGCAGCAGAGCGTACAGCGCGCCTTCGGTTCGCTCGGCGGCCTGTTCTCACCGGCCTCGACCGCGACCTCGACTTCGCCCTCAGGCATCACACCTGGAGTCGGGGTGACGCAAGCGACGACGTCTCCTGATACCGCGGTTCTGGCGCGAACGAACCTGTTCGCGGTGCCGGCGGGCGGCACGCTCGGTATCAATACCGACGTGAACATCCGCAACGGTCTCTCGGTCGGCAGCACGGCGGCCGTGAGCGGGAACGCGAACGTCGGCGGTACGGCGCGGATCGGCCGGACACTCTCGGTCGGCGGTGGTGCAGACGTGCTCGGCCTGCTCTCCGCGAGCGGCGGCATCACGACCGGCGGCGCGAACGTGAACGCAGGTACCGGCCAGGTCACCGGCGCGAACATCATCAACAAGCTCCACGCTGGTTCGAATATCACGATTACGGGCACGCCGCAGGACCCGATCATCTCGTCGACCGGCAGCAGTTTCGGTTTCTTCGGGTCGAGCAACAATGGTACGGTTACGAGCGTCACCGGCTCTGGCGGCTCGACCGGCCTCTCGCTCTCCGGCACCATCACCTCGAGCGGCGCGCTCACGCTCGGCGGGTTGCTGAACATCGGGCATGGCGGTACCGGCACCTCGTCCGCACCCTCGTACGGACAGGT
>CAYZWA010000002.1:0-9720 GCA_964482105.1 uncultured Candidatus Saccharibacteria bacterium
CTCGGCCATGCCGGCCTTGAGCTGCTGCATCGCCTCGATGAGCTTCTCGCGCTCGGCGCCCTCGGCGCGCTTGATCTCGAAGCTGTGGCGGTTCTGCTCAGCCTTCTTCGCGTCGAGCTCGCCGCGCAGGCGCTTGCGCTCGTCGTCGACCGCGATGAGGCGATCGAGGTCGACCTCGATGTGCTTCTTCGCCGCGCCGGCCTTCACAATCTCCGCGTTCTCGCGGATGAACTTGATGTCGAGCATACGTCTTCTAGTATACTCTACCCATGACGATACGCGAACTGGGGCGCGAGGAGTGGCCGGCGCAGTTGGGCGAGATACCGCAGCCGCCCGCGCGGCTGTGGCTGCGCGGGAGTCTGCCGCCCGCGGGACACAAGCTCCTCACGGTGGTCGGGAGCCGCGCGATGAGTCGCTACGGCGAAGAGGCGTGCCGCGCGCTCATCGCGGGGCTCGCCGGCTATCCCGTCTCGATCGTCTCCGGCCTCGCGCTCGGCGTCGACTCGTGCGCGCACCGCGCGGCGCTCGACGCCGGCCTGCACACCCTCGCCCTGCCCGGCTCGGGCCTCGGCGACGATGTGCTCTACCCGCGGAGCAACCGCGCGTTCGCCAAGGAGATCCTCGCGCAGGGCGGCGGTCTCTTGGCCGAGTACCCGCCCGACGAGCCGTCGCACCTGTACTCCTTCCCGGCGAGGAACCGGCTCATGGTCGGCCTCGCTGACGCGGTGCTCATCGTCGAAGCGGGCGAGAAATCAGGGACGCTCATCACCGCGCGGCTTGCGGGCGAATACAACCGCGAGCTCCTCGCCATTCCGCACCGCATCGGAGACAGACACGCCTTCGGCTCGCATCTCTTCCTGCGTCTCGGCGCGACGCTCGTCTCCGAGCCGCTCCACCTTCTTGAGGCGCTCGGTATCGCGCCCCTCGACGCGGCTCAGGGCTCTCCGCTGCCCGCCGACCTTCCGGCCGCCGAGCGCGCCATCTATGATGCGCTCGCGGAGCCGCTGCCGCGCGACGAGCTCCTGCGCGCGGTGCGCGTGCCCGCAGGCGAGGCGCTCACCGCCCTCGTCTCGCTCGAGCTGCGCGGCCTCGCGGAGGAGACCTTCGGCGCGTGGCGTCGGCGTCGTGTATACTGTCGTGTATCATAAGGTACCTCTTTCCACGTATCGGCCGTGACCATCTATTCCTGGAACATGCTGTTCTCGAATCGGCGCACCGACGACGCGCTCGCATTCATACGTGACGCCGACTTCGATATCTTCTGCCTGCAGGAGGTGCCGGAGCACTTCCTCAAGCGGCTGCACGCGCTCCCCTACGAGATGGCGGCTGCGCCGGAGGGCGACCGCCGCTTCGCCGGTGAAGACGGGACGAACTACCTCGTCGTCCTCTCGAAGCATCCGATACGCAATTCAGCGGCGATCGCACTCGCGTACCAGCCGCCCCGGCGCGTCGCGCGCGTATTCACGGAGATAATCATGTACCGCATGCGGCTCTGGGCGAAGATCGTCGGCAACCGTCACAGCCTCTACGCCGACATCGCGACGCCGCACGGACGCGTCCGCGCCTTCTGCCTCCACCTGCCGCTCACGCACCCTTCGATGCGCGCCGAGGAGTTCGAGCGCGCGCTCGCGCACCGCGACCCCTCCCTGCCGACGATCGTCTGCGGCGACTTCAACGTGCTTGAGTCGCTCCACGTGACGCCCTTGAACTGGCTCTCGGGCGGCAGGGTGCGCGACGCGATCTCGGCCCGCCGCGAGCGGCGCCATCTGGAAGCGCGCTTCTTCTCCTACGCGCTCATCAACGTGTTCCGCGGCCGCTCGACGCACCGCTTCTCGCACTCGCAGCTCGACCACATCCTCGTGCCGCGCGGCTTCTCGATCACGGCCGCGCATGTCGTGAAGCGCACGTACGGCAGCGACCATCGCCCCATCGTCGCCGAGGTATCCCCACAGCCGCACCCTTGACCGCATGCCCGCGTTCGCGGTATGAGTGAGCAGATGAGCAAGCAGCTTCTTATCGTCGAGTCACCGACCAAGGCGCGGACGATCGGCAAGTACCTCGGCCGGGAGTACACCGTCCTCGCCTCGGTCGGCCACATCCGCGACTTGCCTAAATCGAACAAGGACGCCGTCGATATCGAGGGCGGCTTCGTGCCGCGCTACGTGATCCCCGCCGAGAAGCGCGAGGTGATCGACAAGATACGGAAGGCCGCGGGGAAGGCCGACCACGTCTACCTCGCGACCGACCCCGACCGCGAGGGCGAGGCGATCGCGTGGCATATCAAGGAGGCGGCGGCGCTCAAGAAGCCGGTGCGGGTCGTCTTCCACGAGATCACGAAGAGCGCGATCGCCGAGGCGCTCGCGCACCCGCGAGCGATCGACGAGCATCTGCGGCAGGCGCAGGAGGCGCGCCGCGTCCTCGACCGCATCGTCGGCTACGACCTCTCCGGCCTCATCTGGAAGAAGGTGCGCTACGGCCTCTCGGCCGGGCGCGTGCAGTCGCCGGCGCTGCGGATCCTCGCCGAGCGCGAGCGCGAGATACGGGCCTTCGTACCGGTGACCTACTTCGTCCTCTCCGCGCTCTTCAAGACGAAGGACGCGCGCGCGGTGCCTGCCGTCTGCGTCGAGCAACCGCAGACGAGGCACGAGGCCGAGCAGCTCGTCGCGAAGGGCGAGGAAGCGGCGTGGCGCGTCGCCGAGGTGAAGGAGCGCGAGGAGCAGCGGCACCCGCGGCCGCCCTTCACCACCTCGACCTTGCAGCAAGCCGCGTCGACGCGTCTCGGCTTCGCTCCCTCGCGTGCGATGCGCGCGGCGCAGAAGCTGTATGAGGCCGGCCACATCACCTACATGCGCACCGACTCGGTCAACCTCGCGAAGGAGGCCGTCGCGCAGATGGCGAGCGTCGTCGAGAAGGAGTTCGACCGGACGTACCTCCAGGTGCGCGCCTACAAGACGCACGCCAAGAACGCGCAAGAGGCGCACGAGGCGATCCGCCCCACCGAGCCCGCGCGCGTATCGGCCGGGGCGACGGTCGACGAGCAGGCGCTCTACGCGCTCATCCGCACCCGCGCGCTCGCCTCGCAGATGGCGAGCGCGCGGGTCGTGCGCACGACCGTCTCGGTCGCGGCCGAGGGGCTGCCGGCCTTCGCCGCCACCGGCGCGCGAACGCTCTTCCCGGGCTGGCTCGCGCTCGATACGCGCGCGCGCGGCGAGGATGTCGAGCTGCCCGCGCTTGCCGAGGGTGAGCCGCTCACCCTTGCACAGCTCGACGCCGAGGAGAAAGAGACCCAGCCGCCCTCGCGCTACACCGAGGCAGGGCTCATCAAGGAGCTCGAGAAGCGCGGCATCGGCCGCCCGTCGACCTACGCGTCGATCATAAAGACGGTCGCCGACCGCGGCTATGTCGAGAAGGAAGGGCGCACCCTCCTGCCGACCGCGACCGGCATGGTCGTCTCGGGCTGGCTTGAGGAGAACTTCCCTACCTACATCAGCGACTCGTTCACCGCCGAGATGGAGGACGAGCTCGACGAGATCGCGCGCGGCGAGCGCGGCTACACCGAGACGCTCTCCGCTTTCTACGCGCCCTTCGAGAAGGCCGTGCGCGAGAAGGACGCGCTCCCCAAGGCGACCGGCCTCGGGGACGTATCGCGCGAATTCCCCTGCCCCGTCTGCGGCGGCCCCATGGAGTACAAGCTCGGGCGCGGCGGCGTGTTCATGAGCTGCAAGCGCTACCCCGACTGCACCGGCGCTCGGCTCGAAGACGGTACCGAGATGAAGGCCGACGAGCCGATCGGCATGCACCCGGACACCGGGCAGCCGGTCTACATAAAGACCGGCCGCTTCGGGCCGTATGTCGAGACGCCGCTTTCTCCTCCAAGCGGGGGTGGAGATCCTGAGGAGTCCGCGACGAAGGACGCGGAGCCGAAAGGCAAGAAAACCAGGAAAGCGAAAACGAAAAAGCCCGCAGCCAAGCGCGCGTCGATCCCGCCCGGCAAGAAGCCGTCCGAGGTGACGCTCGACGACGCGGTGAAGTATCTCGCGCTCCCGCGTACGCTCGGCGTCCATCCGGACACGGGCGAGCCGGTCATCGCCTCGACCGGCCGCTTCGGGCCGTACGTCGGCAGCAACGGCGACTTCCGATCGTTGAAGCCACAAGTCGCCGATCCGTACACCGTCACCTTCGACCAGGCGCTCGCGCTCCTCAACACGCCCAAGCAGCCGCCACGCGGCGCCGAGATCGTGCGCGAGCTCGGCCCCCACCCCGCGACCGGCAAGCAGCTCGTGCTCTACAAGTCGAAGCAGGGCCACTTCCTCAAGAAAGGCCTCCGCCGCATCTACCTCCCCGAGACGACCGACCCGGCGACGCTCACCCCCGCACAAGCCGCACAGTTACTCAAATGAAGTGAAGTGAAGCGGAGCCGGCCGCGTGCTTGACGTAAGCGGCGGGTGTCGCGTGACCGAGCGCGGCGGTGTATAGTATCCGTGATGGCCATGACCACCGCTAAAGAGATTACGAACGCGATGGCACACCCGACGCCCGAAGACGTGGCGTTCGTCGAACGGGCATACGAGGTGGCGAAGAAGGCACACGAGGGCCAGCTGCGCTACTCAGGCGAACCGTACTTCATACATCCGGCCGCGACGGCGAAGATCCTCGCCGAGTACGGCATGGACGCGGTCACGATCGCCGCCGGCCTCCTCCACGATGTCATCGAGGACGCGCGGGTCTCGCGCGAGGAGATCGAGAAGGACTTCGGCAAGGAGCTCATCTTCATCGTCGACGGCGTCACCAAGCTCGGCACGCACAAATACCGCGGCGCCGAGCGGCACGCCGAGAGCCTCCGCCGGCTCCTCGTCGCCACCGCGAGCGACATCCGCGTGCTCATCGTCAAGCTCGCCGACCGCTACCACAACATGCAGACCCTCGCGCACGTGCCGCCGCACAAGCGCCGACGCATCGCGCTCGAGACCCTGGAGATCTATGCGCCGATCGCCGACCGGCTCGGCATGGGCAAGATGAAAAGCGCCTTGGAGGATCTCGCCTTCCCCTTTATCGATCCGGACGCCACGGCGCACGTCGCGAAGATGCTCGCCCAGAAGACGAAAGAGACCGAGGCCGGCCTCGCCCGCGTGAAGAAGACGATCGCGGTGGCGCTCGCCAAGAAGGAGCTCCGCGACTTCCGCACCGACCTGCGCATGAAGGGCCTCTGGAGCCTCCACCAGAAGCTCGCGCGCAAGGGCGACGATATCAACCAGATCCACGATCTTGCGGCGCTGCGCGTCATCGTCCCCACGGTCGAGGATTGCTATGCCGCGCTCGGCGTCATCCACGCGATTTACAAGCCGCTCCCCGGCGAGTTCAAGGATTACATCGCCTTCCCGAAGCCCAACGGCTATCAATCGCTCCACACGACCGTCGTGACGCCCGAGGCGGGCGTCGTCGAGATCCAGGTACGCACCGAAGAGATGCATCGTGAGGCCATGTTCGGCATCGCCTCGCACATGTCGTACAAGCAGCTCGGCAAGCACGCGCCGAAGAGCCGCTTCTCCGCGCTCTCGTTCTCCTGGCGCTCGCTCATCCCCTCGCTCATGCGCACGTCCGCGCGGGACGCGAGCGCGCCGCGCACCTCGGCCGCGGTACCTGTCTGGCTCGCCGACCTGGCCGACGCGCACACGGAGAAAGCGGGCGGCACCGACTTCGTCGAGGGGCTCAAGGCGGACTTCTTTTCACATCGGGTGTTCGTCTTCACGCCGCAGGGCGACGTCGTCGACCTGCCGATCACCTCGACGCCGGTCGACTTCGCCTATGCGATCCACAGCGACTTCGGCGACCACCTCCAGGGCGCGAAGGTCAATGGCAAGCTCGTCTCCTTCGACACGCCGCTGTCGAACGGCGATATCGTCGAGGTAATCCGTCGCGACGCGGCGCATCCTTCGGTCAAGTGGCTCGACTTCGTGCGCACGGCGCTTGCCCGCCGGCACATCCGCGCGGCGCTCGGCATGACCGAGCAGCAGGCCAAGGTGCGCCGGCGCCGCCCGCCGAAGAAGCACCACGCCGCCCACAAGGCGTCGGCAACGAAACCTAGATCGTAAAGCTGCTCACGGAATACAGTGCGTCGTCTGCGGGCTCCGCTTCGCGCGCCGGTTCCTCTTCCTGTTCCGGCTCGGGCGCGGTCTCGAAGCCCGGCGCGTCGGGCGCGAGCTCGGCGAGCTGCGTCGTGTTCGGGTAGGTCGGGTAGCCGTTCTCGGCGAGCGGCGCCTCCGCAGCCATCGCGGCACGCGCCGCCTCGGCCTGGCGCTTCTCGGCGAGGGTGTCGATGAGTGTCTGCAGGTCGTCGACGGAGAAGTAGTCGATCAGGAGCCGGCCGCCCTCTTCGGCGTTCGGCTCGATGATGACGCGCGTGCCCAGAGTCTCGGCGAGCGACTTCTCGAGGTCGACCATCTCGGGCGACTTGCGGTAGCGCGGACGCACGCGCTCTTGCGCGATCGAGCGGGCGATGCGCTCGGCGGCGCGCACGGGGAGCTTCTTCAGGGTGATCTCCTTGAAGAGGGTCTCGCGCTCCTCGGGGCGGTCGTTGAGCGACATGAGCGGGCGCGCGTGGCCCTCGCTGATATCGCGGTCGATGATCGCCTGCTGCATGTGGTCGGGGAGCGAGAGCAGGCGGATCGAGTTCGAGACGTACTCGCGGCTGCGGCCGATCTTCGCGGCGGTCTCGGTGTGCGAGAGACCGAATTCGTTGATGAGCTGCTGGAGCGCCTTCGCGCGGTCGATCGCGTTCAGGTCTTCGCGCTGGAGGTTCTCGATGATGGCGAGCTCGAGCTTGTTCAGGTTGCTGTCGCCGTGGCGGATGACGACCGGCACCTGCGCCAAGCCCGCGATCCGGCTCGCGCGCAGCCGCCGCTCGCCCGCGATGAGCTCGTAGCGGGTCTCGAGGCCGCCGTCGTCCTTCTCGACCTCGCTCCTCGACACGACGAGCGGCTGCAGGACGCCGTACTGACGGATGCTCTCGGCGAGCGACGCGAGGCCCTCCTCGCTGAACTCGCGCCGCGGCTGGTACGGGTTCGGGACGATGCGGTCGACCTCGACCCAGAAGATCGAGTCGTATTTCGTCGGTACATACTTCGCGTCGTCGTTCATGTCAGGGCTAGTATACCACGATGAAAATGCGCGGCGAAAGTGCTAGTATGCACACACGAGCCGGGGTGGCGGAATGGTAGACGCGGTGGATTCAAAACCCACTGCCGCAAGGCATGAGAGTTCGAGTCTCTCTCCCGGCACCGACATGAGGCTCTGCGAATGCGGTGCCGGGAAGCACGGCGCCTGCGCGCCGTGCGTGAGAGACTCGAATGGCGGAGCCATGTCCGAGGCTTTGCGAGGACGGCGAGCCGGGGTCGAGAGCACTTAGCGTTTTGCGAATACGTGGAGCAAAACGGTTAGTGACTCGTGACCGAGTCTCTCCCGGCACGCAGAGAACCAGTAGCAGTTCGCGACCAAAGGGATTATAACTTCCCCACCAGGTCGAGGCCGGGCTCGAGGGGGTCGTCGCCGGGCTCCCAGGAAGCCGGGCAGACCTTGCCCTTGTGCGTGTCGACGAACTGCGCCGCTTGGAGCTTGCGGAGCGTCTCGGAGCCCTTGCGGCCGATCGAGTTGTCGTTCATCTCCATCGAGCGCAGGACGCCGGCCGGGTCGATGATGAAGGAGCCGCGCAGCGCGAGACCTTCGTCGGCCGTGAGCGCCGCCTCGCCGCCCTCGACGAGGGTGCCGAAGGCGTAGGCCATCTTGCCGGAGGGGTCGGCCGCCATCGGGTAGCGGATGTCGCGGATGCCGTCTGACGTGTCATGCCACGCCTTGTGGGTGAAGACCGTGTCGGTCGAGACCGAAATGATCTCGGCGTTGGCCGCCTGGAACTTCGGGTAGAGCCGGGCGAGCTCCTCGAGCTCGGTCGGGCAGACGAAGGTGAAGTCGGCCGGATAGAAGACGATCACGACCCACTTGCCGCGCAGCGACGAGAGGCTCATCGTCTTGACCGTGTCGTCGTGGTAGGCCTCGAACTCGAAGTCCGGTACCGGCTCGCCCACCTTCACCCGCGAGACGTAATCCGCGCCCAGGTCGTGGAATTCGCCGCAGTATTCACAGTAGTTGCTCTTGGTTTCTTTCATAGGCGTTTCGGTTAGCGTCTCCGTATGATACCATCGCAGGCGATGGCAGCAATCCTTTGCGTCGCGGGCCCGACCGCCTCGGGCAAGTCGGCCCGGGCGGTCGACGAGGCGCTCCGGCGCGACGGCGAAATCATCTCCGTAGATTCGCGACAGGTGTATCGCGGACTCGACATCGGCACCGAGAAGATCTCCCGCGCGGAGATGCGCGACGTCCCGCACCACCTCATCGATATCCGTGACCCGGGCGACCCGTACTCGGCGGGCGACTTCGTGCGCGATGCGACGCGGCTTATCGGCGAGATAACGGCGCGCGGCCGGCTGCCGATCCTCGCCGGCGGGACACACTTCTACTTCGACGCGCTCCTCCACGGCCTGCCGCCCGCCGCAGACCCCGACCCGGCGTTGCGTGCCGCGCTCGACGCGCTCTCGACCGACATGCTCTACGCGCGCGTGCAGGCGGCCGACCCGCGCCGTGCGGCCGAGCTCGACCCGCACAACCGCCGTCGCCTCGTCCGCGCGCTCGAGATCATCGCCATGCACGGCCGTGTCCCCCCGCGCTCGGTTGAGCCGGTTGGGAATGTTAAACATTCCCCGTCTGACATGGGAATGTTTAACATTCCCAATCTCGGTCGATGTGAGGTCGGGTGGATCGTTATCGACCCGCCGCAGGAGGAGCTGCGCCCCAGGATCGACGCGCGGCTCAAAGACGCCTTTGACCGGGGGCTTGTCGACGAGGTGCGGCGCGTGCGCGAAGCGGTCGGCGACGCGCGCCTCGACGAGCTCGGACTCGAATACCGCCTCATAGGCGGCCATCTCCGCGCCGGAGGTACCGAGCGAAGCGAGGCGCTCCTCGGCGACCTCTCGGCGAAGCTCTGGCAGTATGCCCGCCGGCAGAAGGCGTGGCTCAGGAAGCTAGGACATCCGATGTCCTAGCCCGGACTACTGTGGCAACGGCGTCGCGCCCGGACAGAAACTGAAACCGAGGTTGCTCTTGCCGGCGTAGGTCTCGTTCACGTATGAGGTCGTGCCCACGTAGTAGCGCAAGCGGCACATGTCCGCTTCGGAGATGCCGAGGATACCCATGAGCGCCGTCTCCATGTCGTGGCGCACCTGCCCGAGCGGCTCGCTCAAGAGGGCGATGCCGAAGACGCCGGTCGAGGTCGCGTAGTAGATGTTGTAGCTGACATCGGGGCCTGCCTGGCAGCGCGCCTGGTCGCTCACGCAGTAGCCGAGGTTGCCGGCGAGGAGGTACCGGCCCGGGTTCGCCGTGTCGTGGAGCGTCGTGCCGTTGTGGAGGAAGTCGTTCGTTATGATCGCCGACCCTTGCGCCGCCGGGACGACGAGCGTCTGCGCGCCAGGCGTGCTGCTCGCCTGGCCGGTGCCGGTCAAGGTCGTGACCGAGCCAGCGATCGGGAGCGGCGGCACAGAGGTCGTGCCATTCGCCTGCTCGCCTGCCGGCTGCGCGCCGCCCGGCGTGGTGAGGTACCACGCGACGGCGAAGAGCACGATGCAGACGATGCCTGCAAAGATGCCGATGATGATGTGTTTGGTGGTCATGAGT
>CAYZWA010000002.1:9820-14824 GCA_964482105.1 uncultured Candidatus Saccharibacteria bacterium
GCCGCCGGCAGCGGTCGAGTTGGCCGCATTCAGCTGTGCCACCGAGAGGAGGCAGGCGTCCCCGTTGCCGGAGACGAGGGTGTACCATGTGCCCCACGTGCTGTCGGTGGGGTGGTAGAGCGCCGCCATGACCGCGTCGACGGCGAGCCAGGCGACGAGCGAGACGAGGAGGCCGACGATCGCGTTTATGAGCACCTGCTTCGCCTTCGCCTTGTTCGCGGGATTAATCGGATTGACGACGTAGAGGAAGCCCGCGTAGCCGATCATGAGCGGGGCGATGAAGACGAGCAGCATCGTGATAGCGAACGCGATGACGTTGTTGATGACCTGGACGAGCGCGCCGAAGCCGGCGGCACACTGCTGAACGCCCGCCGGGACGATGGGGCCGAAGAACGGAATCGCCGCATACGCGAGATACGGCACGGCAAGCGGCACGGCGACACCGGCCACGCCGAGCAATAGGGTACGCGCGCGCATATGTGAATAGTATAGCGCGCGCCGCGAAGCGGCGCGCGCTCTGTCCCCACCCCGCGAGGAGACGCTACTTCTTGACCTCCTTGAACGTCTCGCGCTTACGCGTGAGCGGGTCGTACTTCTTGAGCTCGATCTTGCGCTCGGTCGACTTCTTGTTCTTGCGCGTCCAGATGACGTGCGACGACTTTGCCGATTTGAGCTTGATGAGGCGAATCTGTGACATGTAGAGAAATCTATCAGACCGAAGCCATCTCGGCAACCTTGACCGCCGCGCGGCGCGGGCGGCGCTTCACGTCGAAGGTCGGCGCGCCGTTCTTGATCGCGACCGCGACCGTCGCGCCCTCGAGGAGCCCTTGTTCGACCATGAGGGTCGCGAGCGGGGTCAGGATGGTGTCCTGGATCGTGCGCCGGAGCGGCCGCGCGCCGTATGTGGGGCTGTAGCCCTTCTCGGCGAGCCAGGCATGGACCTCGGGCGCGACGGTGAGCGTGATGCGCTTCTCCGCGAGGCGCTTGACCACCTCGGCGATCTGGTTGTCGACGATCTTGGCGAGCGTCTCCTTCGCGAGCGGCTCGAAGATGATGATGTCGTCGAGGCGGTTCAGGAACTCGGGGCGGAAGTGTTCGCGAAGCGTGTCCATCACCTTCTGCTTCGTCTCCTCGTAACGGGTCGACTCGGAGGCGCTCGCGGTGCCGAAACCGATGTGCGCGAGCTTGTCGATGAACTCGCCGCCGATATTGCTCGTCAGCACGACGATGGTGTTCTTGAAGTTGACCTTGCGGCCTTTGCCGTCGGTCAGGTGGCCGTTGTCG
The DNA here is from genome assembly GCA_964482105.1 of uncultured Candidatus Saccharibacteria bacterium. Taxonomy (GTDB): domain Bacteria; phylum Patescibacteriota; class Minisyncoccia; order Phycocordibacterales; family Phycocordibacteraceae; genus C7867-001. The sequence continues at coordinate 11,105 of CAYZWA010000002.1, forward strand.
AGCACCTGGAGGAGGATGTTGAATACCTCCGGGTGCGCCTTCTCGACCTCGTCGAAGAGGACGACCGCGTACGGCCGGTGGCGGATGCGCTCGGTGAGCGTGCCGCTCTCCTCGTAGCCGACGTAGCCTGGCGGCGCACCGATGAGCTTCGCCACCGAGTGCTTCTCCATGAACTCGCTCATGTCGACGCGCACCAGCGACTCGGCGTCGTTGAACATGAACTCGGCGAGCTTCTTGCTGAGCTCCGTCTTCCCCACGCCGGTCGGACCCAGGAAGAGGAAGGAGCCGATCGGGCGGTTCGGGTCGCTGATGCCGACGCGCGAGCGCTTCACGGCGTCGGCGACCTTCTTGACCGCCTCGTCCTGACCGATGATGCGCGCGGTGAGCGCTTCCTGCATGCGGGCAAGCTTGGCCGCCTCCTCTTCGAGCATCTTCGCCACGGGTACGCCCGTCCAGCGCGAGACGACCGCGGCGATGTCCTGTTCGGTCACCTCTTCGTTCAGGATACGGCGGGACTTCTGGAGCGTCTTCAGGCGCTTGAGCTTCTGCTCCAGGTCCTTCTGGACGTGCGGCATCTTGCCGTAGCGGATCTCGGCGACCGTGCCGAGGTCGGCCGCAGCCTCGGCGGCATCGGCCTGCACCTTGAGCTCGTCGAGCTGCGTCTTGTCGGCGCGGATGCCGGTCAGGACCTCCTTCTCGTTCTTCCACTTGAGCTCGAGCTCGCGTGTCTTCTCGCGCAGGTCGGCGATCTCGCTGTCGATGCCCTTGATGCGCTCCTTGATGTCCTTCGCGTGCTCGCTCTCGAGGTCTTTCTGCAAGGCCTGCTTCTCGATCTCGAGCCGGCGAATCTTGCGGTCGGTGTCCTCCAGGAGCGGCGGCTTGTTCTCGAGCGCGATCCGAAGACCCGAGGCAGCCTCATCGATGAGATCGATGGCCTTATCGGGGAGGAAGCGGTCGCTGATGTAGCGCGACGAGAGCTCGACTGCCGCGACGATCGCGTCATCGGTGATACGTACGCCGTGGAAGAGCTCATACTTGTCACGCAGACCCCGCAAGATAGCGATGCCGTCTTCGACCGAGGGCTCCTGGACGTAGACCGGCTGGAAACGGCGCGTGAGGGCGGCGTCCTTCTCTATGTACTTCTGATACTCTTTGAGGGTGGTCGCGCCGATGACGCGGATGCCGCCGCGCGCGAGCGCGGGCTTCAGCATGTTGCTCGCGTCGAGCGTGCCCTCTGCGCCACCCGCGCCTACGAGCGTGTGGAGCTCGTCGACGAAGAGGATCGCCCGCCCCTCTGCCCGCTCGACTTCCTTCATGACGGTCTTCATCCGCTCTTCGAACTCGCCGCGGTACTTGGTGCCCGCGATCATGAGCCCGAGGTCGAGCGAGAGGAGCTCCTTGCCGCGCAGCGAATCGGGGACGTCGTTCGCCGCCATGCGTCCGGCGAGCCCCTCGGCGATGGCCGTCTTGCCGACACCCGCCTCGCCGATGAGCACCGGGTTGTTCTTGGTGCGCCGGGCGAGGATCTGGATGACACGGTTGATCTCGGCGTCACGGCCGACGACCGGGTCGAGCTTGTTCTCGGCGGCGAGCTTGGTGAGGTTGCGCGCGTACTTCGAGAGCGCGCGGAAGCGCCGCGGCTCGCCCTCGCCAGCATCGCGCCCCGCCTTGAGCTCTTTCAGGAGCGCCTGGGTGGTGTCGTAGGTTATCGAGAAGCGTGCGAAGAGGTCTGCCGTCGGGCCCGGGTGCTCGAGGAGCGAGAGGAAGAGATGCTCTGTCCCGACGAAGGCGTCGTTCATGCGCGCCGCAATCTTGCCGGACGCCTCGAGTGCCTGGGCGAGCTCGGGCGTGAGGTAGATCTGGTACGACGGCGAGAGCACCGTCGCGCCCTCGGGCGTCTCGAGCCGCTCGACGACGGCATCGGCGAAGAGGTTCGCATCGACCTCCATCTTGTCGAGTACCGAGAAGACGAGCGACTCTTCCTGCATGACGAGCGCCGCGAGGAGGTGCATCGGCGAGACGTGGTTCTGTCCGCGTTCGATGGCAAGCTCGTGCGCGCGCCGCACGGCTTCTTTCGCTTTGGTGGTGAAGTTGGTGAAGGGTGGCATAGGGAAGATTTAAATATTTACCTATATACACATTTAAAAGTCATTTGGCGGCGGTCGACGACGCGGTAGGTGCGGTCGAAGTGGCAGCGAGGAGGGCGGCAAGCCGGTCGGTGTCGATGAGTGTGCCGTCGACGCCCGCGCTTATGCCGATCAGGTTGCCCGAGAGGTCGACGGCGGCGCTCCCTGCGCCGATATTCGGGAGAGACGTGTTGACGGTGCCATTGCCGGCGCGCGAGACGATGCCGGTCGAGGCGGTACCGTCTGCACTGATCGCGAGCGCCGTCTGGCCGAGCTTCAAGCTCTTAACAGAGACAAGCGTCGCGTCGGGGATGTTCGGCAGCTTCGCGCCCGACGCGAAGCCGTAGACGGCGAGCCCTTTCCCCGTGCGCGAGAGCGACGCCGGTACCGTGTCGCCGGTCGAGAAGCCGATCAGCGCCTCGTGCGGGAGCGCGTCTGCTGCGGCGGTAACGACGATGCTCTGGCCCGAGAGGTAGGTGCCGACCGCGACGGCGGGCGTCGAGGTGCCGGCGTTGGCCGGGTAGATGGCCACGACGCGCGCCGCGTCGGCGGCGAGTGCCGAGGTGACGAGATCCTGCGTCGAAGGCGCGGGCGACGGTGCGATCGCCGTCGGCACGGCTTTGGTCACCGTCTCGATGGTGCGCTCGACGACATGGTTCACGGTGCTTGAGACAATCGCCGGCGCCTGGTCGAGGAGCGATACGGTAAGAATCGCCGTCGCCACCGCGGTGACGAAGTTGACGAGGATGGTGAGCAGTATGAACTGCGATTTCGACAGGTCTTCCATGCTATTCATATGTGTCTATAATGCTACCACGCACCTTCCCTGTCAACGCGCGGGAAAAGATACAAGCCCCGGCGGCATGCCTATAGCAACCTATGCCGGGCACTGTGCCGCGACATCTGGTAGTATGGGAGGATCATGACCGCATTCCTGACGGCGCTCATCCATTTCGACGTGACCGCGATGGTGCAAACGGGCGGATACGTGGGTATCGCGCTCATCATCTTCGCCGAGAGCGGCATCCTGGTCGGCATCTTCCTCCCCGGTGATTCGCTCCTCTTCGTCTCGGGCCTCCTCGCCGCGGCCGGCCTCTTTTCCCTGCCGCTCCTCATCGCGATCGTCATCGTTGCGGCGGTGCTCGGCGACTCGTTCGGCTACTGGCTCGGCGCGAAGGCTGGCCGCGCGCTTTTCGACCGCCCGGATTCGCGCTGGTTCAAGCGCGTGCACCTTGAGCGCACCGAGCAGTTCTATGCACGCTACGGCGGCCGGGCGGTCGTGCTCTCCCGCTTCGTGCCGATCGTACGCACCATCGCCCCGATGCTCGCCGGGACGGGGCACATGTCCTATCGCCGCTTCCTACGCTATAACCTTATCGGCGGCATGCTCTGGGGTGCCGGCATGCTCACGCTCGGCTGGTCGCTCGGGAGCATCTTCCCGGCGAGCGGGCACTATATCCTCCCGCTCTCGCTCGCGGTCATCCTGATCTCCTTCCTGCCTTTCTTCGTGAAGCTCGTGCGTACGCGCCGCGAACGCGCGGCCGTGGGGTCGGCATCTGCCGAGGTGAATGAGGTCTCCTCTTAGATCCCGAGC
>CAYZWA010000002.1:14924-16423 GCA_964482105.1 uncultured Candidatus Saccharibacteria bacterium
TTCAAGGTGTCGTTAATCGAATTGGATGAGCTCGTGGGGTTCCCGGTCGCAGACTGGAGCGGATTCACGTAACTGCTCACGAAGATCGGGATGGCGAAGACAAGGCCGATGAGCGGCAGGATGAACAGCGCGAGGGAGACGACGCCGGTCCAGAAGAGGTACTTGCGCGCTTTCTCGGCGGCGACGTAGGCAGCCTCAACCTTGGCCTCGATGGCATCGAGCTTGGCGGCGAGTTCGGGGTCGATCATACGTGCCAGACATGGAATACCCAGTTCACGATGGCGAGCACGAACGCGAAGAGAAGCGCCGTCCAGAAGCCGGCGACGGAGAAACCGGGGACGAGGAGCGCGACGAGCATGACAAGGAGCGCGTTTATGACGAGCGAGAAGAGCCCGAGCGTGATAAGCGTGATCGGGAGCGTGAGGAGGAGCAAGATCGGGCGGATGAAGAGGTTCAGCGCGCCGAGGACGACCGCGGCGATGAGGACACCCGAGACGGTCACTTGCGCGCCCGGCACGAGGTATGCCGTCACCCAGAGCGCGAGCGCCGAGACAAGCCACTTGAAAAGGAGCGTCATGTCGCTCAGTATACCACCACACCAATGCCCGATGCATTGGTGTGGTGGTATAGCACGCGCGGCCCCCAAAGGGGGCCGCGCGTGCTTCCTCTCGGCTCAGGTCGCGCTCTCTTATGACGAGGCGAGCGTCCCGTCGATCACCTGCTGGAAGGCGCTATACGGATACGCGCCCGAGAGGGTCGTGGTACCGATAACGAACGCCGGCGTGCCGTTGATGCCGATCTTGGTCGCCTCCGCCTGGTCGGCGTTGATCTGCTGCTGGTAGGTCGCCTTGTTCGCTGCGACGGCGGCCTTGATCTTTGCCGCGTCGAGGCCCGGGATGGTCGCATCGAGCTTGTCGATGGAGGCAGCATTGCCGAAGCCCTTGTCGCCCTCCTCATCCTGCGCTTTGTACATCGCGGTACGCCAGGCGAAGTACTGCTGCGGGTAGAGGTCCCACACGGCGCGGCCGTAGAGCGCGGCCGTCTCGGAGTCGTTCCCGAGGAAGACGAAGTCCATGAAGACGATCCGCACCTTGCCGGTGTCGACGTAGTTCTTGATGATGTCCGGCAACGCGGGGGCGGTCGGGATCGCTGGTTGGTCGCCCACCTCGAAGGCCTTGCAGTACGGGCACTGGTAGTCGCTCCAGAAGGCGATCGTCACTGGCGCATCGGGCTGGCCGAGGTACGGGTTACCGGCCGTCTTGATGTCCTTGACGTTGACCGTCGGCGCGGCCGCGGCCTGCGGGCCGTTGCCGCTCGGTGCGGTTGAGGGGTGCGCGCCGTTCCAGAGCACCGCACCGGCGATGGCGATGCCAGCGACCACGACCGACACGGGGATAAGGTATTTGTCCATAAAAATTGCCTCTCGTTACTGTTAGTTAGTATGGAGGCCATGATACCACACTGCCGGGCGAGGCAAGAAAAAAGACGGCCGGAACCGT
>CAYZWA010000002.1:16523-24597 GCA_964482105.1 uncultured Candidatus Saccharibacteria bacterium
ATTTCTTTCGGCGGGTTACTGGTACTGGATGTAGATCGGTGCCGGAGTAAGGGAGAGGACTTGTTGCGGCGTAAGGAGGCCGGTCGAGGGCGACTTCAGGTCGGCGTGGTAGAAGAGCTTGATGCCCGTGAACTGTACCGGCTGCGGGGCGATGACGCGGTTATAGGTGTTCTTCTTCTTCGCCTGGCTGCCCCAGCCGTCCATGTCCATGACGATCTCGACCTCGGGCAGCGGCTCTATATCCTGATAGTCGGTCACCATGTCGTAGGTGAAGCGGTGCACGATGAGCACCTTGGGCGGGAGGTGGTAGGCGTCGACGAGCGTAGCGAGGTAGTGTGCCGCGTAGTTCACGTCAGCCGCGTCGAAGGTCCCGATGACCGTGCCGGGCGCGTGGCCATACTTCATCGAGAACTCGGGGTCGATCGCGAGCTCGACCTGCGGCAGGGCGAGATACTTCTTGAGGAGCGGAAGCTCGTGCTCAAGGGTGCTCTGCCCCACCTGCACGTCGAGGATGAGCAGGCCGTGGAGCCGGTTCGCCATGTTGAGCGCCTTGTCGATCTGGTCGTCGGGCATGCGCAGGATATACTTCCCCTCCCTGCCGGCGGTGCCCTGCGCGACGACCGCGATGTACTGGATCGCGGGGATGGTCGGCGTCGTCGGGTCGGCCCGCGCCCACATGGCGCTCGTCGAGGCGAGCATCGAGAGCACGGTCTCCTCCGGGTACTCGCCGAGCACGCCCATCCTGGTCGAGTAGAAGTTGCCGTAGTACGCGACGATGCGCTTGAACGGGAGGATCGCGCCCGCGTCCGGATAGGTCGTCTTGACCGGCCAGAGCCGCGTGGTGGTCGAAGCGGTCGAGGTCGCGAGCGCCTCGGCCGCGAGCGTCGTCGTCGAGACGTGCGCGAGCGCCGCGAGCCGCGCGTCGTAATCGGCCTTGTCCAGGGTCGGGAGCGGAATGACGCGCTCGGGCGTAGCCGACCGGTACTCGACCGCAAAGAGACCCGACAGCCCGATCGCGACGATACCGATGCCGAGCGCGACGCCCCCTACGAGTACCGCGCGTTTCGTCATCATGATACCGCTATTCTATCCGACGTATCCCCAAACGCCAAAGAGATGACGGGCCGGTAAAAAAGGTGTATACCTATCAGGTAACCCCGCTATCTACCATGACCCATTCCCTCCGCTTCAAGCGAACCAAGATCGTTGCGACCATCGGCCCCTCGTCGGCCGACGCGAAGACGCTCGAGCGCCTCGTCGGCGCGGGGCTCAACGTCGCCCGGTTGAACTTCTCTCACGGCACGCATGCCGACCATGCGGCGTACGCCCGTGCCGTGCGCGCCGCCGGCCGGGCGCACGACGAGCCCGTCGCCGTCCTCCAGGACCTCTGCGGCCCGAAGGTGCGCATCGGCGACTTTGCCGACGGGAGCGTGACCCTCGTACCCGGCAAGACGCTCACCCTCACCGCAGCGAAGTGCGCGGGCTCTGCCGAGCGTGTCTTCATCAGCTACCCGCACCTCGCCGCAGAGGTCAAGAAGGGCGACCGCATCATGCTCGACGACGGCCGCCGCGTGCTTGAGGTCGTGTCGACGAAGGGTCGCGACGTCGTTACCCGCGTGATCGTCGGCGGCACGATCAAAGGCCGGCGAGGCGTGAACATCCCCGGCGCGCTGCACCAGGTGCGGGCGCTCACGGCCAAAGATAAGGCCGACCTCGCCTTCGGCCTGCAGGAGATCAAGCCGGACTTCGTCGCGCTCTCGTTCGTGCGCTCGGCGCGCGACGTGGCACAGCTGCGCGCCCTCATCATGAGACAGGCTCCCAAGCACGCACCGGCGATCATCGCCAAGATCGAGACGGTCGAGGCGGTCGAGCACCTCGACGAGATTATCGCCGCGGCCGACGGCGCGATGGTCGCCCGCGGCGACCTCGCCGTCGAGGTCGGCCCCGAGAACGTTCCGCTCATCCAGAAGCGCATCATCCGCGCGTGCGTCGACGCGGGCAAGCCGGTCGTCACGGCGACTCAGATGCTTGAGTCGATGATCACCGCGCCGGTGCCCACCCGTGCTGAGGTGGCCGATGTAGCGAACGCGATTCTCGACGGTACCGACGCGGTCATGCTCTCGCAGGAGACGGCCATGGGCGAGTACCCGGTCGAGGCAGTCGCGATGATGGCGCGCATCGCGCATCAGACCGAGAACCACAGCGCCTATCGCGACCTCTTCCGCCGGGCGCACGTGGCAGAGCATTCGCCGACGATCGACGCGATCGGCCGGGCGGTGGTGAACGCGATGCACGCGACCGACGCGACCGTCATCGTCGCGCTCTCAGAGAGCGGCTCTACGGCGCGCATGGTCGCGCGCGGCCGCCCGACCCGGCCGATCATCGTCCTCACGCCGCACGAGGCCGTCGCGCAGAAGCTTGCCCTCTCCTTCGCCTGTCACCCGTTCGTCTCGCATGCCTTTACCGACCTGCTCGACGTCGTTGCCGACTCGAAGGCGCTCGTCCGCCTGCACAAGCTCGGGAAGAAGGGCGATCACGTCGTCATCGCTGCCGGCGTCCCCTTCGGCCGTGTGGGCGGGACCAACATGCTGATGGTCGAGACGTTATAGAATCGCCCGCAACGGACGACACAAACGCACAGAGCGCGGCGGCCTCCGGCCGCCGCGCTCTGTGTTCTTTGCATGAGTGCGCTAGCGCTTCGACCAGGTCTTGCGCTTGCGGGCTTTGACGAGGCCCGGCTTCTTGCGCTCCTTGGCGCGCGCGTCACGGGTGAGGAAGGAGGCGGCCTTCAGGGTCGCGCGGGTGGCCGGCTCGGCCTTGGAGACGGCGCGGCTGATCGCGTGGCGGAGCGCCTCGGCCTGCGCGGAAACGCCGCCGCCGTCGACACGAGCGGTTACCGCATAGGTTTCGGTGCTCCCGGCGGCTGCGAGCGCCTCTTCAGCGATGGTCGCCGTCTCAGGGGTCTTGAAATACTCGCGCACGCGGCGGCCGTTGACCGTGATGCGCGCCGTGTCTGCCGGCACGATGCGCACCGAGGCGACCGCGGTCTTGCGGCGGCCCACAGCAGTGACAAATGGAGTAGAGGTAGCCATACGGATTATGCGTTGACGATAAGATGCTTCATGCGAGGTGCGCGAAGGCGATTGCGCGGGATCATGCCGTCGACCGTCTTCCGGACGACCTCGGCAACGCCCTTCTTCTCGAGCACCTCCGCCATGGTCGCCGTGCGCTGCCCGCCCGGGTAGCCGGTGTAGCGCTTATAGACGGTGCTGCGGGTGCGCTTCTGCGGGAGGCGCAGCTTGCTCGCGTGCTCGATGACGACCGTCACCGGGAGCGCGAGGTGCGGCGTGTAGCGCACCGAGCGCTTGCCGAGGAGCGCGTGTGCGGCTTCGCTCGCGACCCGGCCGAGCGTGCGGTCGGTCGCGTCAATGGTGATCATGGTCGGTTCCGGGGCGGTCGTGCGGGTCATGGTGTCTGTTATTGATACTAGACGAGCGCGATATACGCAAGTTTCCGCGCGTCGTTGCTGCCGCGCACGGCGCGCTTCACGATGCGGGTGTAGCCGCCAGCGCGGTCGGCGTAGCGCGGCGCGATCGCCCCGAAGAGCTTCGTAACCGCCGCGTCGTCGCCGAGGCGCGCCTTCACGAGCCGCCGGCTCGCGAGCGTATCCTTCTTGGCGTAGGTGATGAGCCGCTCGACGAAGGGGCGGAGCTCTTTCGCCTTCGCCTCGGTCGTCGAGACGCACTCTTCGAGGAGGAGCGAGCGCGCCTGCGCGCGCAGGAGCGCGCGCCGCTGGTTGCGCGGTCGGCCGAAGGTACGTGCTTTGCTCGTGTAGGCCATGGTGCTGCTAGTCTTCCTTGAGGGCGAGTCCGCGCGCGGCGAGCGCGGCGACGATCTCTTCGACCGCCTTGTCGCCGATGCCGTCGAGCTCCTTCAGCGCCGTGGCGGACTTCCGCGCGAGGCCGGCAGCGCTCTTCACGCCCGCGTCCTCGAGCGCGGTGACGACCCGGGCCGGGATGTCGAGATCGGCGAGCTTGATCTTGGCCGGATCCACGTCCACCGGCGCCTCGACCGGCAATTCTACCTCGCCCGGCGTAAGCGGCTCCGGCGACTCGATGACCGGCTCCTCGCTCTCCTGGAAGCCGATAATCGCCTTAATCTGGTTGATCATGATCTCGATAGAGTCCTCGAGCGCCTGTCGCGGCGCGATGGTGCCGTTGGTTTCGATGAGGATGCGCAGACGGTTGAAGTCGGTACGGTCGCCGACGCGCATGTTCTCGACCTCGTAGTTCGTGCGGCGGATCGGCGTGAAGGTCGCGTCGAGCGCGATGGTGCCGATGTCCACCTTCTCCTTCGTGAGGACGTCGCGCGATACATACCCGAGCCCGCGCTCGATGGTCGCCTCGATCTCGAGCGTCGCGTTCCCCGAGAGGTCGGCGATGTGCTGGTCGGGATTCGCTACCTCGACCTGCGACGGGAGCTTGAGGTCCTTCGCGGCCACGGTGCCTGCGCCCTTGCGGGAGAGCGTCACCGTCTGCGGTTCGTCGCCGTGGAGGACGAAGTGGACACGCTTCAGGTTGAGGAGGATCTCCATCACCGTCTCGCGGATGCCTTCGATGGTCGCGAACTCGTGCGGCACGTCCGTGATACGCACCTGCGTCACCGCCGCGCCGGGGAGCGACGAGAGGATGATGCGGCGGAGACTGTTGCCGAGCGTGTGGCCGTAGCCGGGATAGAGCGCGTCGATCTCATAGACGCCCTGGAACGCGTCTTCAGAGACGACGCGGGGCTTGCTCGGGAGGGTGATGTGGTATTCCATAACGCAATCGTCATTACCGTGAATAAATATACATGCTAGCGCGTGTAGAACGAGAGCACCGCGCCAAGGTCGCCTGCCGGCTCGGCAGAGCTCCCCGTCGGCCGCTCGGCGAGCGCGCCCGCCATCTGCTTCGGGTCCCACGAGAGCCAGGACGGCAGCGATCGCTCCGCGAAGCGGTCGGCGAAGCCCGAGAGCACGCCGTGTTCCTTTGAGCCTGAGCGGATGCTCACCTCGCTGCCGACCGAGAGCGCGTAGGACGGGATGCGCGTCTTCCGGCCCCCCACCGCGATGTGGCCGTGTGCGACCATCTGTCGCGCGGCGCGGCGGGTCGGCGCGAGGCCGAGGCGCCAGACGACGTTGTCGAGACGCATCTCAAGAAGCTCGTGCAGGCGGTCCGCCGGCTTCGCGCTGTGCGCCGCGAGCGCCTTCTTCACATACGAACGGAACTGGCGCTCGGTGAGGCCGTAGGTGACGCGCACCTTCTGCTTCTCGAGCATCTGCTTGCCATACTCGCTCTGGCGGCCGCGGCGGCGATGTGCCTTCGCACTGCGCTCCGCCGAGATGGCGAACTTCTGGGTCTGCGCCTTCTCGAAGACAGAGGGGCCGAGGCGCTTGGCAATCTTGTATCGTGGTCCGGTTTTCATACTCCAGCAGGCATTATACGCGACGCGGCTTCGGCGGACGCGGGCCGTTGTGCGGGACCGGCGTCTCGTCGCGGATCGTCTTGATCTGGATACCCTTCCCCGAGAAGGCGCGCAAGACCGACTCGCGCCCGGCGCCGACGCCCCGGATGATGACCGACGCTTCCTTGAGTCCGATCAAGGCACCCTTCTCGCCGAGGAACTCGCCGACCTTCGCCGCGGCGTACGGGGTCGACTTGCGCGCACCAGAGAAGCCGAGCGCGCCCGCCGAACTCGCGATGACCGCGTTCCCTTTCTCGTCGGTGACGAGCGCCTTCGTGTTATTGAACGACGCCTCGACATGCAGGACGCCCTTCTCGAGGTGTCGCTTTGTCGCCCGACCGAGGGCACGCTGCTTACGCCCCTGATCCAGGCCACGCCCGCTCTTCTTGATGATGCGTTTTTTTCCCATAGGTATTAAGTCTTTTCAAGGGTACGGCGACCGCTGGTCATCGTCTTGCGTACGTTGCCGCGTCGCGTACGCGAGTTGGTCTTGGTGCGCTGCCCGCGCACGGGGAGCCCGCGGCTATGCCGATCACCGCGCAGCGAGCGGATGTCCTTCAGGCGCTTCACGTTCTGGCCGATCTCGCGGCGGAGCTCGCCCTCGATGAGGTATGCCTCGGACAGCGCGCGGATCTGCTGCTCCTCGGCTGCCGAGAGCTCGCTGCCCTTCCGGGTCTCGGCGATACCGGCTTCCTTGAGGATGACACGCGCTCGGGCAGGGCCGATACCGAAGAGAATCGGCAGCGTGTACAGGAGCTGCTTGTTATCAGGAAGGGTGATACCGGCGATGCGCATACGATGACTATTTTTAAATATTCAAATGTTTAACTATCTCATTAACCCTGTCGGGCCTTCCGGCGCGGATTGCGCTTGTTGATACGATACAAGCGCCCGCCACGGCGGACGAGCTGATCACCTGGTTGCTGCACTTTGATCGAAGCCCGAACTTTCATGTTAAGTACGTACGATAAAAGGGTGTTAAGTAAGCCGTCGCACGACGCGTGCGCGCCCGCCATACGGGTCGAGCACCATCTCTACCTGATCGCCGACCAGGACACGGATGTGATGCAGACGCATCTTCCCTGCCAGATAGGCGAGCACCAATTCGCCTTCGCCCCCCTCCGTTTCCGGAGACAGACGTACGCGAAAGAGCAAGTTCGGCAGAACTTCCTCGACGATACCTATGGTCGTCGCATCGCCGTCGCTCATCTCGTGGTGCTCATATCAGGTACTGGTCTACTGTAGCAGGTGCCGCCGGAATCGTCAACAAACTACTGCGGCTGTACGATGGTCACGGAAATCTGGGACGGATCCTGGGGGAATGCCTGCCGCCAGAAGGGGCGCAGCGTGAGGACCGCGCGCTTCACCTCCGGATAGTTCGAGAGGGCGGTCTCAGCGAGGGCGCGCGTCTTCCCGGCGACCGCGGCGGCGATGCGGGTCGGGTCGACCGTGTATTCGAGCGTCGCCGTGCCGGTCAGCACGAAGGAGAACGGTGTGTCGCTCGCCGTCGGCCACTCGATCGACGATATCTGCAGGTCGCTCGACGGCAGGAGGGTCAGCGCTTCGCCGCTGTAGCCGAAGTCTTTGGTCGAGGTCGCGATTGCGGCCGCGAGCGACGTGTCGGGGAATATGATCGCCATCGCGTCACCCTCGACCCGCACGTTCGCGCTGCCGGTCGAAGATGCGGCGACCGGCGAGAGGTCGCGGTATGTGGTCGTCGCCGCGCCGGGTACGAGGAGGTAGCCGGTCGGCACCTCAGCGGCAAGCTCGGTCGAGAGGTCGTTAGCGAGCGTCTGCGCGAGCGCATCGTGTGCCTGGACCACTACCGCCGGATCGACCAGCGGCACCGCGCCGGAGGCACCGCCGGTCATGGGTGCGATTGAGCGCGCATACACCAGGGTCGCGAGGCTCGTCCCGGCCAAGCCGGGCACGGTGAAGGAGGTCGGGCCGACGTTATAGGAGCTCCCGGTGCCGTCGGCGTAGGCCCGCACCGTGATGCTGCCCGGCTTGCTCGCGCTCCCTGCGGGCACGGTGACCGCGTTGTGGATACGGAAGATGAGGCCGGCAGCCGTCGCGAAACGGGTGTTCGGGATGAGCTTCTGCGGTTTCGCCTGTGCGTTGTAGATGGTGATGAGGCCCGAAGCGGCGGTGCTCTCCTGTTTCGTGCCGCTCGACGCGACCGCCTGCGAGGCGACCTTCTTCGCCGTGATGATACGGTACGGCAGGTTCCCGCTGCTGCCGGTCGCGCTGAGCGGCGTCTGGACAGCCGCCGAGACCGTGTTCGGCGTCACCGCCACCGTCGCCGAAGAGAAGTATGCGAGCGCCGCGAAGGCGATGAGGATGATGCCGACGATGACGCCGAGCGTGAGATACGGGAAGCGAGGCGCCGGGCGCTCGCTCTGGCGACGCGGAGGCGGCGTGCTGGCCGGCACGGGGTCTGCCGTCTGGCGGCGAGACGGGGGAATGATGTCATCGATGGTACGCATGCCGTCAGTATACCACTCGCGCTGTTCGCACGCGTCTACCCGTCCTGCGCGCAGGTGTGTATTACTGTCCGCTTCCCTCCCCTCGC
>CAYZWA010000002.1:24697-26213 GCA_964482105.1 uncultured Candidatus Saccharibacteria bacterium
CGATACTGTCGCGATACTGGGCGTAGTACGCCGCCATGAGGAGGAGCGGCACGTCCGCTTCGCCCTCCTGCCGCGCCCGCGCGGCAAGATGGCGCGCGGAGAGACGGATCACGCGCGGCGCGCCGAAGGGGCCGGCCTGCGCCGCAGCCACAGCGGGGAGCGCGGCGGTAAGCGCATTGTCGCCGCGCGCGAGGACGAAGAGCGTGTGCGGCATCGGATAGCGCTCGGCCATCGCCGCGAACGCGTCGCGGAGCGCCGCCGACGCGCCGGCCTCGCCGACCGCGACCGGCGCGACGAGTGCGAGCCTGCCGTCTCGCACGAGCATGAGCGTCGCAGAGGTATCCGCCGTCGCGTCCACGGCGAGCAGGTGCGCCTCATAGGGGAAGACGGCGCGGAACGTCCGGTAGCGCAGCGCAGCGCCGGCGACCGGGTAGATGCGCGTCGTGTGGAACGCGCCGCGCAGCCGGCGTGTGCTCTCCTCGGCGATGTGCGCCGTGATGCGCGAGGTGAGCACATCGATATCCATAGACCGCGCGTGCATGCCCTCGGGCTCGGCGACCGGGTAGCCGTTCAAGAGTACGCGCAAGACGCTCTCGTCCTCGATCCGGCCCGGCGCCGCCGGCCGCGTCTCCGTCACGCGCGTGTCGATGAGAGAGCGCGTGCAGACGAAGGGCGCCGGTGCGTCAGCATGCACCGTGCGTACGCGGGTCTCCTGCCACGGCGCGTCGACCGAGAGGAGGATGATGCCCGCCCGCCCCGACCCGGTCGCGCGGCGCAGCGCCGGCGCACCCTCGCGCAGGAGCGCGTCGCAGAGCTCGGTGAGCGCGCGCAGCATCGCGTCGGCCGACGCCTCGCCGCGCCGCGCCACGATCGGCACGCGCTGCGCGTAGACGATCGTCGTGAGGCCCTCCGCGTACCGCGCGTAGCCGCCGGCAACCGACGCTGCGCCGATGTCCACAAGGATCACCGACTCCGTCTCCCCGTGCTGCGGGAAGAGTCGCGCGAAAAGGTTCATTACCGATTATTGTAGCACTGCCTTGATGCGTCGGACGCCAGCTGAGCTGGATTCTTCTTTCATAATCTTGAATCGCTTGCCCGTGTCGCGGATGACGCCGGTGGTCTCGACGTGCGGGCCGCCGCAGAGCTCTCGCGAGTAGACGGTGCCGTCGTCGGCTTTGACCGTGTAGACGTTTACCACGTCCGGATACTTCTCCCAGAAGCTGCCCTCGACGCCCGCAGCCTGCGCGGCATCCTTGGGCATCTGCTCGATAGTGACCGTCGCGCCTTTCTCGATAGCTTCGTTGACGTATGCCTCCACCTGGTCGAGTATCTCGCGCGAGACTTTCTCGCCATGGGTGAAGTCGAAACGCGTGCGTTCTGGTGTGATATTCGAACCGGCCTGGTGCACGTGGTCGCCCAGGTACTTGCGCAAGCCCGCGAGCATGAGGTGCGTGCAGGTGTGGAGCATCGTCGTCTCTTCGCTCGCGTCGGCGAGACCGCCTTTGAACTTCTGCGC
>CAYZWA010000003.1:0-18557 GCA_964482105.1 uncultured Candidatus Saccharibacteria bacterium
CCGCGCCCGAGGCACTTCCGCGATACGGATAGAAGCTCCTCCCGAGAATGCGATATTTATACACGCAGTGGCGAAAGGGGCAGCGGCGGGGTATGATGAAGGGAATATGCTCCGATTGTCTGCATTGCTGGAGGCGCTGCTCTTTGCCGCGAGCGGGCCGGTCGAGAAGGCGCGACTCGAGAAGGCGCTCGGCGTCGAGGCAGGCGTGCTCATCGATGCCCTTGAGGAGCTCAAGGCCGGTCTCGTCGGCCACGGCCTCACGATCATCGAGACCGCCGACGAGATCGAGCTCCGCACCGCGGCCGAGGCTGCCGAGGCGGTGAAGCATCTGCGTGAAGACGAGTTCTCCCGCGACCTGGGGAAGGGGAGTCTCGAGACGCTTGCGGTCATCGCGTACCAAGGCGGAGCGACGCGCGGGCAGATCGACTGGGTGCGCGGCGTGAACTCGACCGCGGCCCTCCGCACGCTCCTCTTGCGCGGTCTCGTCGTCGGCACGGAAGACCCGGCCGACAAGCGCCGCGTGCGCTATGCGCTCACGACCGACGCGCTCGCGCACCTCGGCATCGCGGGGAGCGCCGGCCTGCCGCGCGCAAGCGAACTCCAGGGTGCGCTCCGCACGGCGCTCGAGGCACGCGAGCCAGCCGCTGCGTGACCTATGTCTATGGACCTTGCCGACCTCAAGCGGATCGCCGACCGGAATCGCTCCCTGCGCGAGGCGGGCGTGACGCTCCTCCTCTCGTCGGCCATCCTCACGCTCTTCTTCGTCTTCGCGCCGGCACCCGCTCCTGCGGCGCCGGCACCCGAAGCGACGGCGTCAAGCACGCCGGACGCGTTCGCGCACACGCCGATCACCGCGAAAGCCGCAATCGTGCTCGACCTCACCGACGGGCAGGTACTCTATGCGAAGGACGCCGACGCGCAGCTCCCGCTTGCGTCGCTCACGAAGCTCCTCACCATGTACGCAGCATTCCAGACGCTCGCGCCGTCGTCGCCGATCACCATCCCTGCAGACGTCGTCGGCCTCTCTGCGCCGCACGCCTTCTCGCCCGGGCAGGTCTTCGCGCTCGACGACCTCGCGCGCGTGACGCTCACCGGATCGCTCAATGACGGCGCGAGCGCGATCGCCGAGGCGACCGCCGAGCACATGCATGAGACGACCGTCTCGCTCCTCGGCGGCGCGGCCGCCGCGCTCGGCCTCGATCAGACGTATGCGGTCAACGGCAACGGCCTCGACGTGAGCGCGACCGTCTCCGGCGGTTACGGCTCGGCACGCGATGTCGCACGCCTCGCCGGCGCGCTCGCCGCCGAGGCGCCGGCGGTCGTCGCGGCGACCACGCACGCCACCGCCTCTGCCGTCTCCGAGGGCGGCACCCTCGTCACGGTGAAGAACACCGACCCGATGGTCGACACGATACCGGGGCTCATCCTCTCGAAGACCGGCTACACCGACCTCGCCGACGGCAACCTGGCGCTCGTCTTCGACGCCGGCCTCGGCCACCCGGTCGCGGTCGTCGTACTCGGCTCGACGCGCGAGTCGCGCTTCACCGACGGCGTCGCGCTCGTCGACGCGACACTCGCGCATTTCGCCGGCGTCGCCTCGCTGTAAGGATTCATGACCGGGCCGACCATCATCAAGGTATTCATCCCCGCGGCGGCGGCGTTCGCCACCGGCACCCTGGGCGCGCCGCTCCTCACGCACTATCTCTTCAAATATAAGGTGTGGAAGAAGGAGGTGAAGAAGACCGCCCTCGACGGCACGCGCGCCGTCGAGTTCGAGAAGCTCCGCACGACCGTGCACGCCGGCACCGAGACGAAGACGCCGCGCATGGGCGGCATCCTTATCTGGGCGAGCGTGGCGATCGTCACGCTCGTGCTCTGGGCCGCCGCGCGGCTCTTCCCGAGCACGGTCTTCGCACGGCTCGACTTCCTCTCCCGCAGCCAGACCTGGCTACCGTTCGTGACGCTCCTCGCCGGCGCGCTCGTCGGCTTCATAAACGACTGGCTCGACATCCGGCCCGGCGGCGAGCGGGGCGTGCGGGTACGCACCCGCCTCCTCTTCGTCACGGTCTTCTCGGGCCTCGTCGGCTGGTGGTTCTACGCGAAGCTCGGCATGACCGCGGTCGGCATCCCGGGTGACGGCGCGCTCACGATCGGCATATTCGTCATCCCGCTCTTCATCCTCGTCTCGCTCGGCCTCTACGCCGGCGGCGTCATCGACGGCATCGACGGCCTCTCGGGCGGGGTCTTCAGCGCCATCTTCATGGCCTACGCGGGCATCGCCTATTTCCAGAACCAATACAACCTCGCCGCGTTCTCGGCCACCGTCGCCGGCGCGCTGTTCGCCTTCCTGTGGTTCAACGTCCCGCCCGCGCGCTTCTGGATGACCGAGACGGGCACGATGGGGCTCACGCTCGCGCTCGCGGTCGTCGCCTTCATGACCGACACCCCGGGCGGCGGCTACGGCATCGCGGCGCTCCCCGTCATCGCGTTGCCGCTCGTCGTGACCGTGTGCTCCAATATCCTCCAGGTCGCGTCGAAGCGCTTCCGCGGCAAGAAGCTCCTGCGCATCGCGCCGCTGCATCACCACTTCGAGGCGATCGGCTGGCCGTCGTACAAGGTCACGATGCGCTACTGGATCATCGCGGTCATGTCCGCCATCGTCGGCATGACCATCGCGCTCATCAAATAACGTACGATGCCCTTGTACCTCGAGAGACTGTTGCCGAAGGACCGCGTCTTCTCCGCGCTCGTATTCCTGCTCGCGTTCGCAGGCATCGCGATATTCTCCTCGGCCGCGCTCGGTCTCCTCACGAGCTCGGCCGGCTCGGTCTCCCGCGCCGTGCTCCTCCAGGCGGGTCTCGGCCTCGGCCTCGGGCTCAGCCTCTTCTTCATCATTCAGGCACTGCCACTTGCGCTCGTGAAGCGCTACGCGCCGCACGTCTACGCCGTGACCGTGCTCTGCACGCTCCTCGTCTTCGTGCCGGGCGTCGGCTTCCACGCCGGCGGCGCGACGCGGTGGATCTCGGTCGGCTTCACGACCGTCCAGCCGGCGGAGTTCCTCAAGATCGGCTTCGTGCTTGCGCTCGCGTGGTGGCTCGCGCCGCGCGCGCGGCAGCTCAAGGACCTGAAGCGGGGGCTCGCGCCCCTTGCCGCGTTCGTCGGCGCGCCGGCGCTCCTCCTCTTCCTCCAGCCGAACAACTCGACCATGTTCCTCATCGTCGCGACCGCCTGCGTCATGTACATCGCCGCCGGCGCGCCGTGGCGCGACCTCGGCATCATGCTCGTGGCGGCGGTCATCATCATCGGCGGCGTCCTGGTCGCGCGGCCCTACGTCCTCACGCGCGTCGAGACCTTCCTGCACCCGAGCGCGCACCCGCTCGGGAGCGGCTACCAGATCCGGCAGGCGATGATCGCCGTCGGCTCGGGCGGCATCTTCGGGCGCGGCTTCGGGCAGGGGGTCGAGAAGTTCGCCTACCTGCCCGAGCCGGACGGCGACTCCGTCTTCGCCGTCTTCGCCGAAGAGACCGGTTTTGTCGGCGCCCTCATCCTCATCGCGCTCTTCGTCGCGCTCGCCGCACGCGGTATGGTCATCGCCGAGCATTCGACCGACCTTTTCGGCGGACTCCTCGCGACCGGGCTGTCATTCCTCATCGTCCTCCAGGCCTTCGTCAATATGGGCGCGATGCTCGGCGTCATCCCGCTCACCGGCCTGCCGCTGCCGTTCATCTCCCACGGCGGCACCGCGCTCGTCGCCGTCTTCATCTCCTGCGCGCTCATCCTCGTCGTCGCCGGCGCACGCAAACGCCGCGCTGTCTAATATCTACGCGCTCTTAGGTGTGGTATGATACCCGCATGAAAATCGCGTTCACGGGCACGGGGTCGGGCGGGCACTTCTACCCGATCATCGCCATCGCCGAAGCGCTGCGCGATATCGTGCGCGAGGAGCACCTCCTCGACCCCGAGCTCTACTACCTCGCGCCGGAACCATTCGACCCGCAGGCGCTCTACGACAACGGCATCGCGTACCTCCGCATCCCGGCAGGGAAGCTGCGCCGCTACCTCTCGCTGAAGAATGTCACCGACCTGTTCGTGACCCTCGCCGGCATCGTCCAGGCCGTACTCACGCTCTTCCGCTTCTACCCGGACGTCGTCATCTCCAAGGGCGGCTACGGGAGCGTGCCCGTCGTGCTCGCGGCGTGGATCCTGCACATCCCGATCATCGTCCATGAGTCAGACACGAAGCCCGGTCGCGCGACGCTCCTCGCCGCGCGCTTCGCCGTGAAGATCGCCATCTCGCTCGATGAAGCCGCGGCCTACTTCCCGGAGAAGGTGCGGGATAAGATTGCGCGCACCGGCACGCCGGTACGCAAGGAGCTCCTCCACGCCAATGCCTCCGGCGCCCGGCAGGAGCTCAAGCTCGACCCGGCGGTCCCGACCGTCCTCATCCTCGGCGGGTCGCAGGGCGCGCAGCGGATCAATGAGACGGTACTCTCTGCGCTCCCGGAACTCGTCTCCTTCGCGAACATCATCCACCAGACAGGCAAGGCACACCTCAAGGACACGCTGAACGTGAGCAAGGTCGAGCTCGAGGGCAGCGAGGACGCGCTGCGCTACCACCCCTTCGATTACCTCTCGCCCCTCGCGCTGCAGCGCGCCGCGAGCGCCGCCGACCTTGTCGTATCACGCGCCGGCACGGGGAGCATCACCGAGATCGCCGTCTGGCAGAAGCCGGCGATACTCATCCCGATCCCCGAGTCAGTGAGCCACGACCAGCGCACGAACGCCTACGCCTACGCGAGCCGCGGCGCGGCGACCGTCATCGAGGAGGAGAACCTCTCGCCGCACATCTTCTCGGCTGAGATACGCCGCGTCCTGGACGACAAGGAACAGCAGCAGAAGATGCACGACGCCGCCGCCGGGTTCGCCGATCCGGATGCGGCGCGGATCCTCGCGCACGCGGTGCTCGACATCGCGATCACGCACGACCGATCATGATGGTCGTCACCCGTATCCCGCCTTCGCCGACCGGCCATCTCCACATCGGTACGGCGCGCACGGCGCTTTTCAACTACCTCTTCGCGCGGCACGCGGGTGGCACGGTCATCTACCGCAGCGAAGACACGGATCGTACCCGGAGCACGCCGGCATATGAGAATGAAATCGTCGAAGGCCTCCACTGGCTCAGCATCGACTGGGACGGCTTTTCGCGCCAGAGCGAGCACGCGCCGCGACACCGTGCGCTCCTCGAACAGCTCGTCGGGGCAGGGAAGGCGTACGTCTCGAAGGAGCCGGCCAAGGACAACCCTGACCAGACGGTCGAGCTCGTGCGCCTCAGGAACCCGGGCACGACGATCACGTTTACCGATCTCGTGCGCGGCGACATCACCTTCGACACCGCCGAGCTCGGCGACTTCGTCATCGCCCGGTCGCTCGACGAGCCGCTCTACCACTTCGCGGTCGTCGTCGACGATATGGACGCCGGCGTGACGCACGTCATCCGCGGCGAAGACCACATCTCGAACACGCCACGGCAGATTCTCATCCAGGAGGCGCTCGATGCGCCGCGGCCCGCGTACGCGCACCTCCCGCTCATCCTCGACGAGAAGCGCGCGAAGCTCTCTAAGCGCAGCGCCTCGGGCGTCCCGCTCGTGAGCGACATGCGCGCAGAAGGCGTCCTGCCCGAAGCGATCGTGAACTACCTCGCGCTCCTCGGCTGGAACCCCGGCGACGACCGCGAATACTTCTCGCTCGCCGCGCTCGTCGAGACGTTCACGCTCGATGGCGTGCAGAAGAGCGGCGCGGCGTGGAGCCGCGAGAAGCTCCTCTCGGTCAACCAGCACTGGATGCGCGCGCTCCCGGATGAGGCTTTCCTCGCGCACTTAGGAAACTTGGACATCGGATGTCCTAGCTCAGAAACTTGGACATCGGATGTCCAAGTTTCTGCCGTGCCACTCTTGAAAGAACGCGCCTGCACCTTCGGCGAGGCACGCGAACTGCTCCGAGGCGAGCTCGCCTGCCTCTTCAGCGAACCCGAGCTCGACCGCGCGGTGCTCACCGCTAAAGAGCCCGCCGACCGGCCCGGCATGACCCGGACCGCCCTGAAGAGCCTCCTCGAGCCTCTCAAGCGCCTCCCAGAGGGCGTCTCGGCCGAAGCGGCTAAAGACACCCTCATGCCGCTCGCCGACGCCGCAGAAGCAGCAGGGAAGGGCGGTCGCGGCGCGACGCTCTGGCCGCTCCGCTACGCGCTCTCCGGCCGCGAGCGTTCGCCCGACCCCTTCACGCTCGTCGCCCTTCTCGGGCCCGCTGCGGCCGCCGAGCGCCTCAAGCACGCGCTTGGTATACTGGAGGAATGACACGTGCCCGGGTATCGTTCCTGTTCGGCCTGCTGGTCCTCGCCTTCGGCCTTCCGCTGCCGCAGGCGGCGCGCGCCGACGATGCGGCTGGCGGGGCGAACGCCCAGGCGATCGCCCAGCTCAACCAGGAGATCGCGCAGTACGAGGCGAAGATCAAGGAAGCGGACGCGAACAAGGCGACCCTCCAGAACGCGCTCAACACCCTCGAGCTGCAGAAGAAGAAGGTCGCGGCGCAGATTGCCGCGACGCAAAATAGGATCGCTTCGGCGCAGACGCAGATCACGAAGCTCGGTACGCAGATCTCGGACATCCAGGATATCGTCGACGCCGACAAAGCGGCGCTCGCCGAAGACCTGCGCAGCATGCAGCAGAGCGACACACGACCTTTCGTGGCGCAGCTCCTGTCATCCGACTCGATCGCGTCCGTGTGGGTCGACGCTGATGCGCTCACGCAGGTCAATAGCGCCATCAAGGAGAAGCTCTACGCGCTCGCCGCGCAAGAGAACGCGCTCTCCGACTCCCAGGCCGCATCCGAGGCGCAGAAGACGACGCTCACCGCACAGAAGCGGACCCTCGCGGGCCAGAAGACCTCGCTCACGCAGACCTCGGCCAAGAAGACGCAGCTCCTCAAAGAGACCAACGCGAGCGAGGCGCAGTATCAGAAGCTCCTGGCGGCGGCGAAGGCCGAGCTCGCGAGCTTCTCGACGTTTGCCCAGAACGCTGGCGGCTCGGGCCTCCTCGCGAACCAGACGAGCTGCGACAGCTGGGGCTGCTACTACAATCAGCGCGATACGCAGTGGGGGAATGATCCCTTGAACGGCACCCGGTATCGCCTGAAGAGCGACGGCTGCCTCGTGACCTCGATGGCCATGATCATGACGCACTACGGGTACCGGGACGTGACGCCGGTCACGATCAACACGAACCCGGCGAACTTCGCTGCGTACTATCCCGCGTACCTTCTGTTCACCATCAACGTCGACGGCATGACCGTCACCCGCAAGTCTGCGTACATCAACGCGACCTTGAACACGGGCAACCCGGTCGTCGTCGGCATTTACGCCTACGGCGGCACGCACTTCGTCGTCTTGACGAAGCGCACGGCGGGCGGCGATTATCTCATGCGCGATCCATACGTGCCGAATGCGAAAGACATCCCGTTCAGCAGCCACTACGCGCTCAAGAACGTCTTCGGCGTCTCCAAGGTCGTCATCTCGTCGTAGTAGATGTACGCAAAAGATATATTGTGCGAACTATATATAGGGTCGCGCAGACTGCGCGCGGCCTATCCCCTGTTGATAGAAATGAAGACCTGGACGAGACTCACGAGCGTGCTCATGAGACCGGCGATGACCGCGTAGTACTGCAACTCCCGTGACGTCTTCTGCATTTTCTGCGTTCGGCGCTTCTTGTACGACATATCAAACTGCATATCAACAAGACGCGGTCTCGACGCGCTTGAGGATCTCGTCATACGCCTCGTCGACCGAATCGACGATGACGAAGAGATCGAGGTCTTCTTTCCCTATCGTGCCGAAAGCTTGGTAGAGCGTGTCGTGTGCGAGCGCGACGACCTGGCGCCAGTACGCGCGGCCGAAGAGTATGATCGGCACCTTGCGGATCTTCTTCGTCTGGACGAGCGTGACGATCTCGAAGAACTCGTCGAGCGTGCCGAAGCCGCCTGGGAAATAGACGTACACCTCCGAGGCGTACGTGAGCATCACCTTGCGCACGAAGAAGTGGTCGAACTGGAACTTGTCGGTGAGATAGTTGTTGTAGTGCTGCTCGCGCGGGAGCGAGATGTTGAGGCCGACCGACGCGCCGCCGGCGTCGAAGGCGCCCTTGTTCGCCGCCTGCATGATACCCGAGCTGCCGCCGGTGATGATCGCGAAGCCGCGCTTCGCGAGACGCGCCGCGAGCTCGGTCGCCTGCCTCGCGATCGGGCTCTCGAGCGGCGTACGCGCGCTGCCGAAGAAGGTAGCGGCAAGCGTGTAGCGGCGGATGATGTCGAAGCCTTCGACGAACTCCGACATGATCTTGAAGATGCGCCACGACTCGATCTTCGCCGGTTTGCAAACGAGGAGCGGCGCATCCTCCGGCACGGCATGTGGGCCGTCATGCACCGCCTGAGCCAGGCGCTCTTTCGTCGTCGCGTTCTGCTCGTGTGCCATAGGGATGCGTATAGTATAACAATACACCGGGCATCACGGCACGCCACAGTGCGCGGCGAGGGTATAACCGGCTGCTGTTGCCGCTTCAGGAGACGCGAACGTGACCCGATTCGCCGCACTGATGCGGTCAGCACCCGAACACCATGGGAAATAGTAGCGCGCGCCGTTCTTCGAGGCGAAGACTTGACAACTGCTCGATGCGGTCTGCGGCGCGGCGAGCGCGGCGGCAAACGCTTGCCCGCTCCCCTGCCCTGCGGCATCGCGCCCGGCAAGAAGCCCGAGCCCGAAGCTCGCCGAGGCAGTGAGCAGGAGCACGGCGACCACGAGCGCGTCGCGCGGGACGGCCGCCGCCGCGGCTTTGCATTTCTCCCGCGCCTCTGCTATAGTCATACGGTATAATCTTACCACTATGGCACACACGAAAGCCGGCGGAGCCGCCAAAAACCTGCGCGACAGCAACCCGAAATATCTCGGGGTGAAGCTCGCTGATGGTGCCTCGGCGAAGCCGGGCGCCATCATCGTGCGCCAGCGCGGCACGCGGATCGAGGCGGGCAAGAACGTGAAGATCGGCAAGGACCACACGCTCTTCGCCGTCGCCGAGGGCCGCGTCACCTTCCGCACCATGCGCAAGATCGCCTTCACTGGTCACCGCACGACCAAGAAGGTCGTTGACGTGGTGTAGCGACGCCCCCGCGCACCCACCGAGAACCCCGCGGCGCGCTCGGCGCCGCGGGGTTCTCGGTTCGTATCGCTCTCGTGTCGTGTATCGTTATTCTGCCTCCACCTCGAGCGAGAAGGAGCCGAAGATATCTCCGGCCGAGAGGGGGACCTCGACGGTACCGAGCTCCTTGACCGGCTTCTCGAGCTTGATGACACTCTCCGGCAGGTCGACGCGCGTCTGCTCCTTGACCGCTTTCGCGATCTCGGGCGCGCCGACCGCGTCGTAGAGACGGCCCTGCTCGTTGGCCTTCATGCGGATGATCACGCGCTCCTCCGCGAGCGC
Source organism: uncultured Candidatus Saccharibacteria bacterium (assembly GCA_964482105.1). Classification (GTDB taxonomy): domain Bacteria; phylum Patescibacteriota; class Minisyncoccia; order Phycocordibacterales; family Phycocordibacteraceae; genus C7867-001. Next base: position 9,528 of record CAYZWA010000003.1, read on the forward strand.
GGCGATGTTCTGTGCGAGGAGCACCGCGTCCACCTGGGCGCGCTCGCTCATCTCCCGGCGACGCATGTCGGCCGTCTTGCGCGCCGCCGCCGTCGACGGCACCGCGTGCTTCTTCGGCAGCAAGTGATTGAGCGCGTGTCCGTCGCGCACCTGCACCTCGTCATGAACGCGCCCGAGCCCCTTTACGTCCCTCGTGAGAATAACCTTCATATGCGCCCATCCTACCCTACTCCGCACCGCACGTCAAAACAACGAGAAACCGCTCCGCTACTTGCCCGTCGTGAGGAACGTGACGGCGCGGGCCATCTGAGGGTCGGTACCGGCCTTCGCGTCGGCGGCGGTGTACGGGACCTTGATGTCCGGCGTGATGCCATTGCCCATGATCCAGTGGCCGTCCGGCGTCACCCAGCGCGCCACGGTGACCTTGAGCGCCCCGCCGTCGATCGGGATGAGCGTCTGCACCGACCCCTTGCCGAAGGATTGCGCGCCGATAAGCGTCGCCACGTGGTGGTCCTGGAGCGCGCCGGCGAGGATCTCTGCGGCCGAGGCCGAGCCGCCGTCGATGAGCACGACGACCGTGGTGCCTGCGGGCAGATCGTCGTAGCCGAGCGAGGTGTGGACGTCATTCTGCTGCTTGCCGCCGAAGTCTTCGGTGACGACGACCGCGCCTTTGGGCAGGAAGTGGCTCGCGATATCAACGGCCGCGTCTAGGTAGCCGCCCGGATTGCCGCGCAGGTCGATGACGAGCTTCTTGCTGCCGGAGGCCTTGAAGCGCGCCCACGCCTGGTCGAAGAGCGCCGCCGAGTTGCTCGTGAACTCGTAGAGCGCGATGTGGTAGACGCCGGTCTTCTGGTCGAGGCCATCGTCGGTCTCGGGCACCTGGATGACCGCGCGGGTGATCTTGACGGCGAGCGGATTGCCGTCGCGGACGAGCGAGAGGTCGACCACCGAGCCGGCCGGCCCGCGGATGGCGGCCACGGCGGCGTCGACCGACATGCTCTCGGTCGAGGTGCCGTTGATGGCGACGATCTTGTCGCCCGCCTTCACGCCCGCCGCCATCGCCGGCGTACCCTTCAGGGGCGCGATGACGGTGAGCACGTTATCCTTCTCGCCGATCTCCATGCCGACGCCGGCGAAGCTCCCCGAGATGTCCTCGGAGAACGCCTTCGCCTGTTTCGGCGGGAAGAAGATCGTGTACGGGTCGCCGTAGGAGGCGGCGAGGCCGCTGATCGCGCCGTAGAGGCGGTCCTGCACCGAGGGGAGCGTCGTCGAGGCGTGCGTGATGACGTAGTTGTCCTGAAGCGCGTTCCACGCCTCCCAGAAGTCGGTGAGGTCGACGCTCTGGTCGGGCGTCGCGTCGAGGCCGTTGCCGACGAACGGCAGGTGCGAGACGACCGACGCGGGCGAAGCGCCCGCGTTGACCGCGGCGCCGATGAAGAACGCGGCACCCGCGACAAGCGCGTACGAGACCGCCTTCATCGTGACACCTCTCCTGCCCTCCCGCGAGAAAATACTCATGCGGAGTAGTATACCACACGACCGGGCGTGCTATGCTGAAGCCATGTTCCCGAAGCGCATCGCCCGGCTCTTCGACCGCACGACGCGCGGGCGCGAAGCGCCCGCGCCGCTCTTCTTCACCAACACCCTCTCGGGCGAGAAGGAGCCGTTCGTCCCGCACACGCCGGGTATCGCGCTCCTCTACAGCTGCGGGCCGACCGTCTACAGCCGCGCGCAAATCGGGAATCTCCGGGCGTACGTCTTCTCCGATACGCTCGCCCGCACGCTCGCCGACGCCGGGTATCGCGTGAAGCGTGTCATCAACATCACCGACGTCGGCCATCTGGTCGGCGACGGCGACGAGGGAGAAGACAAGATGACCGTCGGCGCCGAGCGCGAGCACACGACGCCTGCGGCGATCGCCGAGCGGTACACCACGCTCTTCCTCGACGACCTGCGCGCGCTCGATGTCGACACGAGCGCGATCGCCTTCCCCCGCGCGACCGACTACATCAAGGAGCAGGTCGCGCTCGCGAAGACGCTCGAAGAGAAGGGCTTCGCCTACCGCCTGCCCGACGGGCTCTACTTCGACACGAGCCGGTTCCCGGGCTACGGCGCGCTCGGCGGCGTCTGCGACGCCGACCTCGAGGCCGGCGCACGGGTCGCCGTCGCCGAGGGCAAGCGCCATCCGGCCGACTTCGTCCTCTGGCGCACCGCGAAGAAAGAGGACCTCCAACAATGGGACAGCCCGTGGGGGCCCGGCAACCCCGGCTGGCACATCGAGTGCTCGGCGATGAGCCGTGCCCTCCTCGGCGAGCAGATAGACATCCACACCGGCGGCGAGGATCATATCACGGTGCATCACAACAACGAGATCGCGCAATCCGAGGCCGCGTCGGGCCGATCACCGTTCGTGCGTTATTGGATGCACAACGCCTTCCTTACGGTGGATGGCGAGAAGGTGTCGAAGTCTCTTGGCAACGTGTTCTACCTCTCCGACATCGTCGAGAAGGGGTTCCACCCGCTCGCGCTGCGCTACTTCTTCCTCCAGGCGCACTACCGCACGCCGCTCTCCTTCTCTTGGGACGCGCTCGCCGCGGCGGCGAGCGCGCTCGACCGGCTCTGGCGCTCCGCGCGCGACGTCGCCGGCGAGTCGAAGCGCGTCTCGAAGCGCTCGGAGGCGCGCGATCGCTTCCTCGCGGCGATGCGCGACGACCTCGCGACACCCTCGGCTCTCGGCATACTCTGGGAGTCGCTCAAGAGCGAGGAGTATGCGCCCGAGGAGAAGTGGGCGCTCCTTGAGACGGCCGACGCGCACCTCGGCCTCGCGCTCCTCGCGCCGCCCGAGCGCTCCCTCGCGGCCGACGAGCTGCCCGAGGCGGTGCAAGACCTTGTCGCGCAGCGTGCCGAGGCACGCAGCGCGAGGGACTTTGCCGCCGCCGACCGCATCCGCGCCGAGATCGAGAAGCGGGGATATCGTGTGGATGACGGCCCGAACGGTACTAAAATACAGCCAAGCTCCTACCTCTGACCTGCGCCCGGCGCGCGAGGCCGGCGTGTGCGGTATACTTGCTAGGCATGGCGACAGAACGTAAGACCCCGGCGCGCGCGACCCAGAACGCGATCAACAGCGCAGACTTCCTCGCCGGGCGCGTCCCGCCGCAGTCCCTGGAGGCAGAGCGCGCGCTCCTCGGGTCGCTCCTCATGAAGCCCGACACGGTCCACGATGTCTCGGACATCGTGAGCCCCGATTCGTTCTACTTCCCGAAACACGAGCTGCTCTTCCGGGCGATGCGCGAGCTCGTCGACAAAGGCAGCGCGATCGACCAGGTGCTCCTCTCGCAGTATCTGAGCGACCAGCAGCTCCTCGAGCAAGCCGGCGGGCGCACCTATATCGCCGAGGTCGCCGCGGAGGCGCCGATGCCGCCGAACGCGATCCACTACGCGAACATCGTCGCGGAGAAGTATCTCATGCGCTCGCTCATCGACGCGGCGCACGAGATATCCGTCTCCTCCTACGACGAGTCGCGCGGCGCCCTCGACCTGCTCGACGACGCCGAGAAGCGCATATTCGAGATCGGCAACCGGTCGGTCTCGCACAAGTTCACCTCCATCAGCGACAAGGTGCACGAGGCGTGGGAGCGCCTCGAGGCGCTCTCGCAGAAAGAAGATGGCATCCGCGGCGTCCCGTCGGGCTTCCCTCCCCTCGATAACCTCCTCTCCGGCTTCCACCCCTCCGACCTCGTCATCCTCGCTGCGCGCCCTTCCATGGGCAAGACCTCGCTCGCCCTCGACATCGCGCGCAACGCCGCCGTGCGCCATGGCGTGCCGGTCGGCATCTTCTCGCTCGAGATGAGCAGCGAGCAGCTCATCGACCGCATGCTCGCCGCTGAGGCGTTCGTCAACTCTTGGAAGCTCCGCACCGGCACCGTGCGCGACGAAGAGGACTTCGCCCGCATCCGCGACGCGCTCGAGTCGCTCTCGAAGGCACCCATATTCATAGACGACAAGCCGGGCAACAATATCCTCGCGATGCGCGCGGTCGCCCGCCGTCTGAAGCGCGAGCGCGGCATCGGCCTCCTCGTCGTCGACTACCTCCAGCTCATGTCGCCCACCAGCACGAAGGCGAGCGACTCGCTCGTCCAGCAGGTCACCGAGATCTCGCGCTCCTTGAAGGGGCTCGCCCGCGAGCTCGAGGTGCCGGTCATCGCGCTCTCGCAGCTCTCCCGCGCCGTCGAGCAGCGCGGCGGCAAGCCGCGCCTCTCCGACCTGCGCGACTCGGGCTCGATCGAGCAGGACGCCGACGTGGTCATGTTCATCCACCGCGAAGACAAACGCGACCCCGAGAGCGAACGCACGAACATCGCCGAGATCCTCGTCGAGAAGCACCGTAACGGTCCGACCGGCCGGGTCGAGCTCTATTTCGACGACAAGCGCTCCAGCTTCCAGCCGCTCGATACCAGCGGGCACGGCGATCTCGCGAACGAATTCTGATAATGGACCCGATCGAAGAGCTCGCGCGCGCGTTCGCCCGGCTGCCCGGCATCGGCCCTCGGCAGGGCAAGCGTTTCGTCTACCATCTCCTCGGCGCGCAGCCGGCCGAGCGCGAGCGGTTCGCCACCCTCGTGCGCGAGCTCGGCGCGAGCGTGCGGCAGTGCCCCGAGTGCCAACGCTTCTTCACCGGCGGCGCGCCGCTCGGCACCTGCCGCGCCTGCGCCGACGCCTCGCGCGACCGCGCGCTCCTCATGCTCGTCGAGAAGGACCAGGACCTCGCCGCGATCGAGCGCGCGGGCACCTGGCGCGGCCGCTACTTCGTCTTGGGCGGGACCCTCACCCTCTCGGGCAAGGGCGCCATCCGCGAGCGCGAGCTCCTCGCCCTCGTCGAACGCCGCCTCGCGGACGGCCTCGCCGAGATCGTCCTCGCTCTCTCGGCAACGACCGAGGGCGAGCACACCGCCGACCACGTCCGCCTCCTCCTCGCGCCCTACCGCAGCCGGCTCACCATCTCCGCCCTCGGCCGCGGCCTCGCGACCGGCTCCGAGCTCGAATACGCCGACGCCGAGACCCTCCGTGCCGCGTTGGCCGGCCGCAAAGAAGCTTAAGCGGCGCCCTTGCGGGCGCCGCTTAATCGTGAGCCCGCGTGGGCATCCCTACCCCTCCACGAACGTGAGCGCAGTGCCCTTGTTGGCCGCGCGGCCGGTGCGGCCGATGCGGTGGACGTAATCCTCGTAGGTGCCGGGCAGGTCGTAGTTGATGACGTGCGAGACGTCCGGGATGTCGAGCCCGCGCGCGGCGACGTCGGTCGCGACGAGCGCGGTCACGCTCCCCCGCTTGAAGGCGTCGAGGGCGCGGAGGCGCGCGCCGTAGGTCTTGTTGCCATGGATGCTTTCGGCGTGGATGTGCTTGCGCGAGAGCGCCTTGGCGAGCTTCTCGACGCCGTACTTGGTGCGCCCGAAGACGAGCACGCGGGAGAAGTTACGATCCTGTAATAGGTCGACGAGCACGTCGAACTTGTCCGTGCCATGCGGCACACGCACCACGTCTTGGTCGATGTTCCGAGAGGTGTCGCGCGTCTTGACCGAGATAATCGTCGGGCTCGTAAGGAACTCGCCTACGAGCGCCTCGATCTCCTTGGTCATCGTCGCCGAGAAGAAGAGCGTATGGCGCCCCTCCCGCCGCATCTTCCCGAGGATGAAGCGCATGTCGTCGATGAAGCCCATGTCGAGCATCCGGTCGGCCTCGTCGAGCACGACGGTGCCGAAGCCGGAGAGATCGAGCGGCCCGCGCTCCATGAGGTCCTTCAGGCGGCCCGGCGTGCCGATGACGAACGCCGGGGCGTGCTTCAAGGCGGCGATCTGCGGTTTAATGTTCGCGCCGCCCACCGCGACCATGCCGCGGAAGCCGAGGCCCCGCGCGAAGCCGGCGAGCTCTGACTCGATCTGCACCGCGAGCTCCCGGGTGGGCGCCATCACGAGGACCCGCTCACCCTTCTGCTTCAGCACCTTGTCGATAAGCGGGACGAGGAAGGCCGCGGTCTTCCCTGTGCCCGTCTCCGCGAGACCGACGACGTCCTGCCCTGCGAGCACATGCGGGATCGCCTTGTCCTGGATCGGCGAAGGCGTCACGTAGTTGTGCTTCGCGATGTTCTCCTTGAGGCGTGCATTGATGTCGAAATCGTGGAAGGCGTGCTCGGGCACGAAGACCGGCTCTTCGGTCGTTACGACCGCGCGGTTGACGAACTTCGCGATCTCCGCCTCGGTCTCACCGAACGCGCCGCCGCCGCGCCGCCGGGAACGGCCCCGGCCGCCCTGCTCACGGCGCGAGAACCGCCCGTCGCGCGCGTCCGCGCCATAGCGCGATGCCGAGCGACCCCCACGGCGCGAGCGCCCGTCGCGCATATCGCGCTCCGAGCTGAATGACCGCGTACGTGGCGCGCGCGTCGCGGGCGTATAGTCGGCACCCGTGGTGCCACCTTGATGATTCCATCTCCCTATTTGCATACGTAGAAAACTAGGTAAATAACGCGGACGAGGCCTGTCCGCTTGAGAACGCGTGCGATATGTGCAAAGCGCGCGTTTATGCGATCGCGTCAATCTTCACTTTCAAAAGCGGTTGGCGGTGACCGTTGCGCTTGTAGTAGCGGCTCTTCGGTTTGTACTTCACCACCTCCACCTTCGGTGCCTTGCCGGCGAACACGACGGTGCCTTTGACCTCTGCGCCCTTGATAGTGGGCGTACCGATGGTCGTGTCCGAGCCGTTGTCGACGAGGAGCACCTCATCGAAGACAACCGAGTCGCCCTCCTTGACGGGCGTAGCGAGCTTCTCTATCGCAATCGTGTCGCCTTTCTCGACGACATACTGCTTCCCGCCCGTCTTGATTACGGCCACTTCCATAGTCCTGCCAATATAGCACGCACCTGCGCGGTGCGCAACCTACCGGCGGGGCTTGCGGCCGGGCTTCCGGGGGGCGCCCTCAAGGGCGTAGATCTCGTCCCGGATGAGGGCGGCGGTCTCGAAATCGAGGCGTTCGACGGCCTCAGCCATCTCCTCGCGCTTGCGAGCGATGAGCGCCTTCGGATCCTGCCGGTAGGCGGCCGCGTCGAGGGCGCGGAGCTCGTCTACCGTCTTCTGGTGCTCGCTCCGCAGCCCCTCGGCGATGTCGCGAATCTCCTTCTTGATGGTCTCCGGGGTGATGCCGTGCTCCGCGTTGTACGCGAGCTGCTTCTCCCGCCGGCGATTTGTCTCGCCGATCGCCTTCTCCAGTGAGCCGGTCATCTGGTCGGCGTAGAGGATGACGCGGCCGTTCACGTTGCGCGCCGCGCGGCCGATGGTCTGAATGAGCGACGTCTCGCTGCGCAAGAATCCCTCCTTGTCGGCGTCGAGAATGCCGACCAGCTCGACCTCGGGCAGGTCGAGCCCCTCGCGGAGCAGGTTCACGCCGACGAGGATGTCGAATGTACCCTTGCGGAACTGCGTGAGGATCTCGATACGGTCGATGGTCTTCACGTCGGCGTGGAGATATTCGGCCTTCGCGCCCTTGTCGCGCAGGAAGCTCGCGAGGTCCTCAGCCATCTGCTTGGTGAGCGTGGTCGCGAGCACGCGGCCGCCGCCTTTGATGACCGTCGTCGCTTCCGTGATGAAGTCTGCGACCTGGCCCGCGTACGCCTCGCGTTCGACGATCGGGCGCACGTCGAGCGCGGGGTCGACGAGGCCGGTCGGGCGGATGATCTGTTCGACGGTCTGCCCCGCAGGCGGCTTCGCCTGGTCGCGCTCGAAGGGCCCCGGCGTCGCGCTCGTGTAGAGGGTCTGCCCCGTGCGCGCCTCGAACTCTTCGAAGGTGAGCGGCCGGTTGTCGCGTGCCGACGGGAGGCGGAAGCCGTACTCGACGAGCGTATCCTTGCGCGACCGATCGCCCGCAAACATGCCGGCAATCTGCGGAATGGTGACGTGCGATTCGTCGATGACGGTGAGGAAATCCTTGTCGCAGCGCGAGAAGTAGTCGAGGAGCGTGTAGGGCGGCTCGCCGCTCTCGCGGCCGTCGAAGTGGCGCGAGTAGTTCTCGATGCCGTTCACGTAGCCGATTTCCCGAATCATCGCGAGGTCGTGGAGCGTGCGGCGCTTGATGCGCTCGGCTTCGAGCGGCTTCGCCTCCCGTTTGAATCTGGCGAGCTGCTCGTCGAGCTCGGCCTTGATGTCGACAAGCGCGCGCTCGCGCTCTTTCTCGCTTGAGACGAAATGCTTCGCCGGGAATATGAAGACCGACTCGGGCGAGCCCGTGATCGCACGCGAGATCGGGTCGAGCGTGTCGATGTGTGCCACGCTCCCCCCATCGAACGTCACCCGGTAGATGACCCGCTCGTTGACCGGCATCACCTCGAGCGCATTCCCCACCGCCCGCAGTGCTCCTGGGTGTAAGTCAGCAGTCGTGCGCTCGAAGTAGATGCCGACGAGCCGGCGGATGAGCGCGGCACGGTCGAGAGGCTCCCCCGCCGCGATCTTCACGTGCACCTTCTCGTACTCCTCCGGCGATCCAAGACCGTAGATGGCCGAGACCGACGCGACGATGATGACATCCTTGCGCGTGAGCAGCGCCTGCGTCGCCGCGTGGCGCAGGCGGTCTATCTCGGCATTAATCATCGCCTCCTTCTCGATGTAGGTGTCCGAGGTCGCGATGTAGGCCTCAGGCTGGTAGTAGTCATAGTAGGAGACGAAGTAATGCACGGCGTTCTCTGGGAAGAAGTCGCGATATTCGGCCGCGAGCTGCGCGGCGAGGGTCTTGTTGTGCGCGAGGACGAGCGTCGGCTTGTCGGCGTGCGCGATGACGTTCGCCGCGGTGAAGGTCTTGCCCGAGCCGGTCACGCCAAGGAGCGTCTGGTGGCGCATGCCTGCGTCGAGCCCCTTCGAGAGCGCGCGGATCGCCTCCGGCTGGTCGCCGGCGGGCGGGTACGGGGTGTGGAGCGCGAAGTTAGCCATGGTAATAGTCTCGCACGAAATCGGCGCGAAAAGAATCGAATCGGTCGTCGAGGATGGCCT
>CAYZWA010000003.1:18657-22135 GCA_964482105.1 uncultured Candidatus Saccharibacteria bacterium
TAGTCTCGCACGAAATCGGCGCGAAAAGAATCGAATCGGTCGTCGAGGATGGCCTGCCGCGCGCCGGCGACGAGCGCGAGGATGAAGCCGAGGTTGTGCATCGAGGCGATCACCTGCCCGAGCATCTCGCCGCTCCGAAGCAGGTGGCTCACGTATGCGCGCGTAAACCCTTCGACGCCTGCGACAGGCGTCTCTGGGTCAAGAACGGAGAAGTCGGTGCGGTAGCGCTCGTTCTTGAGATGGATGGGGCCGCGGCGCGTGTAGAGGGTACCGTGGCGGCCGAGGCGGGTCGGAAGGACGCAATCGAAGAGGTCGACGCCGTGCGCGATACCGAGCAGGATGTCGCCCGGCTCGCCGACGCCGAGGCCGTGCACCGGCAGCTCGGGCGGGATGAGCGTGAGCATCTCGAGCGCCGACTCGAGCGAATCGTCGCCGTACTTCTTGCTGAACGAGCCGCCGAGACCGAAGCCGTCGAAGCCCATCTCGCCGATCGTCTGCGCGCTTATCCGGCGCAGATCGTCGAAGCGGCCGCCCTGGGCAATGCCGAAGACCGCCTGCCGAGAGCGCGCGTCGAGATCCTGCCGGTGCGCCTTGAGACTGCGCTCCGCCCATCGGTGGGTGCGCTCCATCGCCTCGCGCTGGTAGTCGTAGGGCTCGTCGGGCGCGGTGCATTCGTCGAAGGCGAAGAAGATGTCCGCGCCAAGCGCATGCTGTATTTCGACCGAGCGTTCGGGCGTGAAGCGATGCAGCGAGCCGTCGAGGTGCGAGGTGAAGGAGACACCCTCGTCGTCGATGATCGCGAGCGCCCCGTGCTGGCTCGCGATGCTCTCGTCGTACACCGTCGGTGTCCCGTTGGGAATGTTAAACATTCCCAAGCCCTCGTCGGACTGGGAATGTTTAACATTCCCAACTGAAGCTGGATCAAATTTTGAGATTTTGCGCCCGTATGCCGCGCCGAGCGAGAAGACCTGGAAGCCGCCCGAGTCGGTGATCGTGGGGCCACCACACCGATCGGATTGGTGCGGTGGCCTGCCACCCCAGCCCATGAACGGCGCGAGGCCTCCGGCCGCGCGCACGACCTCTTCGCCCGGCTGGAGATACAGGTGGTAGGTGTTCGCGAGCACGACCTCGGCACCGAGCGCGCGGAGGGCCTCGGGCAAGACGCCCTTGACCCCCGCCTTGGTGCCCACCGGCGCGAAGGCAGGCGTCTGGAAGGCGCCATGCGGCGTCTCGACAGAGCCTGCACGCGCGCCGCTTCGCGGCGCGCGTTTTTCCACCGTAAATCGTATCGCGCTCATGTCCAGACGATAGCAAGAAACGCCCCAACGCGCACGGGCGCGGGCCTCCGGCCCGCGCCCGCTGTCGTATCGCGGCTACTGCCCCGCTACCTTAAGGAGTTGCACCTTGAAGATGAGCGTCGAGTTCGGCGGGATAACCGGCGAAGGCGACTGGTCGCCATACGCGAGCGCCGGCGGGATGACGAGCTCGCGCGTACCGCCGACCTTCATGCCGACGATGCCCTCGTCCCACCCCTGGATCACCTGGTGCGCCCCGAGGGTGAAGGTGAAGCCGCCGTTCGCATCCGCGTGGTTCGCGGATGCGTCGAAGACGGTGCCGTCGGTGAGCGTGCCGACGTACGAAACAGTCACGGTGTCGCCGGGCTTCGCCTCGGCGCCGGTGCCGACGGTCTCATCGGTCACTTGCAAAGTGTCTGAGGTGGTCATGGTAGAAGTTGCGTTAGCGGTCGTGTCGGCGGCTGCGGGAGCAGCGCTAGCCGCGACCGTCGAGGTGGATGTCCCCGATCCGAAGAGCGAGGAGACGGGGAAGATGAACGCCGCTGCGACGAGCGCGAGGCCGACGGCGACGGCGATTCCGGTCTGGGTGGGTTGCATAGGGATGGTGTTCTGGTAAATGGTTATGCCGCCGGAGCATCCGCCTGCGACTCCCTGAAGCGGGCAATCTCTGCGGCGACGGCGTCCTTGACGACCGCCTCGTGATCGGGCACCTCGGCGTCTAGGAATATCTTCAGCTTCGCCGGATCGCCCGCCTCGGCGAGCGCGGCGAACTCGCCCCGCTTCGCCTCGTCGAGCTTCCCGATGACGGCGAGCGTCGCCGCCTTGAGCGCCACTTCGCCGAACTGTTCGATAACTTGTTTCTGCTCGTCGGCCGAGAGCTCGGTGATGCCGAGGTCCCGGGCGACGGCTGTGGTCATGTCGTCTGGCATAGGAGCATCATACCATGCCTACAAGACCATGCGCTTGAATTCCCCAGGCGTGGGCAGAGGGAGGGACTTGCCGCCCAGCATGCCGAAGAAGTGCTTCGGCGTCGTCGGAAAGAGTGTCGCCTGCACCTGTCCGTTTGCCGCACGACTCCACACGACGCTGTGCGTGTGGGTGTTATCCGGCGCGATGATCTCTTTGACGTGCGGATTCTGCTGGAAGTAGCGCCCGATAAAGTCTGCGAATGCTTCGTGCTCCTGCTGCGTGGTGCCGTTGCCGTACGCGAACAGCCGCTCATGCTTGCTCCCGATCTCGTGCGTCGGCACGTCGCCGAAGTTGCTGGCCGCGTCGTGTGCCGGCATGTTGGAGTAGATGTGCGGAACGTTGTCCACTACCGGGACTCCCCACTTGTTGACGACGAAGTGCTGCACGGCCGCCTCGACCGGCGGGGGCGGAGGAGGGGCAGCGTGCGCCGATTCAGCGGGCACCGGCGCGGGCGGCGGCACGTCCGGATGCGCGGGCGGCATCGCGGGCGCGACATGCTCGACCGGCGCGCTGTACTGCCGCACGGGAATGTCGCTAAACGACGCCCAACGCGCACTCGGCTGCAACGTGGGCGTGGGCTGCGGCACGGGCGGAGACGACGGTGTCATCGGAGCCGCCTCGACCGGCGGGGGCGGTACCGCGGGCGCACGGGGCGTGAGATGCGGCATCTCCGGCGGCTCGGGCGCAGCCACAGGCGGCGTTACCGGGGGCGCGGGCTGCGGCGCGGCGACCGCGGCCTCAGGTGCCGGAGGCGCGGGCGCGACAGGCTGCGCCGGCGTGGCGGGCGCCGCCTCCGGTGCTGGCGCGGGGGCGGGAGCAGGGGCGGATGCCGCGTGTGCGGCAGCCGACTCCTGAGGAACGAGCGGGGCGAAATGGCCCCCGGTCTGGCTGAACTCGATACTGCCGCCCGCGCCGACACGCATCTCTGCGGTCTTCTGCACCAAGCCGCCGGCGGCGAGCTTGTCGTGTATGAGCGCGTGGAGGTGCCCGCGCGTGTACGTCACGCCCTCCGCGACATCCCGGCCGTATGCATCCCAGAGCTGCCCCGCGTCGCTGTGCGGGTCGATACCCGACGGCAACCCGTCCGGATAGGCGTCATGCAGCTGCTTTGCGAGGTGGTCGAGCATGTCTTCGTACCCTCTGCCGGGCGTGACGCGGACGAGCATCTCGTGCACGTCGTGCGGCAGCGCGTTGCGCCCCGCGAGCGTCTGCAG
>CAYZWA010000004.1:0-10854 GCA_964482105.1 uncultured Candidatus Saccharibacteria bacterium
GGCGGAGGCGGAGAGATTCGAACTCTCGGAGGGTTTCCCCTCACACGCTTTCCAAGCGTGCGCACTAGACCGCTATGCGACGCCTCCGTTCCCTATATATATAACAGAAAACGCGCTCCGAATCACGCCCGGGGCGAGCCAAGCAGCGCCGCGACGCTCGCGCCTACCGGCTCCTATGCGCCTGCTTGACCGCGTACATCTCCTCGTCGGCCTTCTGGAGGAGCGCATCCACCGTGTCCCCCGGCATATAGCGCACCATGCCGACACTCGCGCAGGTGTCGTGCTCGCCTACCGCAAGCGGCGGCGCGTCGGGCGCGAGCGCGGGCAGGCGGTCGCGCAGGTCGCACTTGGCGCGATAGACCGCCTCCCGGACGCGCTCGGCGACCACCGAAACGCTAGCGGCGGCATCGCGCTGTTCGTCGTCTCGGGCACGCAGGTCGACCGCGATGGCAAACTCGTCGCCATGGAGACGCGCAAAGGTGTCACCAGGCCGCAACACGCCGCGCACCTGTCTGGCGATGAGCGTGAGATACGCGTCACCGGCCGCATGCCCGTAGACATCGTTAATCGGCTTGAACCTGTCGATATCGATATACAAGACATATGCGGTGTCTGCAGGAAATCGGCGCATCCTCTCGATGAGCCGTGCCACCTCGCCGCGAAACGCAGCCTCGTTCGGCAGGCCGGTGAGGGTGTCGCGTTCGAGCTGTGATTCGGCGTGGGCCTTCGCGTCATACTGGCCGCGCGCCTCGACGGCCGTGCGTTCGGCGTCTGCGGCGGCTTGCGCCCAGAGTGCGCGTTCCTCTTCTGGTCGACTCTCATCAGTCGCCCGCGCGCGAAATGCTTCCGCGTTCATTTCCGGGCGCCGGTACACGCCTGCGTCGAGCGGCTCGTGCGCGTCCGTCGGTGCCTCTCGCGCAGCTTCCGCGAGCGGCTCTGTGTTGTCGGGATACTCCGGCAGTTTCTTTGGCGTCTCGAATGCGGTCATGGCTTCTGTGGTACTCCTTGCTCGCTTGCGCGCGAGCCAAGCAGCGCCGCGACGCGGTCCTTGATCGGCGGGTGGGTCGAGAAGAGGCGCGCGATCCAGTCGCCGGGCTTCGCGCCGAAGGGGTCGCCGATGAAGAGGTGCGCGGTGGCGTGGCTCGGGCGGCGCATGGGGCGGCCGTAGGCGCCGATCTTCTGGAGCGCCGAGGCGAGGCCCTCGGGGTAGCGGGTCAGGAGCGCGCCCGAGGCGTCGGCGAGGTATTCGCGCTTGCGGGAGATGGCGAGCTGGATCAGCTGCGCGGCGAAGGGTGCCAAGATGATGCCGATAACCGTGAGGATGAGCGCGAGCTGGTTGCCGCCGCCCTCGCGGTCGCGCCCGCCGCCGAAGAAGGAGAGGCGCAGGAAGATGTCGGCGAGGATGGCGAGAAAGCCGGCGAGCACGACCGCCACGGTCATGAGCAGGATGTCCCGGTTCTTCACGTGCGAGAGCTCGTGCGCGATGACGCCCTCGAGCTCGGGGCGAGTCATCATCTGGAGCAGGCCTGAGGTCGCGCAGACGACCGCGTGCTTCTCGTCGCGGCCGGTGGCAAACGCATTCGGCGCCGGGTCGTCGATCACGTAGAGCCGGGGCTTCGGCAGGCCGGCGGTGATGGCGAGGTTCTCGGTCACGGTGTAGAAGTCGAAGTATTGCTCGCGCGTCGCCGGGCGCGCGTTCGTCATCGAGAGCACGACGCGGTCGCTGTACCAGTAGCTCCAGACGTTGGTGAGGAGCGCGAAGATGACCGCGGCGTAGAGGATGCCCGGCGTCTGGTAGTACCAGGCGATGCCGTACCCGACCGCGATGACGAGCACCAGGAAGCCCGCCATGAGGAACCAGGTGCGGCGGAGATTGCTCGATCGAGCGGAGTACAGGTCCATGAGTGATATGATAGCAGAAACGGGAAAAGGCGCGCGCCGGCGAAGCCGGCGCGCGCCTTTGCGCTTTCTGTCGGTTAAAACTGCACCTTGACCGGCTCCTTGGCTGCGGCGTCGGCCTCGGCGAGCTCGAAGAGGTCCATCGGCTTGAAGCTGAAGGAGTTCGCGATCACGTTGCCCGGGAAGGACTGCTCCGCGGTGTTGAGCGCCATGACGGTCGAGTTGTAGAAGCGGCGCGACGCCTGGATCTTATCCTCGGTGTCGCCGAGCTCGCGCTGCAGCTGGAGGAAGTTCTCATTCGCCTTCAGGTTCGGGTAGTTCTCGGCGACGGCGAAGAGCGACTTGAGCGTCCCGGCGAGCGCGTTCTCGGCCGCCGCCTTGTCGGGAGCACCGGTCGCGCCCATCGCGGTGGTACGCGCGGCGGTCACGTCTTCGAGCACGGTCTTCTCGTGCGAGGCGTAGCCCTTGACCGTCTCGACCAGGTTCGGGATGAGGTCGTAGCGGCGCTTCATCTGCACCTCGATGTCAGCCCAGGCCTCCTTGGCACGATTCGTGAGCGTGACGAGGCGGTTATAGGCGACAATCGCCCAGAGGACGACGGCCACCAGGATGACAAGGATGCTGATGGTGGTGATAGACATATGGTTCAGTATACCACCATACTACCGCACCGCCGCAGCAATGGCGGGTACGACGCGGCGGTCGAGGATATCGGGGATGATCTTCGCGGCGGTCGGCTTCTTGACGAGGCCGGCGAGCGCGTGGGCGGCGCGGAGCTTGGTCGCCTCGGTGATGCGCTTCACGCCCCGGTCGAGCGCACCGCGGAAGATGCCCGGGAAGACGAGCGCGTTGTTGACCTGGTTCGGGAAGTCGCTGCGGCCCGTCGCGACGACCGCCGCGCCCGCCTTCTTCGCCTCGCTCGGCAGGATCTCCGGGTCGGGGTTCGCGAGCGCGAAGACGATCGGCTGTGGCGCCATCCTGGACACGTCTGCCGCCGTGAGGAGCCCCTTGCCCGAGAGGCCGATGAAGGCGTCGGCGCCCGCAAGCGCGTCAGAGAGCGCGCCCGAGACGCCGCGCGGGTTCGTGAGCGCCGCGAGCGCAGCCTTGTGCGTGTTCAATCCTTCGCGGCCAGCGTGGATGACGCCCGCGCGATCGAGCATGACGATATCCTTGATCCCCGCCGCGACGAGGAGCCGCGCGACCGCCGTCCCTGCCGCGCCCGCGCCGGTCATCACGACCGTGAGCTTCTTGAGCGGCTTCCCTACCACCCGCGCCGCGTTCGTGAGCGCCGCGAGGACGACAATCGCGGTGCCGTGCTGGTCGTCGTGCATGACGGGGATATCGAGCTCCTCGATGAGCCGGCGCTCCACCTCGAAGCACCCGGGCGCCTTGATGTCCTCCAGATTGATACCGCCGAAGTTCGGCGCGATCGCCTTCACGACGCGCACGATCTCGTCCGGGTCGTGGGTATCGACGACGAGCGGCCATGCATCGACATGGGCGCGCTCCTTGAAGATGAGCGCCTTCCCTTCCATCACCGGCAGCGCGCCGTACGGGCCGATATCGCCGAGCCCGAGGACCGCCGATCCGTCCGAGACGATGGCGACGCTGTTCCGCTTGATCGACATCTTGCGCGCATCCTTCGGATGCTTCGCGAGGTACGTCGACGCGGCGCCGACGCCGGGCGTGTACCAGAGCGAGAAGTCGGCCTTCCCTTTGAGCTTGACCCGCGCCCGGGTCTCGATACGCGCGCCGGTCTTCTTATAGGTGTCGATGATGGTTTTGGTCGTCATGGAAAGTGGTGATGAAGCGTAAGTATACCGCTCGCGCGGCCGCGAGGAGTGAGGATAACGCCGGGACGAACCAGGACATGAAGAGAGGGCGCGCTACAGCCCGAGCGCCGAGAAGAGCTTGAACCCGCCCCAGATACCGAGAATGCCGCCGACGCCGCCGAGGAGCACCGAGGACGGGTCGAAGAAGCTCCCGCCCCAGAGCCCGGGCACGATGCTCCCGAGCGACGACCCGATGAACATTCCGCCCCAGACGAACGTCTTGCGACTCATGCGCCTAGCATACCATGCGTGGCGGCATGGCCGCGAGCGCACTATACTGCATTCATGCATCCCGACGACCTGGTGACCGCGCGGTTCCCGCGGCTGCGGCCGGAGCAGAAAGCGGCCTTGAAGAAGCTCGGCATCGCGACGGTGCGCGACCTGCTCTACCACGTCCCCTCCCGCTACGAGAATGCGGGGCCGACGGGCACCATCGCGGGCATCGCGGCCGGTGCCGAGGTGACCCTCTACGGCACGGTGCGCAAGCCCGACGTGCGCAAGACCTGGAAGACGCGCCGGCCCGTCGCCGAAGCGTGGCTCGAGGACGCCTCGGGGAAGATAAAGATGATGTGGTTCTCGCAACCCTATATCGCCAAATCGCTCCACGACGGGATGGTGGTCAAGGTGTCGGGGCGCGTCGCCGGCGAGGGGGCGAAAGCGTATCTCGCCAACCCCGAGATAACGCGGTCAGACGCGAGCCCCGAGGCGGTGCACCAGTCGCTCTTCACAAGTGGGAATGTTAAACATTCCCAGTCTGACATGGGAATGTTTAACATTCCCACTCCGGCGCAAGAGCTGTATCCCGTCTATCCCGAGAGCAAGGGCGTCTCGTCGCTCTGGCTCTCGCACGCAGCCAAGAAATGCATCGCGCGTGGCGTGCACGAGGCGCTCGAGGACCCGATCCCGCCCGAGATCCTCGCGCGCTACACGCTCCCGACACTCTCCGCCGCGCTCGTCTTCATCCACGCGCCGCGCAGCGCGCGCGACGCGGCCGCAGCGCGCAAGCGCTTCGCCTTCGAGGAGGTGTTCGCGCTCCAGATCGTGATGCAGCAGCGCCGGCGCGCGCTCGATCAGGAGCGCGCGCTACCGGTCGCGGTCGACCGCGCGGCGCTCGCACGCTTCGTCGCCTCCTTCCCCTTCCCGGCAACCGTCGCACAGACGCAGGCCATCGACGCCATCGCCGCCGACTTCGCCCGCGCGCGGCCGATGCTCCGGCTCCTCGAGGGAGACGTGGGGAGCGGCAAGACCGCGGTCGCCGCCGCGACCGCCTACCTTGTCGCGACCTCGCTGCCGCCGGGGCGCATGGCCGGCGCGCTCCAGGTCGCCTACCTCTGCCCCACCGAGATCCTCGCCAAGCAGCATTTCTCCACCTTCATCGCCTATTTCAAAGATCACCCGATCCCGATCGGCCTCCTCACCGGCAGCGAGGCGCGCGTCTTCCCGTCGAAGGTGCGCTATGAGGAGTCGGCGAAAGTGTCGAAGGCGGCGTTCAAGAAGCGGGTCGCCGAGGGCACCATCCCCATCGTCATCGGCACGCACGCGCTCGTCGAGCGCTCGCTCGTCTTCAAGCACCTCGCCTACGCCATCATCGACGAGCAGCACCGCTTCGGCACCGCGCATCGGCAAAGGCTCGTGACCAAGGGCGGCGCGGTGCCGCACTTACTATCGATGACCGCGACACCGATCCCGCGCACCCTCGCGCTCACGCTCTACGGCGACCTCGACCTCACCCTCCTCGACCAGCTGCCCGCAGGCCGGAAGCCGGTCGAGACCGCCGTCCTCGGCCCCGAGAAGCGTGATCTGGCCTACGCGCGCGTGCGCACAGAGCTCGCGGAGGGCCGCCGCGCCTACGTCATCTGCCCGCGCATCGACGAGCCCGACCCGGAGAGAGAGCTCGCGCTCCAGGCCAAGTCGGTCAAAGCCGAGGCAGCGCGGCTCAAGAAGGAGGTCTTCCCCGACGCCTCGATCGGCACGCTCCACGGCAAGATGACCCCGGCAGAAAAGGAGGCGGCGATGGCGCGCTTCGCCGATGGCGCGACACAGATCCTCGTCGCGACCTCGGTGGTCGAGGTCGGGGTGAACGTGCCCGAGGCGGCGGTCATCCTCATCGAGGGTGCCGAGCGTTTCGGCCTCTCGCAGCTCCACCAGCTGCGCGGCCGCGTCATCCGCTCGACACACCAGGCGTACTGCTTCGCTCTGCCCGAGTCGCTCGGCCCCGCGACACGCGAGCGCCTGAAGGCGTTCGCGACCGCCAAAGACGGCTTCGCTCTCGCCGAGTACGACCTCGCGCTGCGCGGCGCGGGCGAGCTCGCGGGCTCTCGGCAGTGGGGCGTCTCCGATCTCGCGATGGAAGCGCTCAAGAACCCGAAGCTCGTCGAGGCCGCGCGCACTGAAGCCGCGCAGCTCGTCGCGGCCGACCCCGATCTGCAACAGCACCCCGCCCTCGCCCGCCGCGCCGCGGCTGCGGATCAGGAGACACACTTGGAGTAGCCGTCAGGAAATCACTTCCTCGGCTGAAGGGGCAAGGGCACTCGACTTGCGCGCGCGGTGTATGAGGCGCCGGAGCGCGCCGACCACGATGCGGAACTCTTCGTTCTCGAGGAGGTAGAGCGCGGTGGCAGCGGCGGCGAGCCCGACCACGCCGGCCACGAACCCTTGCAGGAAGACGGCGATGAGCGTGGTGAGGGGCGCGATACCGCCCTCGATGGCGAGGACGAGGTACGCCGCCGCGCCGCCCGCGAGTGCGGCGATGCTCCCGTCGAAGAGCGGCTTCAGGAGCGAGCGAGCGAGCGCGGGCGCGAGCGAACGGAGGCCGAAGAGCAAGAAGCCGACGATGACGAACTGGCCGATGACGTTCGCGACAGCGAGCAGGAGGACGGTCGCACCCGGCACGCCACCCACCTTGAGGAGGCTCGCGAGCGTCGCGGGCAGGCCGCTGCCCGGGAGCTTCAGGAAGACGAACGCGAGCACCACGGTGAGGCCGCCGCCGGCGAGCTGGTAGAACAAGGGGCGCCACGACTGTCGCGCGGCGTAGAGCGCGCGGGCGAAGAGGAGCTCGAGCGCGTCGCCCACGAGCCCGACCATGAGGATCGCGAGGAGCGCGGCGGTGAGGCGGGTCGCGTCCCAGTCGAAGGCACCGGTGCCGAGGATGACCCGCACGAGATGCGCCCGCAGGACGACGACGAGGCCGAGCGCGACGAGCGACCAGAGGATGATGTGGCGCGCACCGGTCGAGAGGATGCGGGTGAACTCGGCGCGCCGCTCGGGCGTTGCCGCTTCAGACAAGGCCGGGAAGGCCGCCACCGCGTAGGAGGAACCGATGAGCGCGAGCGGCACCGCTTCGAGATTGGTCGCGAAGGTGAAGACGGACACCGAGCCCGTCGCGAGGCGCGCCGCGAGCATCGTGAGCGCGAGCAGCATGAAGGAGTTGACGCTGAGCGCCAGCGTACGCGGGATGGAGGTGGCGACGACCGGCGCCATGAGTGACACGGTCGGGAGCCGGGGCCGCGGCACGACCCCCGCAGCGATGACGACCGGGATATGCACCGCGAGATACGCGACCGCGCCGAGGACGACGCCCGCGCCGATGCCGACGAGCCCGAAGGAGGGATAGAGGAGCACCGTACCGCCGATGATGCCGAGGTTGTAGAGCACCGGCGAGAGCGCGAAGAGCAGGAAGCGGCGGTGCACCTGGGTCACGCTCCCGAGGACGCCCGAGAGGCCGAGCAGGATGGGCTGCACGAGCAGGATGCGCGCGAGGAGCACGAAGCCGCTCCCGTCGGCAGAGGCCATGAGCGACGGGTAGAGGAGCGTGAGGATCTGCGGCATGAAGATGCCGAGCACGAGGCAGATGAGGCCGCCGCCCGCGAGGAGGAAGGTCGACGACTCGGAGAGCAGGCGCACGGTCTTCTCACGGTCGAGGCCCGTGATGCGCGGGATGATGATGTACGCGGAGACCAGCGACGAGACGAGCGCGAAGACGATGTCCGGCACGCGGAAGGCGGCGTAGTAGAGGTCGAGCGTGTGCCCCGCGCCGAAGGTGTGGGCGAAGGTGCGGTCGCGCAGGAGCGCGAGCACCTGCGAGGCGAGCGTGAGCGCGGCAAGCAGGTACGCGGCCTGGTGCAAGCCGCGCACCGGCGCCATGAGGCGTTTCATCATCCGCTGAACCATGACCACATTCTACCCTATCCTATCCGCATCAGCAGAGCGCGCCCGCGGCCGGAAGCCGCGGGCGCGCTCTGCATAAACCGTGTGCCGCACTACTGCGCGGGCGTCGAAGAGGCGGTGAGGAGGTTCGCCGGGAAAGGGTCCTTCCCTGCCTCAAGATCCGCGATCTGCGGCGCGAGCGCCGTCGCGTTGCTGCTCGAGAGCTTGGCGATCGCCTGGAGCTCGGTGATGGCCGACGACGTATCGCCTTGCTTCGCCTTGATCGCCGCGAGCAGGTACCGCGCATTTGCGAACTGGCTGTTCGCCTGCACCGCAGCAGTGAACGCCGCAGCCGCATCGGTCAGATTGCCCTGCGCGACATAGAGCACGCCGATCTGGAAGAGGATGCTCGGGTTGTTCGGCGTGAAGTAGGCCGCCTGGAGCGCCGAGTTGAGCGCGTCCTTGAGCTCGCCGTTCTGCGCCTGGAGCTGCGAGAGCAGGAAGACCGCGTCGGTGTAGTCGGGCTTCAGCGCGACCGCCTGCTTGAGCGCCGCCTCCGCGCCCTTCGTATCCTTGTTCGCGAGATTGAGCTGCGCGATCGCATACGGGATCTGCGGGTCGGTGGGATCGAGCGCCTGCGCGTGGCTGTAGGCGTCCTGCGCCTTCGCGTACGCGCCCGGCACGCCCACCTGCACCGCCTGTGCGTAGAGGCCGCCGAGAAGCACCCAGCTCTGATAGTCGCCCGGAGCGACAGCCGTCGCGGCCGTGCCGGCGGCGACGCCGCTCGAGAGCGCCGTCTGATACGCCTGCTTGGCCGTCGCCGCGTCCATAGTCGAGGAGGCTGCGATCGTGCTCAAGCGCGACGTCGCGACACCGATCTCGACCTGATACGCCCCCGCCGAAGGCGCGAACGAGAGCGACTTCTGTGCTGCCTGGTCGGCCGCATCGACCGAGCCGGCCGAGAGCGCCGCGACCGACTGCGACAGGTAGACGACCGCGAGATACCGCTCGGCGAGCGCGTACGCGGCGACGATCGAGGAGAGGAGGAGGATGGTGAGCACGAACACGATCACGAATCCCAGGCGCGGGCTCCGCGAGAAGATGACGCCCCATTGGTGCCCGCGCGCCGCATAGCGCGTCGTAGAGATGAAGATGCCGGCGAAGACGAAGGCAAGCACGAGGAGCGTCGCAGACGGCAGCATGACCGTCGCGAGCGTGAAGAGGTACAGCGCGCCGAGGAAGGACGCCACCGCGGTGAATCGCACGAAGGGGTCCTCGGGCGTGCGGCGCAGCAGCATCCGGAGCCCGATTACGAGGAAGAACGCGAAGAAGAGTATCCATGCCGCGACGCCGAGGAGGCCGGTCGTCGCGAACGAGGTCGGGACGAAGCCGACGCCGGAGGAGAAGTTCGCGTTCCAGAACTGGGTCGCGTTCAGTGAGGCATCACGAGACGCGAGCCACGTGGCGCCGAACGTGCCTGGCCCCGAGCCGAAGACCGGGCTCGTCTCGAGCGCATGCTGCGCCGCCGTAAAGGTCGACTGCCAGGAGGGGCGCACGGAGAAGGAGCTCATGTGCAGGCTGCCCGCGAGCGCGCCGCTCAAGGCGCTGCCGAGGAGGAAGAAGAGCGACACGGCGAGCACGACGAGCGGATACCCGAGCGGCAGCGCCGCCCCGCGCGTCTCGACCGACGATTCGTCGATGAGCGTCGCATCATCGAGGTCGCTGTCCTCTGCCGCGCCGCGGCCAGACCGGCGCATGATCGCCTCGACGAAGAAGCCGAGCGATACGAGCGCGAGCATCGTCCACACCGCCGAGTCGTTCGCGAGCGCGATGAGGAACAGGGACACGGCTGCGACGCCGGTGAGCCATCCGCGCGCGCGCGACGAGAGCGTAAGGAACCGGAGCGCAACGAGCGTGATGATGGTGCCGAGGCCGAGCACCGAGGCAAGGTCGGCAAACGAGCCTATCGGCGAGAACGCGGGCGACACGAAGCGCGGGGCGAACTGCCCGATGATCACCGCCGCGAGCGAGAGCGCCGCGAGTACGCCGAAGACGTATGCGCCGACCGTGAAGAAACGCCGATAGTGATCGCTCCGGCGCACCGCGAGCGTCGCGACCGCGCCGAGCACGGTCGCGGCGAGCATGAAGCCGAGCGTGTCCGGCGCAAGGAGCGACCCCCACAGCGCCGAGGAGAACCCTTCAGGCGAGAAGAGGGCCGAGGCGAGATACGCCACCGCCGGCAGCCACAGCGCACCGACGAGCGCCGACGACGGGAACACGATATTCCCCCGCCCGAGACGCGTGAGGATGTACACGGCACCCGCGACGATCGCGCCGAGCGCGACGACCGACGATTTGATAGTGGCGAACGGGACGCTCGTCGCCGGATAGAACGCGAAGATGATGACCACGAGCACGATAAGGAGCGCGAGCACGCCCGCATTCTGGCGGACGGGCGCGGCGGATTCAGCGGATGACGGCATGGATGCGTATAACTACTATGGCGGATAAATAGGGTATACGAGATAGTATAGCTCACCGGCGTCCACATGCCGCGCTGCTTCATCCACAGCGGCATTCTGTGGTATAGTCATACACGGGTCCCGGTCAGACGGTCGCCCGGCGTGCCTCATGTGCGCCGGGAGGAAAGTCCGAACATGCGCCGGCCCGGCCGGCAACAGGTAGCGGGTAACGCCCGTCGTCCGCGAGGATAGAGGTGCCTACAGTGACGCCCGAGAGCGCGAGCCGAGGGCTCCCTTCGGGGAGAATCTCGTCGAGAGACGAGGGTGCAACGAGCAAATCCTTACCCGCATGCAAGGCCGTGTCCCGAAGAGCAATCGAGGGAAGTGCCGCTCGAGCCCCCGAGCAATCGAGGGCCTAGACAAATGACCGTCCGCGACAGAATTCGGCTTATCGACCGAGACCCGCAATACATGAGCACCCCGCGCCTACGGCGCGGGGTGCTCTGCTTCGGGCG
>CAYZWA010000004.1:10954-20016 GCA_964482105.1 uncultured Candidatus Saccharibacteria bacterium
CAATCTATGGACCTCGTACGTCCATATATGGAGTATACTGCTGGTTATATGCAGCTCATACATGCACTCAATCGCGGAGTAGACGGGCGAGATCTGTTCATGGATGACCTTGACCGCGTGCGATTCGTCCACAATCTCTACGAATTCAACGATTCCGCTCCCGCAAACCCAAACCTCGGCTATTTCTTCAGATCCAAATCTATGGACCTCGTACGTCCATATATGCACCGGGCACGGGAACGATTGGTGGATATTCATGGCTGGGTGCTGATGAAGAATCACTACCATCTGCTCTTGTCCGAACTCGCAGAGGGCGGCATAACCGCATTCTTGCGCAAGTTGAATACCGGGTTTGCCAAGTATTTCAACGAGCGGCACGGGCGCATCGGCACACTCTTCCAGAGCCGTACCAAGAAAGTTGCAATCGAACGCGACGCGCACTTCCTCTACATTCTCCACTATATCCATTTGAACCCGCTTGATTACCTCAAGGGCGCGGAAGGATGGCGCGTCAGAGACACCGGCACCGTAGCGAACAGGGCAGATGCGCTCGCACACCTCGACAGGTACCGCTGGAGCAGCTACCTCGATTACGCCGGGACGAAAAACTTTCCTTCCATTCTCACCACCTCCTTCCTCAAGGAGGCGCTCGGCGATCCGCACGAGGCACTCCGCCAATACCTCGCCGAGGCGGAACAAGAGGACAATCTATTGAACAAATTAACCCTTGAGTAAATCTATGGACGTACGAGGTCCATATGAGCGCACGCGCGCCGTAATCTCATCGCTGGTCATCAGATCTCACACGTACCGCCGGCGCAGGCGAGCTCTTTGGCACCATTGGTCTGGTCGTGCTTCTCGTAGATGCCGAGCTTCGCGAAGTCGATATGCCCGAGGGCGGCCTTGCGGCGCTCGTACTCCTCCTTGGTAATCTCCTCATACGGCGCGAGCTGGTAGACATGGTCGTTGCGCGGGAGGAAGGAGAGCCCGCCGACGATGTCCCAGTTCTCATACACGAAGTTCGCCACCTTCACCCACTCGTCGTCGCCCACGTAGATGGTGACCGACGGATTCTGCTCGGTGAAGCGTGTTTTCAAACGCTTCCACTCCGCGAGCATGTCGAGCGCCGAGACGTCTTTCGTGACGATCGCCCCCTCCGGCGCCTTGACCGGCCACTCGAGCACCATGGTCGTGGCATTGCTCGTCGAGTACCCCACTTCGGGCTTGACCGGCACGCCCTGATCCTCAGCGAGCTTCAGGAGCGGGTCGTTGACGCTGATGCGCACGCGGCGGATGAAGTACGGCGCAAACCACGGATGCATCCCCGAGCCGACGCCGAGCAGCTGGCCCGAGTTGCCGTGGGGCTTCACGCAGGTGATCGCGGTCGACGGATTCGTCTTGAAGCGCTTCGCGTACTCGCGGTTCACCCGGATGCCCTCCTCGCGGAGCGTGTCGAGATTCTGGTCATCGCGGATGATCGGGTTGTCGAAGTATCCGGTGATCGAGACGCCGAGCAGCTGCTCTTCTTCGCAGTTCGCCTTCCACTCGGGTGAGAGATACTCGAAGTGCGTAAGCGTCGCCTGGTAGGTGCCGAGCAGGGTCGCGAGGCGCATCTTGCGCTTCAAACCCGCCATCGTGTCCTGCGGCCGCACCACGATCGAGGAGAGGTTGCAGAACTGCTTGGAGCGCAAGTAGATCTCGCCGCACGGGTTCATGCCGACCTGCTTCTCGTCTTTGAGCGCCTTCCACCGGCGCGCGGGCACCTGGGTCTCGAGTCCGCCGCGGTTGAATATGCCTCGCTCGCCCGCGTTGCTCGTGATGAGCGCCGTCCACTCGTGGAAGAACTCCATCGCCGACGGCTTCGTCTCGTAGACCGCGGAGTTGTTGGCCATGGAGCGCTGCCCTTCCGTCTGCCAGAAGGCGCCCTTCTTGGCGTCGCGCAGCTCGATGTCGTCGAGCGACGAGAGCGAGATGAGCGCGCTCCGGCGCACGCCGCCGGCCACGACGATGAGCCCGATCTGGCAGATGATGTCGTGCAGGTTGATCGGCATCAAGCGACGGCCCTGGCGCGCGAGCATCTTCTTGCGCGTAAATTGCATGAGCTCCATGAGGGGCGCGGGGCCCGATGCACGGCCGCCCATGGTCTCGAGGCGCGCGCCGGCCGGACGGATCTTCGAGTAGTCGATGTCGACGTCCTTGCCGCCGGCCCACGCCTCGCACGCCGCCGCGTAGGCTTCGCACCAGCCGACCTTGCTGTCCTCGACCACGATCGTCGGCGCCTTCTTGCCCGTCTGCTTCTGTATCTGGGGGAACCGTTCGACGTTCTCCGGCTCCACCGCGAAGCCGACCCCGGCACCGCACATCGAGAGATACATGATCTCGGACAGGTCGCGCCAGCTGGTCGGCGCGATGTATGCGCAGTTGTACGCGGTCACGTCGGTCACGCGCGCCGCCTTCCCCGCCGACCAGAGGAGACGCATCGAGGGCGAGATCTCGCGGTTCAGGATGCCTTCGCGCACCTCTGCGTACTCCTTCTCGGTGAGCTTCGTGCCCATGCGCTCGCGCATGAAATCCATGAAGCGGTCGATCGCCTCGATCCAGGTCTCGCGGCGGCCGAGCTGCTCATCCCAGCGCGAGTAGAACTGGTAGAAGATGAACTCCTGATACGGCGTCTCGAAGTACCTGCTGCTCTCGGCGATGGCTGCACGCGCTTCCGGCGACACGGTCTCCTCGACCACGCGCATCTGCGCGCGCTTGTCGCGGTAGAGGATGTAGGCCTTCGCGGAGGCGGTGAAGTCGTTCAGCATGAGGAACTTCTCGACCGAGTCTTGCATGCCCTCGACCGTGGGGAGGAAGCTCTTATACTTCTTGCCGAAGCGCGCGAGCTCGCCTGCCACCTGGTGCGCGACGAGGACCGCGTCGTCGTGACCTCCCTCGCTCACCTCTGCCATCGCACGCTGGATGGCGTTCACGATCTTCTCGAAGTCGAAGTCGACGAGCCGCCCGTCGCGCTTCTCCACCTTCGGGATGAGCTCGCGATAGCGTCGGGTCTCGCGAGAGAGCTTCTCCTGCATATCGGTAACGACGGCTGGGGTAGCGCGGACGGGGGATGTGGCGACTTTAGGCATGAGTGACGACAGATGAGAGGCGGATAACGGATTCTCTCAGGATACTCCAGAACTGCCCCGACCACCTGTGGACAGTGTCATTCTGAAACAGAAGTGACACCACTCAAAACGAGTGGCATACCGGTCGCGACGCCGTGCGCGCGGGCGAAGCCTGCGGCCGTCTCAAGGACATACCGCGCCGGCGCGCTCGGATAAAAGACATGCGGGTAGGTCGAGGTCGCCACGCCCGGCGCGACGGTGACGACCCGCCCCGCGTCATCGAGCCAGAAGATGTCGATCGGCGCCCGCATGTCCTTCATCCAGAAGCCGTACCGCGACGATGTGGCGAAGACGAAGAGCATCCCGTACCCCTCCGGCACGCTCGCGCGGCCGCCGAGGCCCAGCTCACGGGCAGCGGTCGTGGTAGCGAGCTCGATGCTCAAGGACACGCCGGCAAAGGTCGCGGAGAGCGGGGCGCGGGCCGGCGGCTCTGCCGCCGGCCCGCGTGTCCTATAGGCGGCCCCGCCCGTAAGCGCCGCGACGAGGAGCGCAAGCCCGATGAGCACCATCCATCTGCCGCGCGTCATGCACGCATTGTACCCCCGCGCCGCCCCCCGAGGCGTACTCGCCACTCCGCTACTTCGCCTCGGGGGCGGCGCGTTCGAGCGAGCGGTAGAAGAGCATCGGCACGAGGACGAGCGTGAGCACGATCGCGAAGGTGAGGCCGAACATGACCGCGAAGGCGAGCGGCCCCCACGACGCGTTCGAGAGCGCGAGCGGCACCATGCCGACGACCGTCGCCACGGTCGTGAGGACGATCGGCCGCAGCCGCGTCGCCGCCGCGCGCACCACGAGGTCAAGGCGCGACTCGCCGTCGCCGCCTTCGAGCCGGCGGATCATCGAGTCCATGAGGATGATGGCGTGATTGACGATGACCCCGCCGAGCGCGATGACGCCGAGGAGCGACGTGAGGGAGATCGGTTGTCCCACGAAGGCGAGCCCGTCGAGGACGCCGATCAGAGAGAGCGGCACGATGATGAGCAGGTAGGTCGTGTAGCGGACCGAGTTGAACGCCACGATGAGGATCATGAACATGAGCACGAGCCCCGCGACGAGCGCGACGAACATGTCGGTGAATGACTGGTTGATATCCTGCGTCTCTCCGCCGTAGGAGACGCTCACGCCCGGCGGCAGGTCGAGCGTGCCGATCTCCTTCTTGAAGGCCGCGATAACCGCGCTCGTCGTCGTCTCCGGGCCCGGGTATGCGGAGACGGTCTCGATGCGCATCGTATCCTTGTGCGCGATGGCTGCGTTGCTCTGCCCCAGAGAGTCGGTGAGGATGCTGCCGAGGAGCACCGGGCCGGACGCGCCGGGGATGGTGAGGTTCTTGATGCTGTCGAGCGTCGTGTGCGTCGTATCGGCGGGCGTCGCATAATCCGGGTTCAGGTTCAGCCGCACGACGACGTCGATGTTCTGCCCGGGCTCGGTGATCGTCGTCGCCGTGACGCCGTTCACCGCGGCGCGCAGCAGCTGCGCGACCTGCGCGGTCGTGACCCCGAGCGCCGCGGCCTTCGCCCGGTCGATCGAGAGGTCGAACGCCGTGCCGTTGTTCTCGGTGCTCGACGTGACGTTCGTCACGTGCGGGATGGCGGCGAGGAGCTCCTTGCCGCGATTAGCCGCGGTGATGAGCGCGTCGAGATCGTTGCCTTCGAACTGGATCTGGATCGGCGCGCCGGAGGACGGGCCGGACGACTGCTGGAGCACCTGCACGGTCGCATCGGTGACCGGCGCGAGCCGGCGCTCGAGGTCGGTGACGACCTGGGTGCTCGTGGTGGCGTGGCCCGGAGGCAGGTTCACGGTTATGTTCGCGACGTCGCTCCCCGACGTGCCGCCCGCACCGAGCGCGCCGCCGCCCGCGAGCGCCGAGCTCTGCCCCACCGTCGTCTGAAAGGAGGCGATGTCCGGATCCCGATACAGGAGCTCCTCGACCTCGCGGACGGCGAGGTCGGTCTTGGCGAGCGTCGTCCCCTGCGGCGTCTCGATATTTATGAAGACGAAGTCCTGGTCTGCCGCCGGGAAGAAGACCGCCTGTACGAGACCGGTGAACGGCAGGAAAAGCGAGAGGACGAAGAGTGTGCCCAGGGTCCACAGGAAGATGCGCTGCGCGCGGCGACGCGCGAGGAGCGCGCGGAGCATCCCTTCGTACCAGGCCGTCACGCCCTCGGTGATGCGCTCCTGCGCGCGCGTGAGACGGCTCGGCGCGCCACGCTTCGTCATGAGGATGGCGATAAGCGGCACGATGCCGAGCGCGACGAAGATAGACGCGATGAGGACGAAGATGAGCGTGTACGGGATGCCCGCGATGAACGCGCCGATGATGCCGCGGATGAAGAAGAGCGGCGCGAAGACAGCGACCGTCGCCATGGTGCCGGCGATAAGCGGCCACGCGTAGTCGGCGAGCGCCGCGTGCGCGGCCGCGAGCGGGTCGCCGTAGGTGCGCACGCGCGCGTGGATCGCCTCGGTCACGACGATGCCCGAGTCGACGAGGATACCGACCGCGAGGATGAGCGCGAACAGGCTGATGAAGTTGAGCGTGTTGCCGGTCAGGTAGAGCGCGAGGAAGGCAATGAGAAACGAGAGCGGGATCGAGAGCGCGGCGACCAGGGCTTCGCGCCAGCCGATCGCGACGAGGAGCACCAGGATGACGAGGAGCACGGTGACGAGCCCCGTGTCTGCGAGGTCGCCGAGCTGTTTCGCGATCTGCGTGCCCTGGTCGGTCGCGGGCGGGATGAGGACCTGCATCCCCTTGAGGGTCGTGCCCTGGAGGCGGCCGAGCTCGGCGCGCACGGCGTTCGCGGTCCCCTCGATGCTCGCGCCCGACTGCCGGTACACGGTGAGCGTAATCGCCTGCTCGGCGGGCTTCCCTGCGAGCGAGAGGCGCGAGTAGGAGGTCGCCGGCGCGAGCCCGTCGGCGATGAGCGCGATATCGCGCAGGTAGATCGGTGCGTCGCCCGACCGCCCTACCGCGATGTTCTGTATCTGCGCGGGGTCGGTGATGCCGCCTTTGAAGGCGACATCGTAGTTGACCCCGTCCATCGAGATCGAGCCTGCCGGGAGCGCGGCGTTGCTCGCGCCGATAGCGGCGATGACGCTCGCGAGCGAGAGGTGGTACTGCGCGAGCGCCTCCTTGCGCACCACCACATCCACCTCGCGATCAGGCATGCCCGCCACCGAGACCGTCGAGACGCCGCTCACGCGCGTCAGGTCGTCGGAGACGGTCTTCCCGAGCGCGGCAAAGGCGGCGGGCGGCAGGTCGCCCGCGATCGACGCGACGAGGATGGGCTGGTCGTTGAAGTTCACCTTGAGCACCTGCGGGGCCGAGGCGTCTGCGGGCAGGTTCGGCACCGCCTGCGCGACCGCGTCGCGCAGGTCTTGGATCGACTGGTTCACATTGGCGCTCGCGACGAACTGTACGACCACCTCGGAGACGCCGTCGGCCGAGGTCGAGGTCATCGTGTCGATATTGCTGACGCCGGAAATCTTGTTCTCGAGCTTGTCGGTGACCAGCGTCTCCATGTCGGCGGCCGAGGCGCCGGGCAGCGTCACGACGACGAACCCGTCAGGGATGACGATGGCCGGGTAGTTCTCCTTCGGTATCGCGACGAGCGCGAACAGGCCCGCGACGAGGAGCGTCCCGACGAGGACGTAGCTGAACTCGCGCTTCGCGAGGAAGAAGTTCCAGAGCCAGAGCATACGCTAGCGCGGCGCGTCGACGACGACCGTCTGCCCCGCCGCGAGCCCTCGTGCGTCGGTGACGATGGTCGTCGTGGCGGTGATGCCCGAGACGACGACCTGGTCGCCGAGGATCGCGCCGAGCGCGACCGGGTGCGCGGCCAAGGTCGAGCTCGCGGTCACCGTGAAGACGATCGGCCCCTGCGGGGTGATCTTGGCCGCGTTCAACGGGATGCGCAGCTGCGCGCCGGCCGCTGCGGCCGGCGCGGCGCGGTCGAGCGAGACGGCGACCACCTCGCCGTCGGTGAGCGCGCGCGTGCTGCCCGTGAGGCCGACCTTGACCTCGATCTTGCCGGTCGCGGGGTCCAAGGCCGGCGCGATCGAGGTAATGACGCCCGGCACGCCGCCGACCGCCGCCTTGCCGCCCACGGCGAGCGTCCGCGCGTCGGCGCTCGTCACCTCGACGTCGGCGTAGAGCGCCCCCGGGTTCGACACGACCGCCACCGGCGAGAACGCGGTGACGACGTCGCCCTCGGTGACCGGCAGGCTGATGATGGTCCCGCTGATCGGGCTCCGGACGAGCGTCTTCTCGAGCGCGGCCTCCGCTGCCTCGAGACCGGCCTGTGCCTGCGCGACATTCGCTTGCGCGACCGGCTGGTTGTTGGCATCGTATGCGCTCTTCGCGCTCGTCACGCCCGAGAGCGCGGCCGTGAGCTCGCTCCGCGCCGCAGCGAGCGAGGCCTGGTACCCGGCGAGCGTCGCGGCCGAGGCGGCCTGGCTCGCGGGCGTCTCGTTGACCGCCGTGAGCAGATTGCCGAGGAAGCCGAGCGCCGCATCGAGGTCGGCGGTCACCGCATCGGCCGCAGCGTCGGGGTCGGTGAGCGGGCCGGCGGCGCGCGCCGCGTCGGCGAGGGTCGCCTGCATCGCGCGGCGCTCGCTGACGAGCGTCGAGACGAGCGCGCTGTCGGGCACCGTGAGCACGAGCGCCGGGGTATCGGTGCGCGGGTTGGTGAAGAGCGCGTCGGCGCGCACCGTGACGGCGTCGTCGAGCGCCGCGACGGCGCTCGTGAGCGCGGCCGAGACGCCGGCGCGCGTGTTCGCCGCCGTACTCCCGCTCGAGGCCGCGGCGACGGCGCGCGCGGCGTCGAGCGCGCCTTGCGCCTGCGCCACCGCCGCGCGCTGGCTGCTGTTCCCGAAGGCCGCGATAATCGCGCCCGCCGCCACCCGATCACCGAGCGCGTGGTAGAGCGCGACGACCGTGCCGGAGGTTTGCGCAAGAACCGTCGCCCGCGCGCGCGAGGTCACCTGCCCGGTCACCGAGAGCGGCGCGACCGTCGTCGAGAGGCTCCCGACCGTCGCGGTCGAGACATGCGCCGTGGCGCTCGGTGCCGCCTCGGGCGTGGCGGGGGCGCGGGTCGCGACGTGCACGCCGACCGCGATGACGATAAGCGCCACGCCTGCGCCGCCGATACGATACGGCCAGGCGAGCCCGCGCCACGAGGCGAACAATCTTTGCATAGTCAAGCGCATACGCACGCAGCGTAACACACCTGCTACCCGAGCGCGAGCGGCGACCGGCCCCCCTTCTAGGCGGCTACGGCACCGGCCAAGACGCCTGCATATCGCGGAAGAAGCGCTGCTGGCCGGCGATCATCCGGCTCATCTGCTGCTGCATCGCGGCCGCCTGCGCCTGCATCTGCGCTTCGACGCGCGCCGCATCGGCCTCGGTGAGCGGCGTCGTGCTCGCGTGCGTGCCGCTGCCGTCCGCGACGACGCTCGTCGAGACGCCGTAGGGCGCTGAGATCGTCTTCGTGGTCGTGACGCCGTTCACGGTCGTCGTGACGGTCGTCTCGCCGGGTGAGCCGGCGGTCGCGCTGGTAACGCTGCTCACCGTTGCGTGAGAGCCGGCGTTCGTATCCGTAATGCTTTGCGCCGTCGCTTCAGCGTCGCCGCTCGCGTTTGCGCCCGCGCGCGCCGTGCTGCGCACGGTCGTCTCGACGACGCTCGCCGACGCGGGCGACGAAGATGCTGCGATCGTGACCGCCGGCATGATCGCCGGCGCGCCCGCTGGCGCCACGCACGCGATGCCGAAGAGGCCGCATCCGAAGAAAGCCGCGATCGCATGCAAGATTCCCATACCTATAGTATACGCCCTTTTGCCTTATATCTTTCAGGCGAGAGCCCGCGCGTTCTCTCTCCCCTACTTCCCCAGCAGGTAGAGCT
>CAYZWA010000005.1:0-4949 GCA_964482105.1 uncultured Candidatus Saccharibacteria bacterium
GATATATTGCTGAGCGGCTATGCCGCCTTCATACAATATACAAAATTGAAACGTGTCGCGCAACCCTTGTCAGATGGCCTCGAACTCGCGGAAGACGGCCTCGTAATGCGCGAGGGTGCGGCGGGCAAGGGTCTGGGAGAGGTCGAAGGAGGAGCCCTGGTGCGCGATCTGATTGCGCACCTTGTGCGCCTCCCACGCATCGCCAAGGGTCGCGAAGTCGGCGCGCTCCACCTCTTGCAGCTTCTCGGCGACGGTCGCGCCCCGGTAGCCCTGTTTCGTGAGCATCTCGTCGAGCATGATGTCGGCCTCGAGGATCGCGGTGCGCCAGTCGCTCGGATTCACGCTCCCGGAGAGCGACTCGATGTGCGTCCAGCGCGGGTTCACCGCCTCCTTCTCGTCGGCGAGGAGGAGGGTGCCGTAGTAGTCGCCCTCGCGCTTGCGGATGTCGAAGAGGCGCACGAGCGCGTAGATGATGATGAAGAGCGCGACCGCCGAGGCCAGGTAGCCGACCGCGACGATCCAGAGCCACACCTGCGCGAGAAGCGCGGAGAAAGAAGCGCCGCCCGGCGTCGTGGAGCACGTGCCGGTGAGACAGTCGTAGACGAGGCGGAAGAAGTACTCGACGTTCAGCTGTGTGGGCATACGTATATGCCCAGTATAGCAGGACGGGGCGGACGCTATGCGAGCTGTGCCTTCAGCAGTGCCGTGGTCGCGGCGGCGTCCGCGCCGCCGCGAGCCTTCTTCTGCACCTGGCCCGCGAGATAGCCGAGCGCCTTCTCCTTGCCGGCCCGATACTCCGCGACCGGGTCGGGATTCTCGTCGATGACTGCCGCCACGAACGCGGCGAGGTCGGCGTCGCTCACCGCCGCTTTCGTATGCTCTGCCGTGAAGCGCTTCGCGAGCGCGTCGGGCGCGGTGTCGGCGAGCGCGGCGCGGTTGCGGACGAACCAGTTCACGAACTTCTTCTGGTCGGCCACGAGGTCGAGCGCGGCGCGCACCCGCGCGGCCGTGTCGGCGCTCTCGATGAGCAGGTCGCGCGTGTCGGCAGGCAGGCCGAGCGCGGCGAAGGCGGCGTCGTGCGCATCCGGCAAGGTAGGCAGCGCCGCGCGCGCGGCCGCCACCGCCTCGGCGGTGAAGCGCATCGGCGGGATGTCCGGCTCGGGGAAGTAGCGATAGTCTTGCGCATCTTCCTTGGAGCGCTGGGAGAAGGTCTCCTTCTTGGCTTCATTCCAGCCGCGGGTCTCCTGCGGGAGGCGCTCGCCCGCGTCGAGCAGGGGTGCCTGCCGCGCGATCTCGTATTCGACCGCCGCCGCCATGAAACGGAAGGAGTTGATGTTCTTGAGCTCCACCTTGTAGGGCGGGAGGTCGTCGTAGTCGACCGCGCCCTTCGTGAGGCTCACGTTCGCCTCGAGGCGCATCGAGCCTTTCTCCATGTCCGCATCGGAGACGCCGACATAGCGCGCGATGCGCTGGAGCTTCTTCCCGTACTCCTTGGCCTCGGCCGCGCTCCTGAAGTCCGGCTCGGTGACGATCTCGACGAGCGGGACACCCGAGCGGTTGAAGTCGACGAGCGACAGGTCTTTGCCGCCGACCTTCTCGTGCACGAGCTTGCCGGTGTCCTCTTCGAGGTGGATGCGGTTGATGCGCACGCGACGCGCGTCGGCGCCCTCGCCGATCTCCATCCAGCCATCGTGGCCGATAGGCTGGTCGTACTGGCTGATCTGATAGCCCTTCGCGAGGTCGGCATACGAGTAGTGCTTGCGGTCGAACTTGCTCTCGAGGCTCACCTCACAGTTGAGCGCGAGCGCGAGGCGGATGGTCCAGTCGACCGCCTTCCTGTTCGGGACGACGAGCGCGCCCGGGAAGCCGAGGCAGGTCGGGCAGGTGTGCGTATTCGGCGCCTCGGCGCCGAAGGGATCGTTCACGCAGCCGCAGAACATCTTCGAGGCGGTCTTCAACTCGATGTGCGTCTCCATCCCGATGACCGGCGTGTAGGTCGTATTCATATCTTCGGCTTCTTAGCGTGGTGATCGGTACGCGACTGATAGGCGTGCCCGAGCGCGAGCAGGAGCCCCTCAGAGAACATCTTCCCCGCCACCTGCATCCCGATGGGCAGGCCGCTCTTGGTGAAGCCGGCCGGGAGCGCGAGCGACGGCACGCCGACCGGGTTGTGCGAGACGGTGTAGATGTCGGCGAGGAGATTCTGCAGCGGGTCGGCGGTGAGCTCGCCGAGCCGGGTCGGCGGCGTAGGGGTCACCGGCATCACGAGCGCGTCGCAGGAGGCGAACGCGCGCTCGTATTCGCGCACGAGGAGCGTGCGCGCCTTCTGCGCCTTCTTGTAGTACTGGTCGTAGTAGCCGGCCGAGAGCGCGTAGGTGCCGATCATGATGCGCCGCATCGTCTCCTCGGTGAAGCGGTCGCGCCCCGCGCCATAGCGCACCGCGTCGTAGCGGGCGAGGTTCGAGCTGGTCTCGCTCGGCCCGATGAGATAGTAGACGGGGATGGCGTGCGCGAGCATCGGCATCGAGATCTCCTTGACCGTCGCGCCGAGCTCCTCGAAGACCGCGAGCGCGCGCTTGATCGCCGCGGCGATCTCCGGGTCGAGCCCCGTACCGAAGCACTCCTCGGGCACGCCGATCACCTTCCCTGCGAGGTCGGCGCCGAGCTCCGCGCGGTAGCGCGGGACGGGCGCGCTCGAGCTGGTCGCGTCGAGCGGGTCCTGGCCCGCGATCGTCTCGAGGACGACCGCGCAATCTTCCGCCGTCTTCGCCATCGGCCCGACCGTGTCGAAGGACGAGGCGTAGGCGATGCACCCGCGGCGCGACACGCGGCCATAGGTCACCTTGAGGCCGGTGATGTTGTTCCATGCGGCCGGATTCCGGATGGAGCCGCCGGTGTCTTCGCCGATGGCAAACGGCGCCATCCGCGCGGCGATCGCCGCCGCCGCGCCGCCGGACGAGCCGCCCGCCGAGCGCTCCGGGTCCCACGGGTTCTTCACCGGGCCGAAGTCGGTGTTCTCGGAGCTCGCACCGTGTCCCCATGCGTCCATGTTCATCTTGCCGATCAAGATCGCGCCGGCGTCGAGGAGCTTCTCATAGACGGTCGCGTTGTCGGGCGGGACGAAGTCGCGGAGCACGTCCGAGGCGCAGGTGGTGCGGACGCCCGCGGTCGCGTAGGAGTCCTTGAGCACGAAGGGGATGCCGTGGAGCGGCGAAGCCGCCTGCGCCATCGCTGCGTCCTTCTCGCGCGCCGAGGCGAGCGCGGCTTCCTTATCGACGACGGTGATGAAGGCGTTCAGCTTCGGCTGCAACGCCTCGATGTTCGCATAGCACTCGTTCACGATATCAACGCTCGTGAACGCGCCCGCGCGCAGGCCCGCAGCGAGCTCTGTGAGCGACTTGTCGAGCAGCGCCATACTATTTGGTAATGAGGGCGTCCACGACGAAATAGCCCTTGTGGACGCGCTTCGCGTTCTGCAACGCCTCTGCTTGCGTGAAGGAGCGCTCGGGCGCTGCAACGTCGTCGCGATAGATGTTCTCGAGGCCGGTCACCTGCGTCGTCTCGGGGACGCCGTCGGTGTCGAGCTCCTGTATCTGTGCCATGTAGCCCAAGACCGCCGAGAGCTCGGTGCGGAACTGCGCTGCCTGCGCGTCCGTTATCGGGAGGCCGGCGAGCCGCGCCACCTTGCGCGTCTCCTCGATCGTCAAGAGCTCCGTCGCCATATAGGTCAATAGTACGTGCTCCTGCGGCAAAAAGCAAAAGCCCGTGCCACGCGGGGGGCGCGGTCAGCCGAGGCGCTTCAGGAACGCCGCCTCGTCGAGAACGGGAATGCCGAGGGATTCTGCCCGGGCGCGCTTCGACCCCGGGTTCTCGCCGACGACGACGAAGGAGGTCTTCTTCGAGACGGACGACGCGCACTTGCCGCCGGCCGCACGAACGCGCGCCTCGGCCTCGTCGCGCGAGAGGGTCGGGAGGGTGCCGGTCACGACGACCGTCTGCCCGTCAAGCGGGCCCGCAGCGGGCGCGGCGACCGGTATCACCTTCATCTGCTTGCGCACACGCGCGAGAAGCGCCTGGTTCTCTTCGCGCGCGAACCACGCGGCGACCGATGCGCCGATGACCGGGCCGATGCCCGCAGTCTTCGCGAGCGTCTCGACGCGCGCCTTCTTGAGCGCCGCGAGCGTGGCGAAGCGCGTCGCGAGGAGATACGCGTTCTCTTCGCCGACGTGCGGGATCGAGAGGCCGATGAGCAGACGATCGAGCGGCACCTGCCGCGCCGCGCGGATCGCTGCGATAAGATTCGCCGCTTTCGTCTCTTCGAACCCGTCAAGCGCGAGGAGCTCGTCCCGGGTGAGCTCGAAGAGATCGTCGAAGTCGGCGACGAGGTCGTGCTCCATGAGCGTTCGGATCGTCTCTTTGCCGCAGCCGTCGATGTCGAGCGCGCTCTTGCCCGCGAAGTGGGCGATCCGGCGCACGTTCTGCTCGAACGAGCCCGTCACGACGCAGCGGTGCGCCGCCTCGCCGGGGACGCGCTCGACGCGCCCGTCCCCGCCGCACAGCGGCGAGTGCGTCGGGAAATGCCACGGCTTCGCGCCCTTCGGCCGGAGTCCCTTGATGACCGCGACGATCTCGGGGATGATGTCGCCCGCCTTCTGGAGGATGACCGTGTCGCCGACGCGGATATCTTTCTCTCGTATGAAATCCTCGTTGTGCAAGGTCGCGCGCGCGACCGTGGTGCCTGCGACCGCGACCGGTCGCAGGTGCGCGACCGGGGTCAGCTTGCCCGTGCGCCCCACCTGGAGCGTGATGTCCTCGACCACCGTCTGCACCTGCTCGGGCGGAAATTTGTACGCGATGCCCCACCGCGGCGCCTTGCCGGTGTAGCCGAGGCGCTCCTGCACAGCGCGCGACTCGACCTTGAGCACCATGCCGTCGATCTGATAATCGAC
>CAYZWA010000005.1:5049-18502 GCA_964482105.1 uncultured Candidatus Saccharibacteria bacterium
TGCCAGTAGGCGAAGACCTCGTCGAGCGTGTCAGCATGGCGGTGCTCCGGATTGACCGGGAAGCCGAGCGCGGCGAGGTAGCTGAGCTCCTCGCTCTGGGTCGGCGGGAAGGCTTCTGACGTCTTCGCGAGGTCGTAGACGAAGACGCCGAGCGGGCGCGCAGCGGCGACCGCCGGGTCGAGCTGGCGGATGGAACCAGCGGCAGCATTGCGCGGATTCGCGAACGGTGGCTCGCCCGCCGCCGCGCGCTCCTCGTTCAGCTTCGCGAACCCGGCGCGAGAGAGGTATACCTCGCCCTCGGCGATGAGGTCGACCGGGCGCGGGAGCGCTTCGGGCACCGAGGCGATCGTGCGGATGTTGTGCGTCACATCCTCGCCCGTGACGCCGTCGCCGCGGGTCGCGGCCGTGACGAGCGTCCCCTTCTCGTACGTGAGAACGATCTTCAACCCGTCGATCTTCGGCTCGAGGTCATACGACACCGGCTCGCCGGCGAGCTTCTCGACGCGCGCGTGGAAGGCACGCACCTCGTCTTCGGTGAACGCGTCGTTGAAGGACCACTGCGCCACCGCGTGGCGCACCTTCGTGAGCTCGGGCAGCGCTTCGCCGACGATGCGCCGCGTGACGGAGGCGGGGTGCGCGAGCGCGGGATAGCGCGCTTCGAGGTCGCGCAGCTCGTGCGCGAGCGCGTCGTACGCGTCGTCGGAGAGCTCGGGCGCGTCGAGCGTGTAGTAGCGATGTGCGTGGTACGCGAGGAGGTCGCGCAACCGCGCCGCCCGCTCTGCTGCCCGCTTCGGCACCGCCATGCTAATAGCGCGACTCGATGCCGCGCGCGGAGACGCGCGTATTCGTGGGCAAGACCTGGCTGCACGGCGCGTCGTAGCCCTGCGAGAGAAGATCGGTGTGGATGGCGTGCGTCCAGCCCGTCGGCGTATACCCGTCCGGCCACTTGCGCACCATGACCGAGACACAGTGTGTACCGCTGTCCATCGAGAACTGGTACGAGAGCGTCCAGGTCTTTCTCGGGTTATTGCTCCACGTATAGGCGTCCGCGTGCTGATTGGCGCCCTCGCATGAGAAATCCGTCGAGGCCGGTACGCTGCCGGGGTCCGCCGACGGCCAGAGGAAGCTGGCCTCCTGTTGGTCGGCATAGAGCGCGCACTCGAGGCCGGCGTCGGCGACGTAAAAGGCGGTCTGCGAGCCGAGCGCATCGCTCGCGAGCGTCGTCTGCTTGAAGCCGAGCGAGCCGAGCGCGAGCCCGAAGGCGAGCATGACCGACATGAAGATGACGGCGACGAGGAGCGCGAATCCGTTGTGTTTCTTGTGCATAGACATACTCATTGCCAGGCGGTGAGGTG
The DNA here is from genome assembly GCA_964482105.1 of uncultured Candidatus Saccharibacteria bacterium. Lineage (GTDB taxonomy): Bacteria > Patescibacteriota > Minisyncoccia > Phycocordibacterales > Phycocordibacteraceae > C7867-001. The sequence continues at coordinate 6,405 of CAYZWA010000005.1, forward strand.
GTCGACGACCGTGACCGTGTGCGTCGAGCCGGCGTACGGGAACGAGACGGTCGAGACCACCTCTGCCTCGGTCGGCGTCAGGCTCGTAAACGTGAGCGAGCGGGTGTAGGGCGTCTCCGTGCCACCAGGGTTGAGCGAGTAGACGTTGCTCGCCTGCAGGTAGAGCCGGTCGCACGTACCGGCCGCGCAGCGGTGGAGCATCCAGTTCGCGCTCGCGCCGATGCCGGGAGTCGGTGCTGTCGGGTCGAACTCGCAGATGGCGTGGCCGCCCGCGCACCACGCGTGGAACGCGCCGGTGAAACTCGACCACGCCGTACTCGTGTCCCCGCTCGCATAGGCGGCGAGGTACGCGCTGTCGCGCAGCTCGCGCACGTACTCGATCTGCTCCTGCGCGAGGTACGAGGCGACGAGCTGATCGCGCGAGATCGCGGCGGCGGTGAAGGCGCTCTGCGCCACCGAGAGCGGCCCGGCGACCGAGAGCATGAGGATCGTGATGGCGACGAGCGTCTCGATCAACGTAAAGCCTCGCCTGTTGCGCATAGTCGTCATAGGTCGGTCTTACGCATGGTCGCGCCCGTCTCCACGTTGAACGGCTCGGTCGCGCCGGCTGTCTCTACCTGGCCGGCGACGATGATCTCGGCGCGCGCCTGCGTCGTATCGCCGCCGAGAGCATACGGCTGCGAGCCGAAGACGTAGAACGTGAGCTGCGTGACGTCGACCGAGGGGTCGGTGATCGACGCGGATACGGGCGAGCCGCTCGGAGGGGTGTCGGTCCGCACGATCGATCCGCCTGACACGCGGTAGGTGACCGTGTCGCCATAGGTATTCTTGAAGGTCATGGACGAGAGGCCGGCAGAGCAGTCGCCTGCGCCCAGCACGGTACCACAGCTGTAGTCGGTGCCCGTCCGGATCTCGCGCGTCATGGTCTCGAGCGCGAAGGAGAGGTTGTCGATGCCGGTCGAGATCGCCTGCGCCTGCATGGTCGCGTGGATCATGATCAGGTACGCGCCGGCCGCGAGCGTCATGATGATGGCGAAGAGGCCGATAGCGACGAGGAGCTCGATGAGGGTGAATCCGTTCTGTGACCGGTGGGGGCGGTGCGTCATGAGCAGGTGTTCGTTATCGAGATGGCGCCGTTTATGTTGACCATGATAGCGCGCGTCGAGCCGTTGCCGGATGTTACGAGCAAGCACGCCTCGGACACGCCCGCGCTCGCATCGTACGTGCCGCCGGGACTGATGAACGGCGTCGGGTTCGGGCGGGAGAAGACGATGTCGAGCGTCTTCGCCGACGACGCACTCGCGCACGTCCACCCGCCCGCGTACCAGCACGCATCGCTGATCGTGATGCCGTTGCCGATGGTCTCGGTCGAGATGAGCTGGTCCTCCCCTGACCCCGATTCATATGTGCAATCCCCCGCGACCGCGCTCAGCACCTGGCTGTCCTGCCCGGCGTGGCACATCCCTGCGCCATCGTTGGCACCGATGGCCGGGTACGTGTCCGCGAAGAGAGAGAACCGGCTCGGCTGCGTCGTGTCGACGTGTATGCCGTAGCCGATGAGCTGGGTGCCGAAGGAGCGGCCGCCGGTGCCGTAGGTCTGCGCCGTGCGGAGCGTGAGCGCGATGTCGTACGCCGTGTTCGAGAGGATGGCGGAGTTGTTGAAGGAGGACTGCCCCGTGAGGATGACGCTCAGAATGACGGTGATGATGCCGAGCACGATGAGCATCTCGAGAATCGTAAAGCCCCGCGAGCGACGCCTCAGCGGGTGAAAAGCTGCACGAGCGGGAGGATGTTCCATTGCGTGAAGAGGGCGAGGAGAAAGCCGGCGGCGAGAAACGGCGCGAACGGCACCTCAACTCCCATTCTAGAGCCGGCGGGCCTCCCTGCCAAGAGACCGATGCCGATAACTGCGCCGATCCAGAAGGCGAAGACGAAGCCGGAGGGCGCGAGCGCGCCGCCGGCGAGGAGTGCCAAGCCGAAAGCGAGCGGCGCGTCGGCGAGCCCCATCGCGCGGCCGCCAGAGACAAGGTGGATGCCCGCGAGCACGAGGGCGACGGACGCGGCGACCGCGACCGTCGTGCCGAATGCGGCGGGCGATGGCTGTGCGAGCCACCCCGCCGCCGCGCTCAATGCGACGAAGGTGGCGAGCAGGGATGGCGGCAATATCTGGTGCGCGAGGTCGTAGAGCACGAGCGCGAGCAGTAAGACGAGCGCGAGCAGGAAGAACGGGAGCGCGCTCGTGAGGCCGAAGCGCAGGTAGCCGAGAGCGAAGAGGCTGCCGAGGAGCGCCTCGGTAAGCGGCGCGCGCCACGAGAGGCGCGCGCCGCAGCAGCGCGCGCGCCCGCGCATAAGCAGGTAGGAGAACAGGGGCACGAGCGTGAGCGGCTCGAGTACGTCGCTGCACGCATCACAGCGCGAGCGCCCCGAGAGCCAGCTCTGCCCGGTCGCGAGGCGGCCGGCGAGCACGCCCGCGAAGCTCGCCGCGATCGCCCCGAGGCCGAAGAAGAACGTGAGCAGGATCGCCGTCTGCGCCATATGCGTCGATTATAACAGGAGCCGGCCGGCCAAAACGCGCACGGCCCGCTTCGCGGGCCGTGTCGTTCGCACAAGGAACCGATCCTACGGACACTTCGCGCCGTTGGCACTCGCGGAGAGCGTCGGCGCGGTGGTGAGGACCGTCTCGGCACCGGTCGCGTCGACACACCAGTACTGCGTACCGCCGCTGCTGGTGTTGTTCATCTGAATCGCAACGGCGAAGTTCTGGCCACCATCGCTCACGGCGCACGTCGTATTCGAGGAGTCGATAGACGAGCTATTCGCCGACGTGATGGCTGCTGCGATAGTCGGGTCACCGAACATGCCGGCGGTACAACCGGTCGCGTCAGTCGATGCGAACTTGTTGCTGTTGTCGTCGTAGTAGAGCTGCGCCTGGGTCTGGACCGTGGCGAGGTTGGACTTGACGGCCGCATCGGCACCCTTCTGCCGCGCCGTGTTGAGCGAGGCGAGCACGACCGCCGAGAGGATACCGATGATGGCGATCACGACGAGGAGCTCGATGAGCGTGAAGCCGCGGAAACGATTGTTGGACATATACAAGTGTGAATGATAATTCGGTTAGTGCCCCCATTATACGCTACTTCCCCGCGTACACCATACCGCTGTGGATAACCACGCGGTTACATGGCACCGGCGAGGTTATAGATCGGCATGAGGATAGCCGAGAGAAGGACACCGACGCCGACGCCGAGGAGGACGATCATCATCGGCTCGATGAGCCCCACGAGCGTGTCGACCGAGTTCGACACCTCGCGGTTGTAGAATTTGGAGAGCGTGGTGAGGATCGTCCCGAGCTCGCCGGTCTCTTCGCCGACGCGCGTCATGGCGACCATGATGCCGGGGATCTCCGGGTGCTGGCTGAAGGCGTCGGAGATAGCGGAGCCGCCCTTGACGCTCGTCGCGACGTCGGCGAGGATCGCCTCGAAGACCGAGTTATCGACGATCGTGCTCGTGATGTCGATCGCTTCGACGACCGAGACGCCCGAGAGGATCATCGTCGCGAAGTTGTCGGAGATGCGGGCGAGGTAGAGGCGGCTGTAGAGGCTGCCGATGTACGGCACCGAGAGCTTCAGGTGGTCGAGGATGAGCTGCCCCCGCTTGGTCCGGCTCATCTGCCAGACGTAGAACCCTGCCGCGACGAGTGCCGCGAGAATGAGGACGCTGTAGTGCGAGACGAAGGTGGAGAAGTTGATGATGAGCGTCGTGAAGAAGGGCAGCTGTTGGCCGGAGTCGACGAGTACGGCGCTTATCTTCGGTATGACGAGGGCCATCATGAGCCACATGACGCCGAAGAAGACGACCACGACGAACGCCGGATAGATGAGGGCGTTCTGCGCCTTGCTCACGAGGTCGTAGGAGCGGTCGAGGTAGTCGGCGAGATAGTCGAACGTCTGGGAGAGCTTGCCCGACTCCTCGCCCGCCCGCACCATGTTCACGTAAAACGAGGAGAACACCTTGGGGTACCGGCTCAAGGCGGCGCTGATCTGGCTGCCGCCCTGGAGCTCGTCGCCGATCGCGGAGAGCGTGCGCGCGAGGTTCTTGTTGTCGACCTCGGCCGCGAGGAGGCGGAAGACGCGCAGCGCCGAGACCTGCGCCTCGAAGAGGGTCGCGATCTGGCGGGAGAGGATGACGACATCCTTGTTCGAGATACGGTTGAAGAGAGGGATGTCAGCGTTCAGGATGCCGCCCTTCGCGCCTGCCTCCTGGATCGCCGAGACGACGAGCTTGCGCCGCTGGAGCGACGAGACGGCGATATCCTGCGACGCGGCCTCGATGGTGCCGTCGCGCTCCCGTCCGTCCGCATCGATGGCGTGATAGGTGAAGAGCATAGGCTATAGGTAGCTCTCGAAGTTCTTCGGCGAGAGCGCGTGCTCGTAGGCGTGCTCGACCGTGACCTCGCCGCGGCGCACGAGGTCGGCGAGCGAGCGGTCCATGTCGATCATGCCGTCCTGGGACGACGTCTGGACGATGGCGGAAATCTCTTGCTCGCGCGCATCGCGGATGAGGGTGGCGACCGCGTTCGTGTTGATGAGGAGCTCGTAGGCGGGGATGAGGCCGCCCGCGATGCGCGGGATGAGGCGCTGCGAGAAGATGCCGGCGAGGCTCCCGGCAAGCTGGATGCGCACCTGCCCCTGCTGCTCGGCGGGGAACATATCGATGATGCGGTCGATCGTCTGCGCTGCCGAGTTGGTGTGCAGCGTCGAGAGCACGAGGTGGCCGGTCTCCGCCGCGGTCACCGCCGAGGAGATGGTCTCGTAGTCGCGCATCTCGCCGACCATGATGGCGTCGACGTCCTCGCGGAAGGCGCCCTTGAGCGCGAGGTGGAAGTCGGGCGCGTCGATGAACACCTCACGCTGGTGGATGAGCGCGTGCTCCGGCGTGAAGACGTACTCGACCGGGTCCTCGATGGTGAGGATGTGCGCCGTGCGCGTCTTGTTGATGCGGTCGATCATCGCGGCCAGGGTCGTCGACTTGCCCTGCCCGACCGGCCCGACGACGAGGAAGAAGCCCTGCTTGCGCTGCGTGAAGGTCTCGAGGATGGGCGGCAGGTTGAGCTCGTCGAAGGTCTTGATGACGTTCGGGATGCGGCGGAGCGCGATAGCGGTCGTCCCCTGCGTGCGGAAGCCGTTGATACGGAAGCGCGTACGCTCCTTGTGCGCGTACGCGAGGTCGATTGCCTGGTTATGCTCGAACTCGCTCCACCGGCCGTCGGGCACGATGCTCTTCAGCATCGTCTCGGTGTCTGTCGGCGTGAGTGCCGGGTACTTCGCGATCGGCACGAGCGAGCCGGATACCCGCACCATGGGCGGACCGCCCGCCGAGATGTGCAGGTCGGACGCGTCCTGTCGGATGACGAAGTCCAAGAGGTCGGCGAGCTGTTTGTCGATGGCCATACGGACACGCCACTTACGCCGCGGTGCGCGGCGTCTCGATGATCCGCACCGTCTCTTCGTACACCTCGGAAGGCACGGCGGTCGCCTTCACGATGTAGCCATCGGCGTTGAGCTCCTTGGCGTGCTGGATATCCTCAGGCTGCCCCTGGTTCGAGAGGAATATGATCCGCATGTCCGGCGCGAGGTGCTTATCGCGTATCTCCTTGACGATGTCGAAGCCGTTCAGATCCGGCATGACGATATCGATGAGGAGGGCATCCGGTTTGGGCGTGTCCGCGTTCTCAAGCGCAGAGAGTACGGCCTTGCCGTCGCTGAATGTCGTCACTTCTTGGCCGGCGTTCTTGAACTTGACCGCGTAGAGGTCGGTAAGGAATTGGTCGTCATCGACGAGACAGATGCGGTATGCCATTGGACTTCAGTATAGCACCCCTTCCCGTGCCGCCGGAGCAGGTGGGGACAACCCGCGAAGCTATATGACCGGCGGCGGCGTCTCAGCTGGCAGCGGCGTCTCGGCCGGGGGTGCTGTCGGCGCATCCGCCTCCGGCTCGTCTTCGACGAGGTCGCCGCCAAGCGCGTCGACGTCGTCGAACGGGATCTTCCCTGCGGCCGCCTTGATGAGCGCGTCCTCCTGGATCGTGAGCATGCCGTGCTTGCGCGCGGTGGTATAGATATTCTCCTCGACCGGGTGCGTGAGGATGACCGTCTCAAGGTCTTTGTTCATCTTGAGGATCTCGAAGGCGCCGAGGCGCCCGCGCGTGCCACTCGGACACGCGGCAGAGGGCCGCGCGTTATAGAAGGCGTCGAACGCAGGCAGCTTGGTCCGGTATGCCTCAGGCAGGTCGGCGAATTCCTTCTCGATGCGCTTCTTGATGCTGTCGCTCGCCGGCACCGCCTCACCGCCTTCGCAGAGCTGGCGCACGAGCCGCTGACCGACGACTGCCACCAAGGTCGGCGCGATGAAGAACGGGTCCACGCCCATGTCGATCAAGCGCGGGATGGCGCCGGCGGCGGTGTTGGTGTGGATGGTCGAGAAGACGAGGTGGCCGGTGAGCGCGGCCTGCACGGCGAGGCCGGCGGTCTCCTTGTCGCGGATCTCGCCGACCATGATGATGTCCGGGTCCTGGCGCAGGATGCTGCGGAGCCCGCTCGCGAAGGTGTACCCGATCTCCGGCCGCACCTGGCTCTGCGCGACGCCGGGAATCTCGTACTCGACCGGGTCCTCGAGCGAGACGACGTTGTTCGTCTCGCGATCCACCTCGGAGAGGAGCGCGAAGAGCGTCGTCGACTTGCCTGATCCGGTCGGGCCGGCGATGAGGATGATACCGTACGGCGCCTTCATGATCGTGCGGACGGTCTCGAGGTCCTCGCCGGAGAGGCCGAGCGTCTCGAGCTTGGCCACCGTGCCGGAGCGGTCGAGGATACGCATCACGACCTTCTCGCCGAACTCGGTCGGGAAGGTCGATACGCGGAAATCGATACGGCGCGAGTCGACCGTCGCCGAGAAGCGCCCGTCCTGCGGCTTGCGCTTCTCGTCGAGGCGGATCTTCGAGAGGATCTTGACGCGCGCGACGACCGCCTCGTGTACGCGCGCGGGCAGCTCGAGCGAGGTATGCAGGTCGCCGTCCATGCGGAAACGCACACGCGTCTTCTTCACGGACGGCTCGATGTGGATGTCAGAGGAGTGCCCCTCGATGGCGTACCGCAGGATCGTCGAGACGATCTTGGTGACCGGCGCGTCCTCCTTCAGGGGGCCGCTCTGCTCCGAGAGGTCGAGCGTGTCGTCTGCGGCGGGCTCCGCCGCCTCTTCGGCCCCCTTCGCGGCCGCGCGCTGCTCTTCATTGGTCGTGCTCGCCGTCTCGTATTCGGAGAGCGCCTTGCCTATCTCGCCCGAGAGGTTCTGGTATGAGGCGAGCACCCGTTCGAAGTCGTCCCGCGAGATGAGGAATATCTTGTACGGCATCCCGGTCTTCCCCGAGATGAACTGGAGCGCGTCCAGGGCCTCGATGCTGTCCGGATCGGTGATGCCGACCTCAAGCGCGCCGTCGTTCGTGCCGAGCGGGACGAAGCCGTAGTGCTGTGCGGAGTCGAAGGGGATGTACGAGAGCGCCGACTCTTCTGCCGGCGGGTCGCCGAGCACGCGCGAGGGCAGCCCGTACTGCCCGCCCGCGGCCGCGAGCGCGTCCTTCATCTCGACCCCATGGTCGGCGAGCGCGGCGGTCAGCGTGCGTTTCTTGTTCGCGATATCGGACTCGACCGCTGCGCGGTCTTTCGCAGAGAGGAGGCGCTGGTCGACGAGCAGATCAAGCAGGTTCATGCGGCGGATGCCGCGCCCTAAAACGGCGCGAACGGATCAGCACGCCCTTGCGGCTCAGGCGTCACGGGCGTTGCGAGGCTTACGAGCGTCTGGAAGGTCGGGTCGGAGAAGATCGAGGTGTCGAAGGTGATCTTCTGCAGCTGCGCGACGAGCGCGGCGAGCTGAACGTCGGACACGCCGGCTGCAGGCGCGGTCGCGGTGAGCGGCTTCTCAGGGGCGGGCTGCATGAAAAAGAACCAGTAGGCGCCGCCGGCGATGATGAGCGTGATGATGACAATCGAGACGATGTTCGCTTTCATACGACGGAAAGGTTATCGGAGCCAATAGAGGCGGATGGTCATCTGATATTTGTACACGCCACCGGTATCGGAGCCCTGTACCGTGAGCGAGCGCAGGTCGAGCAGACGCGCGCTCTGCTCGACCCCGTGCAAGAAGGCCTGCAGCGCCGAGAACGAGCCCGACGCCGCCATGGTGAGATCGACCGATCCGACCGGATTACCCGCTGCGCTCGTCGGCAGCGAACCGCTCTGCGACGACCGTGACGCGGCGGCAACGTCGATGTTCTGTATCGCGAGGCCGGTGCGTGCTGCGAGCGCATCCAGGTCGAGGATGGTACTGACATTGTCGACCGAGTCCGGCAGGAACGTCTTGAGCGCGGCGAGACTCTGCGGATTGATCGCATCGCGCTTAGAGGCGAGCTGGTTCTCCTCGGCGACGAACTTGTTCACGGTGGCGATCGATTGGTCGTCTTTCGCGATGGCGGCGTTCGTGTCGGCGATCGCGCCGTTCAAGGTCGGGTTGATGTAGCCGAAGAACATCGCGACGGCGATAACGACGGCGAGCGCGGCGGTCAGGTGTCCGTTCATGGTGTGGTCGATGAGGCGGACATAGCGGACGTGCGCGAAGCGACCGCCGCCGCGTACGACACGAGCGACGGGTCGAGCGTGGCGGAGAAGTTGAACCCGACGAACCCGGTCTTCGCGTTGACCGCAACGTTCGAGAAGATGACGTCCTGGACGCGCGAGTCCTTCGCGAGGTTGATGGACGCGTTCGCGAGCGCGTTAAAGGTCTTCGCCGACCCTTGCCCGGTCACGGCAACCCCCCCTTGGCCTTGGCTGCCGAAGGCAACCTGCAAGCCCTTGAACTGCACGTCCACGGGGAGCGCGGCGGCGAAGAGCGCGAGGAAGGGTGAGAACGCGGTATGCGCGGCGAGCAGCTGCTTGCCAGAGGAGAGGCGGTCGTGCAGCCGGACGAAGTCCTGCACCGTCGACGGGTCGATCTTCGCCTCCATCTGCTGGAGCTGCGCGTCCTTCGCCGCGAGCTGCCCGGCGAGCAGGCGGCTGTAGAAGAGCACGCCGAGCGTCACGAGGAACGCGGCGGCGAATATGAGATAGCCGATCGTGTTGACGATGCCCGAGATGTGATTCAGCTGCCGGCGATGCGGCGTGATCGGCATCTGGTGCGGCGCGAACGAGGTCGGGACGGTCGGGGGGGTGGCCATAAATCGCTTCTGCTTCAGTATACGCTATGCGCGCACGCGAGGATATCGAGGAGCTGTGTACAACGCGCTACCCCTCCAGCTTGCGCAGCGCGAGACCGACCGCGACGGCGAACTCGGGGCCGATCTCTTCGAGCACCGACCGCATGAACGCCGGCGCGGTGGTCTTCCCGAACGGGTCGGCGAGGCGCACGTCGATCGAGAACTGCTTGCGCGCGTAGTCGCCGAGCGCCTTTGTCACGCCGCCGCCGCCGGTCAGGATCACCGCGCTCACCGGCGCGTGGCGCATCGTCTCGTACTGCCCGACGACGCGACGCGCCTCGGAGAAGATGCGTGAGAAGACCATCCCGGGGTCCGCGCCCGGTGCCGCGCTGATGCCTTGCTCCTTCTTGAGCGCCTCGGCGCGGGCCAAGGAAAGGTTGTTCGACGCTGCGATCGCGCGCGTCATGTCCTGGCTCCCGACGCTGATCGCGTGTGAGAGCGCGATGATGCCGTGCTCGACGATGTACACCTTGGTCGACCCGGCGCCGATGTCGAGGATCATGACCGGCTTGACCTCGTCGACGACTGCGCGGATCGTGCTGAATATCTCTATCTCGTAGAAGCTCGCGGCGAGGTTCGCGCCCGTGACGACATCTTGGAGGAGCGCGAGCTCATCGTTCTGCACCGCGACGAGGAGCACGTCGACCTTCTGCTGCTTCGCGCCGCCCGTGTCCGGCACGATGAACCAGTCGAGCTGCACCTCGTTTATCGGCACGGGGATGTACTTGCGCGCCTCGAGCTCGATGACCGTCTTCTGTTCCTGTTGATCCTTGCGGTACGGGAGGGTGACGAGCGAGAGCAGCGACCGGGCGAAGGGCACCGCGACGCCGCACTCGCGCGTCGTCGTCTTCGCCTCCCGCAGGAGGTCCCGCAGTGCCTCGGCGATCTGTTCGGCTGAGATGGTCGTCGCCTGGCCGACCTCGGCGCCGCCATAGGGCCCGAGCGCGATCTCGCCGTACGTCTCGAGCAGCGCCTGGCCGTCCTTCTTGCGCAACTGCACGACCTTGATCGACGATGAACCGATGTCGATACCGAGCACGCTCTCGTTCGTCGCCGTCAGCCGCGTACCAAGAATGCCGCGTAGCGAATCGAGGAATGACATGAGAAAATAGTACCATGTTCCGCGCATGGCTAGCGACAGTATTCCCCTCCCGCGCCGACGAGTCGGCGCTCGGGCACGCGCCGGACGATGCGCTCTGCGCCCGCCTCGCGCCGCAACTCGTGCCAGCGACACGGCCGGCGACGGTGATGCTCCTCCCCTTCGACGCGCCCCTCGTCCGTGCGGCGATCCACGAGGCGAAGTATCACGGCACAGCGCGCGCCCAGACGCTCCTCGCCCGCGCGCTCGCCGCACACCTCGCCAGCCGGGACGCGAGCGGCGCCGGCGCGACGATCGTGCCGGTGCCGCTTGGCACGCGGCGCCGACGCGAGCGCGGCTTCAACCAGGTCGAGGAGGTCGCACGCCTCGCCCTGCGCTACCTCGGCACGCCGGCCGGACGAGCGCTCGACCCGGCGCTCCTCACGCGCACGCGCGAGACCGCCTCGCAAGTCTCGCTCCCCCGCCGAGAGCGCGAAGCGAACATGCGCGGCGCCTTCGGCGCCGCGCACCCCCTCGACCCCGAGCGCACGTACCTCCTCCTCGACGACGTCCTCACCACCGGCGCGACGCTCCAGGCCGCCATCGACGCGCTCACCGCCGCTGGCGCGCGCGACATCGTCCCGATCGCCCTCGCCCACTGATACCCATGCAGAAAAAGCGCATCGCGCCTTGCGGCGCGATGCGCGTTTTTGTTCGAACATTCGAACAAGAGAGCCCCCAACAAGAGTGGAGTTAGGCGGCGGGAGCGTCGGTCGCCGTCTGCTCGGTCTGACCCTCGGTCGTCTCCGGAGCCTGCGGCTGCGTGGTTTCGTCGTTCATGTTTGGTCGTAGGTGCTTCTTTTTTATGTAAAAGATAAAAAAGAAAAACCAATCCAGTGATTAGCTGACAATAGTTCGACCTACAGACGCTAGGCTACCACGCCCGCCCGCCCTGCGCAACGGGTGCGGGTGCGCGAGGCGGGGCTCATAGGCTCTGGCGGAGACGCAGGGATTCGAACCCTGGAGAGGCTATAAACCCCTACCTCGTTAGCAGTGAGGCGCTTTCGACCACTCAGCCACGTCTCCGATAGAGATACCATACCAGATTGCCGCGACATCGGCGAGGAGCGTTCATAAAAAAGAAGAAGCGCAGGTCTGCAAAAAGCAAACCTGCGCCCGTGTTCCGCCTGGGATGTCCCAGGCGGGGTCGTGGGGTTAGCGGAAGAAGTTCCCGTACCCGCCGTACTGCACGGCCGGCAACTGGACCGTCGCCGCTCCAGCGCCCGCCGAGTTGGACACCGACGGCGCGCTCCACCAAGAATGGCCGCTCGCGCTGGACGTACCATTATAGTCGTACGCCGCCACGGCGTTTGGGGCGGTGACCTGCCCCATGCCGTCCACGTAGGTCGACGTGTTTGTGTTCTGCCCGAAGGCAGTACTCGTCGCCCCGCTGGACGAGGCCGCGTTGATCGTGATGCCCGGGTTATACCCACCACCATGGTGGTAGGCGAAGGCCGGCGCAGCGGCGAGAGACAGCGCGGCGACGGCGAAACCGACGGAAATCAAAGTCTTCTTCATGCTTAGCTCCTTATCCCCATAGGGGATTAGATTGACGAAAGGTTCATGCTGACCGGGTGGCGTACCACCCGAGACGCTGGACCTCCAGCGACACCGGCAACCTACCATAGGTCCCATTTTTATGCAAGGGGGTGCCGG
>CAYZWA010000006.1:0-3447 GCA_964482105.1 uncultured Candidatus Saccharibacteria bacterium
GCACTTCACGAGCGATTCGAGGGACTTCCGGTTCAGATTCTTCGAACCCACCCGCGACAAGAAGTCGGCGAGCGACTGATAGGGGCCGTGCGCCGTGCGCTCGTCGATGATCGCGGTGGCGATGCCCTCGCCGAAGTTTTTTATAGAATTCAGGCCGAAGCGGATCGCTTCTCGAAGAGGCGGCGGAGTATCCTCGCCGAGAGCGGCATATTTTTCTGCTGAAAAATTGCCTCCTCTCGCGCCGTCGCGCTGCGAGACTCTCGGCTCGGATACGTCCGCCGCCTCTTCTTCGGCGTTCGGGTTCACGACTACGGTGAAGTCCGTACCGCTCTCGTTCACGTCCGGCGGGAGAACGGGGATATCGAGGCGCTTGGCTTCGGCGACGAACTTCGCGACCTCTTCGGTGTCGCCGGCGTCGGCGGTGAGGAGCGCGGCGAGGTACTCGACCGGGTAGTTGGCCTTGAGGTACGCGGTCTGGTAGGCGACGCGGCCATAGGAGGCGGAGTGCGCCTTGTTGAAGCCGTACGCGGCGAAGGGCTCGATCCACGCCCACACCTTCTGCGCTTTCGCGAGCGGCCAGCCGGAGTGCTCGACGCAGCCTTTGATGAACTTGTCCTTCTGCTCTTGCATCAGCTTCGGGATCTTCTTGCCTACCGCCTTGCGGAACTTGTCGGCCTCGCCCCAGGTGTAGCCCGCGAGCTCGACGGTCATGATAAGGAGGTCGTCCTGATAGACGAGGATGCCGTAGGTCTGCTTCAGGATCGGCTCCATCGCGGGGTCGAGGTAGGTGATGAGGTGGGGGTTCCGTTTACGCTCGATGTAGTCGGGAATGAACTGCATGGGCCCTGGCCGGTAGAGGGCGACCATGGCGTTTATGTCGTGGATGGTCGTCGGCCGGAGGTCCTTGAGCCAGCGGGTCATGCCAGAGCCGTTCAGCTGGAAGGTGCCCTCGGTGTCGCCCCGCGCGAGCATGCGGTAGGTCTGCGCGTCGTCGAGCGGGATGGTCTCGATGTCGAGCTTCACCCCGCGGGTCTCCTCGACGCGGCGCACGGCGTCGGCGAGGATGGCGAGGTTCTTGATGCCGAGGAAGTCGAACTTGGTGAGGCCGACGCCGTCTTCGCCGACCGAGTACATGTCGTATTGGGTGATGAGCTTGCCGCCTTCCTTCTCGATGTTCTTCGGGTCGGGCTGGAGCGGCGTCCACTCGACGAGCGGGGTGGGGGAGACGACGACGCCGGCCGCATGGACGCCGACATGCCGCACGCAGCCCTCGATGCGCCGCGCGAAGTCGAGCACCTCGCGCGCGTCATCGTCTTCATCATGGAGACTCTTCAGATCGGGCTCGAGCTCGAGCGCGCGCTCGATGGTCATCGGGAAACCTTGCGACCCTTGCGGGATGAGCTTCGCGATCCGGTCGCCGGTCGCGTAGCTGTGTCCGAGCGCGCGCGCGACGTCGCGCACCGCCGCGCGCGCCATCATGGTGCCGAAGGTGCCGATCTGCGCGACGTGATCGGCGCCATACTTCGCGCGCGCGTACTCGATGACTTCGTCGCGGCGGTCGTCGGCGAAGTCCATGTCGATATCCGGTGCCGAGGGGCGCTCCGGGTTCAAGAAGCGCTCGAAGGGGATCCGGTACGCGAGCGGGTCGATCTTGGTGATGAGCAGGAGGTACGTGGTCATCGAGCCGGCGACCGAGCCGCGGATGTTGAAGTAGATGCCCGCCTCGCGCGCGAAGCGGATGAGATCCTCGACGACGAGGAAGTAGGCGGCATAGCCTTTGAAGGCAATGATGCCAAGCTCGTAGTCGAGCCGCTCGAGCACGTCTTGCCGGCCGTCGAGTCCGCGCACGGGGATGCCGGCGAGGCAGAGCCGGCGCAGCTCTTCGTCTGCGGTGACGCCTGCGGGGAGCGCGAACTCGGGGAAGACGAACTTCCCGAGCGTCATCTCGACCGCGCAACGGTCGGCGATCGCGCGGGTCGCGTCGAGCGCCTCGGGCGTGTCCGCGAAGAGCTCGAGCGCCTGTGCTTCGCCGATGAAGGAGAAGTCCTCCTGCTCGTTCCTCCCGCGGCCGCCCTGGCCGATGCGGCGCAGGATCTCGGTCGCCTCGCGGTCGCCCGGGTCGAGGTAGTAGACGTCGTGCGCGGCGACGAGCGGCGTGCCGGTCTCACGCGCGAGCGCGATGACCTCCTGCATGCGCGCCGCGTGTCCTTCGACGCGCGGGTGGTGCGTGATCTCGAGATAGAGCTGCGGGTCGGAGGCCCCGAGCGGAGTCGAGGGGAAGAGGCTCCTGAACTCGGCGAGCGCGGCGCGCGCGCCGTCCTTGTCGCCCGCCTGCAGGAGCTGCGCGATGTCGCTCGCAAACGAAGGGAGGATAGCGATGAGCCCGCTCGCGTGCGCACGCAAGAGCTCCTTGTCGAGGCGCGGACGCTCGTAGAAGCCTTCCGTCCACGACGCGGTGACGAGCGCGAGGAGGTTCTTGTAGCCGGCATCGTTCTCGGCGAGGAGGACGATGCGCGAGCGTTTCGCATCGAGGTTCGGGTCCTTGTCAAACCGCGTGCGCGGCGCGAGATACGCGTCGAGGCCGATGATCGGCTTCACCCCGGCCTTGGTCGCCGCCTCGTAGAACTCGATCGCGCCGTGGAGGTTGCCGGTATCGGTGAGCGCGAGCGCGTCCATCCCCTCCTGCTTCGCCTTCGCGACAAGCTCAGGGATCTTCGGCAGCGCCTGGAGGAAGGAGTAGTGCGAGTGGGTGTGGAGGTGGATGAAGCGGCTCGCCATGCCCTCCCAGTATATACTCTTCCGTATGCGATGGCTCATCGGGGTAGACGAGGCAGGGCGGGGGCCCTTGGCGGGGCCGGTGGCCGTGGGGATGGTGGCCGTGCCGGCGGATATGAATGTGGCAGCCGAGTTCCCGGGTGTCGCCGACTCGAAGCAGCTCTCGGAGAAGAAGCGGGAGCAGGTGTTTGAAATACTTGAGACGCGCGCCGCCGAAGGCGGCGCGCGCTACCGGGTCGAATACGCTTCAGCGGCGGACATCGATGCGCACGGCATCGCGGTCGTTATCCGCGCCTGCATCGCTCGCGGCCTCGCGAAATATATGGACCTCGTACGTCCATATATCCTGCTCGACGGGGGATTGCGCGCGCCGAGCGAGTATGCGCAAGAGACGATCATCGGCGGCGACGCGACGGTACCGCTCATCTCGCTCGCGTCGGTCGCGGCCAAGGTGTCGCGCGACCGGCAGATGGTCGCCCTCGCGCGCGAGCACCCGGCCTACGGGTTCGAGCGGCATAAGGGCTACGGCACCGCCGCGCACTACGCGGCGCTGCGTGCGCACGGCCTCTCGCCCATCCACCGCCGCACCTTCGTGCACCTTGACGCATAAACAGACTATGGTAGCATAGTATACGAGCTCCGGGGGTTGTTTGGGCCGGAGCGGGTTCTTTC
>CAYZWA010000006.1:3547-7961 GCA_964482105.1 uncultured Candidatus Saccharibacteria bacterium
GCGGCGCATAAGCACGTCGCCAAGTACCCATAACGGCAGAGGGACCATGCCCAAAGGACTCCTCGTCCTCTAAACGGGAGCAATACTCCCTGACAACAAGCCCGACCAACAGGCCGGGCTTTGCTATTTCATACGCGCCGTGGTAGGCTAGCTGCCATATGTCAATCCGCATGCGCCACACCAAGGGGCACACCGGCAACCGCCGGTCGCACCACGCGCTCTCGGGCGTCGCGGTCGTCGCCGGCGACACGCCGCGCCTCCCGCACCGCCTCGACGAGACGACCGGTACCTACCGCGGCCGGCAGATTGTCCCGGCCAAGGTGCCGAAGGCGGCCCACGAGCACGCGCACGACAATAAGAAGGGCGCCTCGACCGCGCCGGCCCACGAGCACGCGCACGAGCATGCCGAGGAGGTGCACCATAATGCCGAGGTGAAGGCGATCGAGCACGAAGCGAAACAGCACAGCGAGGCCAAGCGCGAAGCGAAGAAGGAGGCGAAGGGCGAATAATAGCCCCATAATCCACGCGCCCGCGCGTTGCGCGGGCGCGGCGCGCGTGCTATATTGGCCTCGTTACCCGTTGTAGATCCTTTTGATGGCCAATCGACATCTTGCCCGTTCGATCGTGCTCCAGACGCTCTTCGAGTGGGACACCACGCACGCCTCTGAAGCGGACACGGCGCGCATCCTCGAGCGCAACATCGCCGAGTTTGGCGGCGAGGATGTTGACCGCGCGTTCACTGAGGAGCTCATCGGCGGCGTGCTCGCCAAGCAGCAGGATCTCGACCTCGTCATCGAGAAGGCGGCCCCCGAGTGGCCGCTCGAGCGTATCGCGCCGGTCGACCGGAACATCCTGCGTATCGGCCTCTACGAGCTCCTCTTCGCCGACCGCGCGCATGTGCCGGCCAAGGTCGCCATCAACGAGGCCATCGAGCTCGCCAAGACCTTCGGCGGCGACTCGTCCGGGCGCTTCGTGAACGGCGTCCTCGGCGCCATCTACAAGGAGCTCGGCGAGCCGGGCAAGGACGACCAGGGGGCCGCGCGCGCGAAGCGCGAAGAGTATCCGCTCGAGAAGATGGGCGGAGCGATCGTCTACGCCCGGCACGAGGGGCAGTACTACCTCGCGCTCGTGCACGACGTCTTCGGCCACTGGACGCTCCCGAAGGGACACGTCGATGCGGATGTCGAGCCGGAGGCGGGTGTCGCGCGCATCGTGCGCGACGAGCTCGGTCTCGAGGCTAAGGCTGAGATGCAGATAGGCGAGAACGAATACGTCGCTTCGCACCCCGAGAAGGGCAAGGTGCGCAAGCACGTGTGGTTCTTCCTCGCGTCGGCGCCCTTCGAGCCGGTGACGCTCAAGAAGAGCGGCGGGCTCGACGACGCGAAGTGGTTCCGCCTCCAGGACATCATCGACCTCAATTTCTACGAAGACATGCTCCCCATCGTCACCGCGGCCGTGCAGAAGCTCCTCGATCATGCGAGCAAAGTCGCCTGACCTCCCGCAGCTCGAGGCGCGACTCGGGCACCATTTCGCGCACCCGGCTCTCCTCATCGAGGCGCTCACGCACCGTTCGTACCTGAACGAGCACCGCGAGCACGCGACCGGGCACAACGAGCGGCTCGAGTTCCTCGGCGACGCAGTGCTCGAGCTCGTTTCTACCGATTTTCTTTTTAAGAAGTTTCCTGAACATACTGAGGGAGATCTCACGAGCTACCGCGCGGCGCTCGTCAACACCGTCTCGCTCGCCGAGAGTTCGCGCGCGCTCGGCGTCGACGCGTTCATGCTCCTCTCGAAAGGCGAGGCGAAGGATACCGGCCGCGCGCGCGACGTGATCCTCGCCGACGCCTTCGAGGCGATCATCGGCGCGCTCTATCTCGACGGCGGGTACCGTGCCGCTGCCGACTTCATCTGCACGCACGTCTGCGCCAAGATCGACGCGGTCGTGGCCGCGCGAGCGTACCAGGACCCGAAGAGCCGCTTCCAGGAGCGCGCGCAGGAGAAGCGCGGCGTCACCCCCGTCTACGAGACGCTCGCCGAGACCGGGCCGGATCACGACAAGCGCTTCACCGTCGGCGTCTTCCTCGGTGATGTCGAGATCGCCCGCGGCGAGGGCACCAGCAAGCAGGACGCCGAGCAAGCGGCGGCAGAGAACGCGCTCGGCACGATGAGGTGGTAACTACGGCGCGAGACGCATACGTCGCCGGCCCGGAGGCCGGCGACGTTCTGTTACAATACGCACAATGCTGAAGCGCTTAGAGATCGCGGGGTTCAAGTCGTTCGCGAAGAAGACCGTGCTCGACTTCTCGAGCGCGACGACCGCCATCGTGGGGCCGAACGGGTCGGGGAAGTCGAACGTCGCCGAGGCGTTCCGTTTCGCGCTCGGCGAGCAGTCGATGAAGACCATGCGCGGCCGCAGGGCCGAAGACCTCATCTGGGGCGGCTCGCATCTGGTGCCGCGCGCGAGCCGCGCGTCGGTGGCGATCGTCTTCGACAACGTGCCCGCCGGCCGCGACGGCGCGCGCCCGTTCAAGATCGACTTCGACGAGGTGGTGATCGAGCGCACGGTGTACCGAGACGGCGCGAGCGAGTACGCGATCAACGGCTCGCGCGTGCGTCTGCGCGACGTGGCCGAGCTCCTCGCGGGCGCGAACGTGGGCGAGTCGGGCCACCACATCATCTCGCAGGGCGAGGCCGACCGCATCCTCCTCGCCTCGCCGCGCGACCGTCGCATGCTCCTCGAAGACGCGCTCGGTCTGAAGACGTACGAATTCAAGAAAGAAGAGGCGCTCAAGAAGCTCGGGAAGACGGAAGAGAACCTGCGCGAGGTGCATGCGCTTAGAAGAGAGCTCGCGCCGCACCTGCGCTTCCTCGAGCGGCAGGTGGAGAGGCTTGAGCGCGCCGAGGCGCTCCGCGCAGAGCTCGTCGCGAGCGCGCGCGCGTACTTCGCGGCCGAAGACGCGTATCTCGCGGCGGAGCGGCCGCGGGTAGAGACCGAGCGCCGCGCTGCCGCCGAGCGGCTCGCCGAGGCGGCCGCCTCGCTGGCGGCTATCGAAGAAGAGACGGCTGCCGACGCGAGCGGCGCGTCGCGGCTCGACATCGTGCGCCGCGCCGAGCAGGAGGTCGAGCGCGTGAGTGCCGGGCGCGCCGCGCTCGCGCGCGAGCTCGGCCGCGTCGAGGGCGCGCTCGCGGCGGCGAAGGAGCACGGCGCGCGGCACGCGCGCGAGCCGTACGCGCGCGTGCCGCGCGAGGATCTTGCTGCGCTCGCAAGCGAGGTCGCGCGGACGGTCGCCGGAGTATCGAGCGTGGAGACACTGCGTGCCGCGCTTGACGCGGTCAGCGCGACCGTGCGCGCGTTCGTCGCGCGCTTCGCCGGCCCTGCCGACGCAGTCGCGACCGAAGAGGTGCGCGCCGTCGATGAGCTCGAAGCGGAGAAGACGGTGTTGGTCGAGAAGGACGCGAAGCTTGCCGAGGAGCTCGAATACGCGAAGGGCGCGCTCGCACGCGCTCGCGAAGCGCTTGCCGCGCGTGACGAGGCGGGGCGCGAGGTGCGTCGGCGCATCCTCGACCTCGCGCAGCGGAAGGCGCACGAGGAGTCAGTGCTCGCCGGCCTCGAGGCGCGTGCGCGGGAGCTCGGCGTGCTCGCGACCGCGCTCGATCGCGACAAGGCAGACGTCGGCGCGCTCGCCGGTCTCGAAGCGCTCTCGTATGAGCCGCTGTCGACCGACCATGCGGTAAGCCGTGCGGCGCAAGACGAGCTCCGCCGCTCGCTCGAGCGGCTGCGTGTCCGGCTCGAAGAGGCCGGCGGCACCGGCGAAGACGTGCGGCGCGAGCACCGGGAGACGAGCGCGCGCGAAGCCTTCCTCGCGGGCGAGCTCGACGACCTCGCCACATCGGCCGAGAGCCTCAAGCTCCTCATCGGCGATCTCGACGAGGAGCTCGCGCGCCACTTCGCCGACGGGCTCGCGGCGGTCAACGACTCCTTCGGCGCATACTTCGCGCTCATGTTCGGCGGCGGCAGCGCGCGTCTCGCGCTCGAGGCCGATGCACAAGGCGACGAAGAATCTGCCGAAGACAGCGCGGGGGAGCCGCGTCGTCCGGGCATCGAGATCGCGGTCTCTCTGCCGAAGAAGAAGGTGCGCTCCCTGATGCAGCTCTCGGGCGGCGAGCGCGCGCTCGCCTCGATCGCGCTCATCTTCGCGATGAGTCAGGTCAACCCGCCGCCGTTCCTCATACTCGACGAGACCGATGCCGCGCTCGACGAGGCGAACAGCCGCCGCTACGGCGACATGATCGACACCCTCGCCGCGAAGTCGCAGCTCATCGTTATCACCCATAACCGCGAGACCATGTCCCGCGCCGGCATCCTCTACGGCATCACCATGGGCAGCGATGGCATTTCCAAACTCCTTTCCGT
>CAYZWA010000006.1:8061-12541 GCA_964482105.1 uncultured Candidatus Saccharibacteria bacterium
GCGGGCACGAAGTCAAGCTCTTTGTCGGCGGGACGCGCGGCGACGAGCTTCACGCGGATCGGGTCGCCGAGGCGGAAGGTCTTGTGGGTGCGGCGGCCGACGAGACGGTAGTGCTTCTCGTCGTGTTCGAAATAATCCTCGCCGAGGTCGCGGATGTTCACCATGCCGTCGGCGTGGGTCGTCGCCTCTTCGACGAAGAGGCCGTGGTCGGAGACGCCCGAGATGACCGCGTCGAAGGTCTCGCCGACCTTGGGTGCCAAGAACTCGACCTGCTTCATCTTGATCGAGGCGCGCTCGGCGTCGGCGGCTGCGACCTCGCGCTCTGAGGCGTGCACCGCGAGCCGGTCGAAGTCGGCCATCTCGTCCTGCGAGACGGGTGCCCCGCCGGCGTGGCTCTTCACGAGCCGGTGGATCATGAGGTCGGGGTAGCGGCGGATCGGCGAGGTGAAGTGGGTATAGAAATCGAACGCGAGGCCGAAGTGGCCGATGTTCTTGGTGGTGTAGGTTGCCTTCGCCATCGAACGCAGGGTCGCGGTCTTCACGAGGTACTCCTCCGGCTTGCCCTTGACCGCGTCGAGGAGGCGGTTCAGCTCCGCGCCGGTCACCTTGCCGTCGCCCGAGACGTGCAGGTGGTAGCCCATGACGCGCAAGAGGTGCGCGAGCTGCTCGATGCGGTCGGCGTCGGGCTCGTCATGCACGCGATAGAGCGAGCGGAAGTGGGGACCGCCGTTCTTGGTGAGCGTCGCGAGGTGCTCGGCGACCGCTTCGTTCGCGAGGAGCATGAAGTCCTCGATAAGGAGGTTCGTCGCCTTGCGCTCCTTGAGGTGGACGGCGACGGGCTTGCCGGCCGCGTCGAGCTCGACCTTGACCTCCGGCGTGTCGAACTCGACAGCCCCTCGCTTCGCTCGGGACGCGCGGATCTTCTGCGAGAGGGCGTACAAGGTTGCGAGCTCCGTATGCATCGTGCCGGCGCCCTCGTCGAGGACGCCCTGCGCCTCTTCGTAGGTGAAGCGCTTGTCGGAGTGGATGAGCGTCTCGCCGAACCAGCGGTCGGTGATATGCGCGTCAGCATCAAGGGTGAAGACGGCCGAGACCGCGAGGCGGTCTTCGTTCGGATTCAGCGAGCAGAGGTCGGTCGAGAGGATGTGCGGGAGCATCGGGATGGTGCGGTCGACGAGGTACACGCTCGTCGCACGCTCGCGCGCCTCGGTGTCGAACGCGTCGCCGGGACGCACGAAGAAGGAGACATCGGCGATGTGGATGCCGACCTCGTAGGTGCCGTCGGCGTTCGCGCGCACGGAGAGCGCATCGTCGAAGTCCTTCGCGTCGGCCGGGTCGATGGTGCACGTTGGTGCGTCGCGGAAGTCTTTGCGCGGCGAGCCCGTACCTACCTTCGCCGCTTCGGCCGCGATCAGCGCGCGGCCGTCTCGCTCGAGCCGCTTCGCCTCCGCGACGACGCCCGGCGGGAAGGCAGGGGAGAAGCCCTGGCCGAGCGCGAGTGCGCGCATCTCGACGTCGTGCTCGCCGGCGGTGCCGATGACCTCCTCGACGACGCCGTACGGGTGCGGCGCGTCGGCGTCCCAGCCCGTCACGCGGACGAGCACCTTGTCGCCCGGCGTCGCGCCGTGCACGTCGCGCACCTCGACGGGCAGGTACATCTTCTTGTAGTCGGGGTCGAGGTGCGTCGCGCCATCCTCCTCGACGAGCGTCCCGACGAAGGTCGCGCGTGCGCGCGAGACGATACCGGTTACCTTGCCGCTTTCGCGCGGCGGCATCCGGCCGCTCGGGTCGCGGTACGTGCCGGTCGGGACGACCGTGACGATGTCGCCATGGAGCGCGTGCGCGGTCGCCTCGGGCGGGATGAGGAGGTCGTGCGCTCGCTCGCCGTCGCGGGAGAAGAAGCCGATACCCTTGCGGGTCATCGTGATCGGCCCCTCGAGTTCCGTGGTTGTCATATGAGCGTACTCTAGCAAATAGTTCGGGAAGGGGCTATACTTCATTGCGGCACGGACCGTGTCTCCGTGCAGCCCTCGCGGCTTGCGACGCGTCATGCCCTCCCGAGCATCCCATGACGCGTCGCTTTTTTATGCTGCCTCGCGCGGTTGCCATCCGGCGGCGTGTCTGGTATGCTCGGCGTATCATGTTGATGATTCGATTCCAGCGCATCGGCCGGGTAGGCGATCCGGCATTTCGCATTTCCGTCCTCGAGAAGGAGCGCGCCGCGCAGGCGGGCCGCATCGTCGAGCAGGTCGGCACCTACAACCCGCGGACCAAGGCCGTCACTCTCGACGAGGAGGCGGTGAAGGGTTGGATCGCGAAGGGTGCGCAGCCGACCGGCTCGGTGCGTAACCTCCTCATCACCAAAGGGGTCATTACCGGCAAGAAGGTGAATGTCCTCCCGAAGAAGACGCCGCCGAAGAAAGAAGAGCCGGAGGCGCCCGCGCCGGCTGCGACTGCAGCGAAAGCGCCGACGGCTGATGCTGTGGCAGAGGAGCCAGCCGATGCGGCGCTCCCGAGTGAGGCCGAGACCGCGGCCGACGCCGAGCCGGCCACAGAAGAGGCTCCTGCTGCCGAGAAGAAGGCAGCGTAGCACGCGCGGCCGGAGGCCGCGCGTGCTACTATTATTCACGATATGGAACCCGACCAGGCATTTCTTGAGTACGCGGTAAAAGCGCTCGTCGACCATCCCGACGCGGTCGAGACGACGCGCGCCATCGACCCGATGGGCGTGCTGCTCACGCTCACCGTCCACCCGGACGACATGGGCAAGATTATCGGCAAGAACGGCAAGACCGCCGAGGCACTTCGGATACTCTTGCGCGTCGTCGGCATGAAGGGCAACGCGCGCGTCAACCTGAAGATCAACGAGCCGGTCGGAGGCCTGCGCGCGCTGGAGCAAGCGGACGCATCGTGACCTTCCACCTCATTACGCTCTTTGCCGATGCCTGCGACGCGTACCTCAGCGCGTCGATACTCGGCCGCGCGCGCGCGGAGAAGAAGATTTCAATAACCTACCAGTCGCCGCGCGGCTTCGTCGACAATAAATGGGGGAAGGTCGACGAGCGTCCGTACGGCGGCGGGCCTGGCATGGTGATGGCCGCGCTCCCCGTCGTGCGCGCGGTGGAGAAGTCCCTCAAGACGCGCAGCAAGAAGCCGCGCACGCAGGCCATCGTCTGGTTCTCGCCGAGCGGCAAGCCGTTTACGAACAAAGAAGCCGACACGCTCGCGAAGTATGACGACGTGGTGCTCGTCTGCGGCCGCTACGAGGGCATCGATGAGCGCGCGAAGAAGATGTTGAAGACCATCGCGCCGGTGCGCGAGTACGCGGTGGGGGAGGCGACCTACACCGGCGCCGAGGTACCCGCGATGGCGATCGTCGATGCGGTGGCCCGCCGTCTGCCCGGCGTTCTCGGCAAGGACGCCTCGGTCGAGGAGCGCCGCGTCGCCTCCAGCGCGGTCTACACCCGCCCCGAAGTTATCGAATACAAGGATAAGAAGTACAAGGTGCCCAAAGTCCTCCTCACGGGCCACCACAAGCACATTGACGAATGGCGAAGTGAGAAGTAACGTTCCGCCCGCCAGCCACGCACCAGAGCCGCGCTGGAGGGCGGTTTCGCTCGGTTGCTTGCATACACTACGAGATAGTACTATCGTATGGGATATGACCACGATCACCGTCCCCATCGATAAAGGGCTTGAGGAGTTTATCGAGAGCGAGCTGCGTGCCGGTACCGGCGAGTCGAAGGCGCACCTGGTGCGTTATGCGCTCACGCGGCTGCGCGAGGAACGCGCGCTCGCACGCTTGCACGAGGCCGAGGCCGACATCAAGGAAGGCCGCGTCTACCAGGGGGACTTGAAGAAGCTCCTCAAGAAGTTCTGAGCTCCATGCAGTATTTCTATACCGCGCGTTTCCTGCGCTCGCTCAAGAAGTGCGACCCGGGCGTGCAGGAGGACGTGACCCGCGCGGTGGCACTCTTCGAGAAGGGGGAGAGCGACGAGACGCTCAAGCTCCACAAGCTGCACGGGAAGTTCAGAGCCTATCACGTTTTCTCGGCGAATTTCTCCTATCGGGTCATCGTGAAGATCGAGAAAGATGCGACCTACTTCGTCGACGTCGGTGCGCACGACATCTACCGCTAGCGGCCGTCCTCAAGACCGGCCACCACAAGAATATTGACGAGTGACGGAGCGGGAAGTAAGGTTCTGCTAATCGCGTTACTTTAGGACGCGGGTGATCTTTCATCAGGCAACCAAAGGAGGTGCCGTGAACATACAAAAAGTCAGGGAGCAGTTCCCAGTCGGTGTTACCGTGACGGTGGTCGCGAAGAATCTCATGTTCTCCGATATGCAAGGGAAGGTGGAATGCGTGTTCGACGACTGCCACCAAGACGGGCCGATCGCGGTCCGGTTTGCTGCATCGCAGGACCCTCACGGTGTTCATGCCGCTCTGGAACGCATCGTCCGCTTCGAGCCTGAGGAA
>CAYZWA010000006.1:12641-16063 GCA_964482105.1 uncultured Candidatus Saccharibacteria bacterium
GCCGCCCGCCAGCCACGCACCAGAGCCGCGCTGGAGGGCGGTTTCTGTTTCCCCCACGCCCTCTTGCGCAGCAGGGGGGCGTTCTGCTATAGTGAGGGCAATCAGATACGAGTGAGTTACGGTGGGGGAGCAGGGTAAGAGGGCGGATATAGGGCGCAACATACCAACGCGAAGACGGAAGCGGCAGATGTCCGTGCGTTTGCGTTATCAGTAGTTATTATTTCACCATACCCTTACGATGCGAAAAGACCTTGTACAGAAGACGTTCGGGGCGTATCGGGCACCGGCGGTACCGTTCCCCGACCTCGTCGGGCACCAGCGCGCCTCGTTCGACTGGCTCCTCAGGGAAGGGCTCGGGGAGCTTTTCAAAGAGTTCTCGCCGATCGGCGACTACTCGGGCAAGAAGTTCGAGATCCGGTTCGAGGGTTTCGAGATTGGTGAGCCCAAGTATGACGAACAGTTCGCGCGCGAGAACATGCGCACCTACGAGGCGCCGGTGAAGGCGACCGTGACGCTCCTCAACAAGTCGTTCGGCTCGGAGAAGTCGCAGGAGATCTTCTTGGCCGACATGCCGATCATGACGCCGCACGGCAGCTTCATCGTCTCGGGCGTCGAGCGCGCCATCGTGCCGCAGCTCGCGCGCAGCTTCGGCGCGTTCTTCGTCTCCGAGCTCATCCGCGGCAAGCCGTACTTCGGCAGCAAGGTCATCCCGCTTCGCGGGGTGTGGATCGAGCTCGACTCCGAGCAGGACGGCGCCATCTTTATGAAGGTGGACCGGAAGCGCAAGTTCCCGGTTACCCAGCTTCTCACCATCTTCGGTGCCGGCCTTGGCGAGGAGGTGCTGAAGCATTTCGACCATGACCCGCTCGCGGCAGCCGCGATCCGGGCGACCCTCGAACACGACGAGGCGAAGACGGTCGAGGAGGCGTTCGTCGAGATTCACCGCCGCATGCGCGACGGCGACCTCGCGACGCCGGAGAATGCGAAGGCGTTCGTCCAGTCGCTCTTCACGCCCGAGCGCTACGATCTCGGCCGGGTCGGCCGCGCGCGGCTCCAGGCGCGCTTCGGCCTGCCGGCGACCGAGAAGGTGCTCGAGAAGCGCACCCTCGAGCTCGCGGACTTCGTGCGCGTCATCGGCGAGATTGCGCGCCTCAATGCCGACCCGGAGGCCGAGGCCGACGACATCGACCACCTCGGCTTCCGCCGCGTGCGCTTCGTCGGCGAGCTCTTGCAGGCGCGCATGCGCGTCGGCATGAGCCGCATGAAGCGCAACATCCAGGATCGCATGTCGACCATCGAGAGCGAGACGACCTTGCCGATGGCGCTCGTGAACCCGCGGCCGTTCCAGGCGGCGGTGCACGAGTTCTTCACGGCGAACCAGCTCTCGCAATTCATGGACCAGCAGAACATCCTCGCGGAGCTCGAGAACATGCGCACGCTCTCAGCGCTCGGGCCCGGCGGCCTTACGCGCGAGCGCGCCGGCTTCGAGGTGCGCGACGTGCACCCCTCCCACTACGGTCGGCTCTGCCCGATCCATACGCCGGAAGGCCAGAACATCGGCCTCATCCTCCGCCTCGCGACGCACGCGCGCACGAACGACTTCGGCGTCATCGAGACGCCCTACGTCCGCGTCAAAGACGGCGTGGCGACGAGCGAGGTCGTCTACCTGAGCGCGCTCGATGAGTCGGACGAGTACATCGCGCACGGCGCGACGAAGCTCGACGGCGATGGTCGTATCGCAACCGAACAGATCGAGGTGCGCCATCGGGGCGAGCCGGTCATCATCGCGCGCGAGCAGGTGACGCTCATGGACGCGTCGATGTACCAGATGTTCTCGGTCGCGACCTGCATGATCCCGTTCGTCAATCACGACGATGCGAACCGCGCGCTCATGGGCTCGAACATGCAGAAGCAGGCGACGCCAGTCCTCCTCCCCGAAGCGCCCTTGGTCGCGACCGGCATCGAGGCGGCTGCGGCGCGCTCGACCGGCCGGCTCGTCATAACCGAGGAGGCGGGCGAAGTGACCTACGTCGACGCGCGCAAGATCGTCGTTACCGACAAGGACAACAAGAAGCACGAGTACCGGCTCCAGGGCATCACGCAGACCAATCAGAGCTCGGTCTTCATGCAGCGGCCATCGGTCAGGACGGGCGATAAGGTGAAGAAGGGTGACATCCTCGCGGATAATTCGTCGACCGCTGACGGCCAGGTCGCGCTCGGGCAGAACGTGCGCGTCGCCTTCATGAGCTGGAACGGCGCGAACTACGAGGACGCCATCATCATCAGCGAGCGGCTCGTCGAGGAGGCGAAGTTCACCACGCTCCACATCGAAGACTTCGAGTGCGTCGTGCGCGATACGAAGCTCGGCATCGAGACGACGACCCACGATATCCCGAACGTCGGCGAGATGCGTCTCAAGAATCTCGACGAGGAGGGCGTCATCCGTATCGGCGCCGAGGTGCGCGCGGGTGACATCCTCGTCGGCAAGGTCACGCCGAAGGGTGAGACCCAGCTCACGCCTGAGGAGCGCCTCCTGCGCTCCATCTTCGGCGACAAGGCCAAGGACGTGAAGGATACCAGCCTCCGCATGGACGGCGGCAAGGAGGGGCGCGTCATTGGCGTGCGCGTCTTCAGCCGCGAGAAGGGCGACCAGCTCGAGAGCGGCATCATGAAGAAGATCGTCGTCACGGTCGCGCAGGTGCGCACCGTCTCGGTGGGCGACAAGCTCGCAGGCCGGCACGGCAACAAGGGCGTCATCAGCCGCGTGCTCCCGGTCGAGGACATGCCGTACGACACGGACGGCAATCCGGTCGACGTCATCCTGACGCCGCTCGGCGTCCCGTCGCGCATGAATCTGGGCCAGATCCTCGAGATGCACCTCGGGATTGCCGCGCACACGCTCGGGTACCAGGCGGTCGTGCCGCCGTTCGCCGGTGCGACGCCGGACGAGATCCGCGCCGAGCTCGAAGCGGCCGGCATCGACCGCTCGGGCAAGATGCCGCTCTACGACGGTTACACGGGCGAGAAGTTCGCGCAGGATGTCGCGGTCGGCTACATGTACATCCTCAAGCTCCACCACATGGTCGAGGACAAGATCCACATGCGCTCGATCGGGCCCTACAGCCTCATCACCCAGCAGCCGCTCGGCGGCAAGGCACAGAACGGCGGCCAGCGCTTCGGCGAGATGGAGGTGTGGGCGCTCTTGGGCTATGGCGCGGCGTACATGCTCCGCGAGATGCTCACCATCAAGTCTGACGATATCCAGGGCCGCTCCGCCGCCTTCGATGCAATCGTCAAGAACGAGCCGATCAGCCACACCGGCACCCCGGCGTCCTTCGCCGTCCTTACCAACCAGATCCGGGGCCTCGGTCTCGACGTCGAGCCGCTCACGCTCCCGCCGGAGGCAGACGCGTCTTCTTAAA
>CAYZWA010000006.1:16163-17374 GCA_964482105.1 uncultured Candidatus Saccharibacteria bacterium
ACCTATGGCATTCATCCCCCGCAAACTTCCTCCGCGCGACGCCTGGAACGGCCTCCGGCTCACCCTCGCGTCGCCCGAGAAGATCCTCTCCTGGTCGCACGGCGAGGTGACCAAGCCCGAGACCATCAACTACCGCACGCAGCGCTCCGAGAAGCACGGCCTCTTCGACGAGAAGATCTTCGGCCCGGAGAAGGACTACGAGTGCTACTGCGGCAAGTACAAGGGTATCCGCTACAAGGGCATCGTCTGCGACAAGTGCGGTGTCGAGATCACGCGCTCCATCGTGCGCCGCGAGCGCATGGGGCACATCGACCTCTGCACGCCGGTCGCGCACATCTGGTTCCTCCGCTCGGTGCCGAGCCGCATGGCGCTCCTCTTGGGCGTCTCCGCCGCCGACCTCGAGAAGGTCGTCTACTTCGCCGGCTACATCGTGACGCGGATCGTCGATACGGAGAAGCAGCGTCTCCTCGCCGACCTCGACAGCGAGTATAAGGCGAAGTACAAGGCGCTCGACTCGGACAAGGAGCGTGACGCGCTCAAGGAGAAGATGACCATCGCGAAGAACGAGATCGAGGGCATCGTCGTCGGGCGCGTGCTCGACGAGATCGACTACCACCGTTTCTCGGTCAAGTACAGCGGCCTCTTCGAGGCGAAGATCGGCGCCGAGGCAATCTACGATCTCTTCGTCAAGCTCGACCTGAAGGAGCTCGAGGCGACCTTGCAGGCGCGCTACGGCTCTGCGGGCGCGGCCGAGCGCGAGAAGCTCGCGAAGCGCCTCTCGCTCATCGCTGGTCTCATCGCCTCCGGCGTGCGCCCCGAGCATTTCTTCCTGACACGCATCCCGGTCATCCCGCCCGCGCTCCGGCCGATGGTCGCCTTGGAGGGCGGCCGCCACGCGAGCTCGGACCTGAACGACCTCTACCGCCGCGTGATCAACCGCAACAACCGCCTGAAGAAGCTTCTCGACATCCACGCGCCGGAGGTTATCTTGCGCAACGAGAAGCGCATCCTCCAGGAGGCGGTCGACGCGCTCATCGACAACTCGATCCGCAAGAGCGGCGCCTCGGCCGGCGCCATGACCGCCGCGCAGCGCCGCCCGCTGAAGAGCCTCGCCGACTATCTGAAGGGCAAACAGGGCTACTTCCGTCAGAATCTCCTCGGCAAGCGCGTCGACTACTCGGGCCGCTCGGTGATCGTCGTCGGTCCGAACC
>CAYZWA010000007.1:0-8768 GCA_964482105.1 uncultured Candidatus Saccharibacteria bacterium
TTTGGACGGCTCGGTTCGTTTTGGTAGAATGCGGACATGTCCGGACACAGCAAATGGGCGACGACGAAGCGGCGGAAGGGGGCGGTGGATGCGGTGAAGAGCCGCACGTTCTCGCGCCTCGCGCGGCTCGTCACGCTCGAATCGAAGAACGCAGGCGGCGACCCGGGCGCGCCCGGCCTCGCGGCGGTCATCGCGCGCGCCAAGGCGGCGAACATGCCGAAGGAGAACATCGAGCGCGCTATCGCGAAGGGCGCATCGAAGGATGCCGGCGCTCTCGACGAGATCAGCTACGAGGCCTATGGCCCCGGCGGCGTCGCGCTCATCGTCACCGCGCTCACCGACAACAAGAACCGCACGACACCCGAGATCAAGCACCTCCTCAGCAAGCTCGGCATCGAGGTCGCCGCGCCCGGCGCGGCCGCGTGGGCCTTCACCAAGCAAGGCGGCGCGTATGTGCCCAACGAACCCCTGGTTGACGTCGCGGGCGCGGATGAGGAGAAGCTCGTCGCCATCCTCGAAGCGCTCGACGAGCACGACGATGTGCAAACTGTTTACACAAACGCACGCGGATATGAAAGTACCGAGGAATCGAGCGAGTAGCCTGTTTGTTACGTAGCATGCTACGTAACACTATGCGCATCATCGGCATCGACCCAGGCTACGACCGGCTCGGCATCGCAGTGGTCGAGGGCGACCCGGCGCGCCCCGTGCACGTCTGGAGTGACTGCGTGACGCCGGAAAAAGGCGCGCCTGAGGCACGGCTCGCTGCGGTCTCGGCGGCGGTGACCGACGCGATACGCCGGTACGCGCCCGACGCGCTCGGCATCGAGACGCTCTTCTTCAGTACCAACGTGAAGACCGCGCTCAAGGTCGCCGAAGCGCGGGGCGTGGTGCTCGCCACCGCCGGGGCGCTCTCGCTCCCGGTTATCGAGTGTTCGCCGCAGGCGGTCAAGATCGCCGTCACCGGCTACGGCAACGCCGATAAGCGCGCCGTCGCTCACATGATGCCGCGCCTCATCAATCTCCCGCCCAAGAAGCGCCTCGACGACGAGCTCGACGCGATTGCGGTCGGCCTCGCCGCGCTCGCCGGGGCGCGCGGCGCGTAATCCACACCCCGGCCGCCGGGTACTTGCATTCGGCGGTGGTTTTGCTGAAATAGAGCAGTCCCCCGCTCGGGGACGTACCCATAACCACATAGCCATGGACGACAATCGCGATCCTGAAGAGCTCGAAGAAGACGAGGAGGATACCGATACGGGAGACGAAGAAAAGGATTCCTACTGATCCTTCGCTCGTTCGAGAGCGGAAAGGCGCCCCGGCCGCATGGCCGGGGCGCCTGCTCGTGTTATGATACGCTGCATGAAGCGCCCGCGCCGCGCACCGTTGAAGCATACCCTCATCGCGACGATCCTCGTCCTCATCGGGATCGGCTTCATCGGCGCGGGCAGCCTCCTCATCGCCGTCGCGTTCATACCCGTGCCGTCTATCCAATCCTTCGCCGACCGGCAGGTCACCCAGTCGACCAAGATATACGACCGCACCGGCCAGATACTGCTCTACGATTACAACCGTGACGCGAAGCGCGACGTCATCCCCTTGAGCGCGATGGCGCCGAGCGTCATCCAGTCGTCGATCGCCATCGAAGACTCGAGCTTCTACGAGCACGGCGGCATCCGGCTCGCGTCTATCTTCCGCGCGATCCTCGCCGACGCGCTCGGCGCGTCGTTCTCCCAGGGCGGCTCGACCATCACCCAGCAGGTCGTGAAGAACACGCTCCTCACCAACGAGAAGAGCGTCATCCGCAAGATCCACGAGTGGGTGCTCGCCATCAAGCTTGAGGAGGTGTACTCGAAGAACCAGATCCTCGAGGCCTATCTCAACAACATCCCCTACGGCGGGACGCTCTACGGCGTCGAGGCAGCCGCTGAAGCCTACTTCGGCACCACAGCGAAGGACCTCTCGGTCGCCGAGTCCGCCTACCTCGCCGCCATGATACAGGCGCCCTCCTACTATTCCCCGTACGGGCGTAACCGCGCGGCACTCGACGCGCGGGAGCAGCTCGTCCTCGACCGGATGCACACGCTCGGCTTCCTCACCGACGCTGAGTACGCGGACGCGAAGGCGGAGAAGGTCACCTTCGCGCCGCAGCAGGCGTCGACCATCATCGCGCCGCACTTCGTCTTCTATATCCTCGACCAGCTGCAGAATGAGTACGGCGAGAGCGCGCTCACCTCGGGGCTCAAAGTCATCACGACCCTCGACGTCGACCTTGAGACCAAGGCGGAGTCGATCCTCAAGACCTACGGCGCGACGAATGTGAAGAACTTCGGCGCGAGCAACGCCGCGCTCACCGCCATCGACCCGTCGACCGGGCAGATCCTCGCGATGGTCGGCTCGCGCGACTACTTCGATTCCTCCATCGACGGGCAGTACAATGCTGCGCTCGCGCTCCGCCAGCCCGGATCGACCATGAAGCCCTTCGCCTATGCCTACGCGCTTGAGAAGGGCTACACGCGCGATACGGTCGTCTTCGACGTGCCGACGCAGTTCTCGACCGTATGCGCGCCGTCCGACACGTCGAACAACACGGCTCCGTGCTATGCGCCGGTGAACTACGACGGGCGGTACCGGGGGCCCATGACCTTCGAGACGGCGCTCGCCCAGTCGATCAACATCCCGGCGCTCAAGGTCGTCTACCTCGACGGCGTTTCGAACGTCATCAACCTCGCGAAGGCGTTCGGCCTTACCACGCTCGGCAACGCGAAGCAGTACGGCCTCACGGTCGTGCTCGGCGGCGGCGACGTGCGCCTGCTCGACCTCACCGATGCCTACGCCACCTTCGCCAACCAGGGCGTGCGGAACCCGCCGACCGGCATCCTGGAGGTCGACGATGGCAACGGGAACGTCCTCTCCAAGTATGCGCAGCAGTCGACGCGCGTCGTCCCGGCGCACATCGCGAACGACATCTCCGCGATGCTCTCGGATGCGCCGGCGCGTGTGCCTGAATATCCGCTCAACTCGCCGCTCTCCTTCTCCGGCTACGACGTTGCGGCGAAGACCGGCACGACCGACGATACCCGTGACGCGTGGGTCGTCGGCTACACGCCCTCGATCGCTCTCGGGGTCTGGGCGGGCAACAACGACAACTCGCCGATGGTCAAATCGATCGCCGGCTATATCGCCGCACCGATGTGGCACGCTGCCATGGCCTATGCCCTCGCGAAATATCCGAAGGAATACTTCGGCGAAGCCGACCCTATCTTCTCCTCCGTACCGCCGATGCTCCAGGGCAACTGGCGCATCCCGGACAAGACGGGCGCTATCGTCCCGCACTCGCTCCTCTACTGGACGGACCCGAGCAACCCGCAAGGCCCGCCGCCCGCCAACCCTTCGCAGGATCCGCAGTTCAACGCCTGGGAGTACGGCGTCGCCGCGTGGTACGCCGCGCACCCAGACCTCTTCTCGGGCGGCGTCATGCTCCCCGTCCCCCTCACCGCCCCGCAACCCGTCGCCACCACGACTGCCACGACGACGCAGCCGACGACACGGTAGAGCATATAGTAAAAGCCTCGTGCGGTGAGCGCAGCAGAAGCGCGCTCCGCCCGCAAGAGGCTTTTGTAATGCCCAGGATTACTGGTTCATCGGGGAGACCAGGTAGAGGAGGGTCGGGTCGCCGACGCCTTTCACGAGGAGCGGCCGACCGGGGCCAGCAGCGAAGAAGGTGAGGCTCTCGGCGTTCGTAAGACCCAAGACGGCGGCGAGGTAGCGGTGGTTGAAGGAGAGCTCGAGCGCCGGGCCGGTGAGGCGCGCCGGGAGCGCCTCGGCCGACTCGCCGATATCCGCATTCTTCGCGGCGAGGCGGAACCGCTTCTTATCGGGATCGAAGGCGACCCGCACCTTCTGGAAGGCATCCGAGAATATGGCGATACGCCGGAGCGCCGCGTCGAAATCCTTCCTGAGCACGGTCGCCTCGGCGACCGTCTCCTTCGGGATGATCTGCTGGTAGTCCGGGTACGCGGCGTTCGTGAGGCGGGAGACGAAGAGCCCGCGCGCGCTCGTGAAGGCGCATTGGTGCTCGTCGAACGCTATGGTTATGTCGGTATCAGGAAGCGCGGCGGCGATATCGAGCGCGTTCTTAGCCGGCACGAGGAGCGACCCTTGGGTGCCGCTCTTCTTGAGCGGCACCTTCTTCTCCGCGAGACGGAACGAATCGGTCGCCACTGCGGTCAAGACGCCGCCCTCGATCGAGAGCGAGAGGCTCGCGAGCTCCGGGCGCACGCTCGACGTCGAGGCACACGCCGCGACCGATGAGAAGAGCGCCTTGAGCGCTACACCCGGGAGGGTCACTTCCTGTGCCACCTCCGGGAGCGGTATGGTGGGGAAATCCGCGTACGGCACCGTCTTCACGAGCGCAGTGCCGGTCCCGCTCTCGATCGATACCGTGTCGCCAGTATGCTCGATCGTCATGACGCCATCCGGCGAGAGCGCCCCGGCGATCTGCTGGAGGATAACCGCCGGAATAGCGACGACGCCGTCTGAGGCAACCGTGCCCGGGAGCGTGAGGTCGACGCCGGTCTCGAGATTGGTCGCGCGCAGCTTGATGCCGTCGTCTCCCGCGACGATGAGCACCGCCGAGAGCGCGGGCAGGGTCACGCTCTTGCGCTGTGCGAACCGTGCCGCGATATGCACCGCTTCCGAGAATGCTTTCTTTTCAACAGAGATCGTCATACGGATTCTTTATTAGGGGTGTTGATACTGGGGATATGCATGAGAGAGCGTATCTGCGGTCTCGTTTCGCATCATCCACAGACCGTGCGTGTGGATAACGGTCTGGAAAATCGTCATACGAGAAGCGTGCGGATGCTCTGAATCTCGTTTGCCAACTCGCTATCCTCAGCTACTTCACGCTTTATCTTCTCACAGGAGTGGATAACGGTCGTGTGGTCGCGGCCACCGAGCTTGGTGCCGATGGTCGGGTAAGAGATATTGAAGTCTTCGCGAAGGAGGTACATGATGATCTGTCGCGGCCGCACGACCTCGCGCCGCCGGGTCTTCTCGTAGATACTGTCCTCGTCGATGCCATAGAACTCGGCGACCCTGTCGACAATGCTCTTCACCGACACGTTCTTCTGCGGGCGGGTGAAGGACTTGAGCGACTGGCGCACTTCGGTGATGTTCGGGGCGACACCCTTCAGCTGCGCGTTGCAGACGAGCGTGTTCACCATCCCCTCGAGCTCCCGGATCGAGCCCGAGAGCGTCTCAGCGATGTGCCGCACGACCTCGTCTTCGAGGAGGATGCCGTGGAGCGCGGCCTTCTTGCGGATGATGGCGATGCGCGACTCGAAGTCCGGCTCGCCGATGTCGATCGACATGCCGCTCGCGAGCCTGGTCTTCAGGCGCTCGGCGATGTCGGGAATCGCGACTGGCGGGCGGTCTGAGGAGAAGATGATCTGCTTGTTCGTGTCGTGAAGGGCGTTGAAGAGGTGGAAGAGCTCCTCCTGGGACTTGTCCTTCTTCGAGAGGAACTGCACATCATCCATGATAAGGAGGTCGTACTGGCGGTACTTGTCCTTGAATCGGTTCCCCGTGCCCGCCTGCATCGCATCCGTGTAGTCGACGACGAACTTCTCTGAGGTAAGATAGAAGACGCGCCGGCCCGGGTAGAGCTTCTTGAAGTGGTTGCCGATCGCCTGGATGAGGTGCGTCTTCCCCCGGCCGGTGTCGCCGTAGATGAAGAGCGGGTTGTACGCGATACCCGGCCGCGTAAGCGCCGCCTGCGCGGCAGTATACGCGAGATCGTTGAACGGGCCGACGACGAACGAGTCGAAGGTATAGCGCGGGTTCAGATTGTCGCTCTTGTTGATGTAGAAATCCTCGAGCGGGAGCTCCATCGCGCCTGTCTGCCGCGGCTTCGGCTCCTTGGCGGGCTTCTTACGCTCGTCTTTCACGATCGTGTACTCGATGTTCCGGAATTCGTATGAGATATCGCGGATGATGCGCAGGAGGAGCGCATTGAACTTCTTCAGGAACCAATCCTTGTAGAACTGGCTCGGCACCCCGATGTAGACGATGCCCTCCTCTACCTTCGCGACTGAGCTGTTGCGGAACCAGGTGTTGAAATTCGCTGCGGATATCGAGAGCTCGACTTGGGTGAGGATCCTCTCCCAGAGCTCCCGCGTATCGATCGTATCCATAATAGGTATGATTATACGCTGGCCAGCGTTCCCACGCACTACTGGTATTTCGTGGAGAACCTGTTAGTATCATGTGTACAACCTCATTTCGCTAACTTCACCCGACCCATGGCAACGAAACGAACCTATCAACCGAAGAAGAAGAAGCGCGCGACGACGCACGGCTTCCGTGCCCGCACCGCGACGACTGCTGGACGGAAGATCGTCCAGAAACGCCGCCGGATAGGCCGCGCGAAGCTCGCGGCCTAACGGCTTGTGTTCCGCCGCGTCGATCGGCTCTCGCGCGCCGCGGTCGCCCTCGTGCTGCGCTCGGGGCGGCGGCAATCCTCTCCGCACTTCACCGCAATCGTCTCCGACCAAGCGAGCGGCTACGCCGTCATCGTGCCGAAAAAGGTCATCCGCGGCGCAGTTGCACGACATCGGCTGAAGCGCGTCATCCGTGAGGCGCTCAAGCGGCTGCCGCTCCCCCAGGCTCTCGTCGTTATCGTACGCGCCGCGCCTCCTGAGGCGACGCTCGCGGCTATCCAGAGTGAGTGCGCGACCCTCCTTCCCTCTGACGGGAAACACGGTACAATACCCCTATCATCGTGATTTCTTCACTCTTCCACACCTTCTTCTACAATCCCATCTACAACGCGCTCGTCGCGCTCGTCGCGCTCGTGCCTGGCTCAGACGTGGGGGTGGCGGTCATCCTCATCACCATCCTCATCCGGCTCCTCCTGCTCCCCTTCTCGCTCTCGGCGGCGCGCACCCAGCGGGCGATGAAGGAGCTCGAGCCGAAGCTGAAGGAGCTTAAGGAGAAGTATAAGAACGACAAGGAGCGCGAGGCGGTCGAGACCCTTGAGCTCTACAAAGCGGCGAAGGTGAACCCGTTCGCGAGCATACTTACCGCGTTCATCCAGATCCCGGTCCTCCTCGCCCTCTACTGGGTCTTCTACTATGAGCCGTTCCCGGCAATCAACCACGCGCTCCTCTACGCGATCACGCCGGTGCCGCACGCCGTCTCACTCCTCTTCCTCGGCCTCATCTCCGTATCGCAGAAGAGCCTCGTCCTCGCCTTTTTCGCAGGGCTCACGCAGTATATCCAGGCGCGCTTCGCGCTCGCCGGGAGCTTCCAGCAGGCCCCGGGCGGCTCACAGGGCTTCCAGAAGATGATGGGCGTGCAGATGCAGTACGTCTTCCCCATCCTGATCTGCGTCATTTCCTATACGACCTCGAGCGCGATCGCGCTCTACTTCATCACGACCAACATCGTCGGCGCGCTTCAGGAGCGCCACGTGCGCAAGGTTATAGAAAAGGAAACAGCAACACTCGAGCGTGAAGCCGCCACAGTGTAGCGCCGATATTAGAGCGCATAGCTCCAGAGGGAGCCGTCGGTCTTGTTGACGAAGGTGAGGAGGGAGCCCGAGGGGTCGATGGCGAGGCCGGTAAGGTCGAGCGCAGGCGCGGTGGTGCCGGAGAAGTCAGTAACGAGCTCTGCGTACCGGCTCGAGACGCTCACCTTCCACAGGCGGTCCGAGAACGCAACGGCACCCTGGTACCAGTCGTCGGGGTAGTTATAGCCGCTCGGCGGGCTCTCTGGGACGCCGCAGTAGAGCGTGGTACTGTCGCTCGTCCAGACGCACTTGTCGGCAATGGTGGCGAGCGGGAGCGCGGTCACTGCGTGGGTGGCCGTGTCGACCAGCTCGGTCGCCATCGTGCCGTTGCTCTTCGCGTAGCTTACGAAGAGCCACTTCCCCGACGGGCTCGGGAGCGCGACGAGGCCGTCGAGCGGCCCGGCGACGGTCGTGAAGCGGCCGTAGGCGTTCACGAGGTAGGCGTAGCCCGCGAGCGCGGCGCTCGGCTTGGTGAAGACGAGGTAGTTATCCGGCCCAGCGAAGGCCGCACGGACGCTCGAGAGCGGCGTGGAGAAGACGGTCGTCGCGCGCGAACCGTCGAGACGCATGAGGCTCGCTGACGAGCCGTCTGCGCTCGAGGCGAGCGCGAGGAGGCGCGTCGCCGAGGCGGCTGCGCCCGCGAGATCCTCGGCGAGGAAGAAGCCCGA
Source organism: uncultured Candidatus Saccharibacteria bacterium (assembly GCA_964482105.1). Taxonomy (GTDB): domain Bacteria; phylum Patescibacteriota; class Minisyncoccia; order Phycocordibacterales; family Phycocordibacteraceae; genus C7867-001. The sequence goes on from CAYZWA010000007.1 coordinate 8,239, forward strand.
GGAGCCGCTCGCCGGGAGCACGTAGGTGTTTATCGTCGCGTGGTCGGTGCCTGAGAGGTAGCGCACGATTGCTGTCGAGCCGTCGGGGAGCCAGGTGGCCGACTGGATGCCCGGGAGGGTCTTGTTGTTGACGCGAGTCGTCGTGCGCGCAAGGGTGGCGTAGTCGTAGACATTGCCGCTCTCCCGCTCGATGAAGCGGATCGTGGCGCCCGTCGTCGAGGCAGTGCCCTTCTTGGCATCGATGACCGCTGCACCCGGCACGACCGGCCCCGCACTCACCTCAAGGAGGCGGCCCTGCGGCGCGCCGATGCCAGGCGCGCTGTTGCCCGTGCCTGTGCCCGCTTGCTGCCCTGCGGCGGTGCTCGCGGTCGTCGCGGTCGAGGTGCTTCCCGCAGTCGGCAGGCTCGTGCCGCTAAGCGGCGAGTTCGCGCCACTCCCTTGCCCGGCAAAGAGCAGGAAGTATGCGCCGAACCCGACGATGAGTGCTCCTGCTATGGCGCCGATGCCGATGATGAGGGTGCGGTTCATAT
>CAYZWA010000007.1:8868-14904 GCA_964482105.1 uncultured Candidatus Saccharibacteria bacterium
ATCGAGAGGTTCAGGATGCTTGGGTTGATGATGGAGAAGACGAGGTAGGGCGAGAGGACGAGGAGGAGGCCGTAGAGCGCCTGGACGATCTTTCCCTTGCCATCGGTAATCTTACTCGCGTTGTCTCGGTTCGTGGCGATGAGGACGCCCTGCCAGATGATCATGATAACCGCCGCCGCTGCGGCGAGACCGAGGAGATATTTGTACAGGTTGTTGAAGAATACGGAGAAGGACTGCGAGCTGATGACGCTATTCGCGGTCGTCTGGTCGGTGAGGCCGGTGATCGGCGCGAGCGGGACGAATTGGGTGGTGTCGGCGAGCGCGTGCGGTGCGGCGGCGAGCACGGCTGTGCCGGCCAGGACGATAAGGGCGAGAATCAGGTGTTTTTTCATAGGCTCTCGGCGTTCGTGCTGCCGCTCGCGTCGAAGGTAAGGCTGAGGTCGGCCGAGGCCATCGTGAGCGCGCTCCCGATACGTGCGGCGAGCGCGGCGTTCCCGCTCCCCTGCCCCGAGGGGCGCAGGGTGATGATGGGGCCGGTCTGTGCCGTCGCGCCGTTCAAGGTCCAAACTACCTGAGGCGCGCCGTGCGCGAGCGGGAAGGAGTACGGCGCGGCATAGAGGTCAGCTTCTGCGCCGGTAATCGCGTAGGAGCCGGCGAGTGCCCGGTCGAAGCGGATGCCTAGGAGCGGGTCGACCGCGTAGAGCCGCACGGTCGGCGTGGCCGGCGAGAGCGAGAGATCGGCGCTCGAGGAGAGGCTCCCATCGACCGTCTTCACCGTCACCGACACCGTGCGGCTTCGATACTGGAGCGGCGAGGCGACGACGAGCGACGAGCGGCCGATGCCCGAGTAGTTCGCGAGATACTGGCCGTCGATCGTCCAGGCGTAGGAGAGCGCTGCGGGGCTGATCGCCCGCCCGCCCGCATCCCGGAAGCCGGCGACCGCCACGACGCGGGTGCTGCCGTCGACCGGCACGAGCGGCTGCCCGGGGTAGAGAGGCGGCGCATAGGAGAGCGGCTCGGCGACGAGCGTGAGGTCTTGGGGCTGTATCGTCACGTCTTGCGTGTAGGTGACGCCGTTTGCGGTAGCGGCGATGTGGACGAGCGTGACGCTCCCCGCGCCGCCGAGCGAGACCGTGATGGGCCCGGCGTCGCCGTGGTACACCTGTTTCCCGCCGGCGGTGGCGGTGACGGTCGCCGACGAGAGGTCGAGCATGGTCGACGAGAGCGAGATGGTCGCGGTGCCGTAGGGCGCCGGGTCGGCCGGGCTCACTGCCGCCGAGAGCGGGTCGGTCGGTACGAGCGACGAGTCGAGTGCCTGCGCCGACGCGCTAAGCGGCAGAGCGAGGAGCGCGCAGAGGAGCACGATGCTTCGTATCATGCCTATCAGTATACAACACCGTCTAGGCTGCGCGCCGGGGCCTTTGGGCATAATGTGCGTTCATCGTGTCCTGGCGCTCATCAGCGTCGTACTCGGCATCGTTTGCGGCTTCCGCCGCCGCGACGGTCGCGAGCTGTGCCTCCTGGAGCTGCTCTTCCTGCATGGCGACGAGCAGCCGCGTCGCGGCGGCGCGCTGTTCGTCTTGGGCGGCTTGTCGCTGCCGCCGGTACGCCTTGAGCGCGACTTGATCAGTCTTGATCTGGGTGTGGAATATCTTGAGGGTCGTGCCGGTCAGGAATGGCAGCGCGTCAAGGAACGGCATCTCGCTTCCGAAGAGGCCGATGACGAGCGCGACCAGGTTCGAAGGATGCTTCAGGATGCGAGCGTCGACGAGGAGGGTGAGCAGGCCGATGACGAGCCAGCCCAAGAGGCCGACGAGGAGCGCCATCACGACGCCGAACGCGATGAGCGCGCCGATGGTAGATGCGCCGATGGCGACCGAGGCGCCGGTGCAGGCGAGTGCGGCAGTCTTCGTCCCGAGGACGCCGAGGGTGTAGGTCGAGAGTATCTTGCCGCCCTTGTAGGTGCAGTACGCGTCGAAGAGCGCTGGCCCGAAGAACCAGAACAGGGTGAAAAAGAACCGCGCAGCGTCGAAGATGACACTGACGACGATAATCGGCGCTGCGCGCGCCCAGGTCATCGCCTTGGGCGGCTTTTCAGCTTCCCTTCTGCGCGGCATAGCGGCTCTTCTCCTGCTTGATAGCGAGGAGCTGCGACGGATCGGAGGTGATGATCTGATCCTCGGTGTAGGAAGCGACGACCTTGATGGCGACGTGCTTCAGGCCCGCGAAGAAGAGCCCCTCCCCCACACCGGCCTCGAGAAGGAGATACTTCTCTTCGTCGGTGAGATTGAAGGTTTCCTTGACGACGTCGATGGTCGTCGGCGACTGTTTCAAGAGGAGCTGGAGGGACGAGTTCGTGAGAATCGGGCGGCCATACGGGCTCTTGAGGAAGTCTTCGACGTCCTGGGTGATGGTGCAGACACCGAGGTAGTACTTGCGTCCGCGCTTCGCGAGGCTGTAGAGGAAGGAGGCGGTATCCTCGCTCTTCATCATCCACCACGCCTCGTCGATGATGAGGAGGCGCTTCTTGAGCTCGTGGCGGATGGCGTTCCAGATGTAGTGCGAGACGATGTACATCGCGACCGGCTTGAGCTCGTCCTCCATGTCGCGCACCGAGAAGACGGCGAACTGGTGCCGGAGATCGATGTTGGTCGGCTGGTTCATGAAGCCCGCCCAGGTGCCGCGGGTGTACTTCGAGAGTCGCTCGACGAGCGAGTCGCTTCCCTCCATGCCCGAGAGCACCTGCTCGAAGTCGGACAAGAGCGGCGGCTCCACGCCGGAGAAGTCGGATGCGCCGGTGATGTCCTTCAGGGCATACGTCTCGCTGATCGCGCTGTCTATGATCGCGTCCTCTTCCGGCGTGAGTCCCCCGAGCATGATGCGGAAGAGGCCGACGAGCGAGATGATATTGCTGCGCAAGATGTCTTTCGGGTCCTCGTCCTGCCCTACCGGAGGCAGGTCGAAGGGGTTGATGTGGTTCTCGGACGAGAGCGAGATGTTGAAGGAGCGCCCGCCGGTCGCCTCGGCGAGCTGCTCGTACTCGCGCTCCGGGTCGACGACGATGACGTCGGTGCCGAGCATGAGCGAGCGCAGGATCTCGAGCTTGGTCGCGTAGCTCTTGCCCGCGCCGGACTTCGAGAAGACGACGGAGTTGTAGTTCTCAAGCGAGAAGCGGTCGAAGAGGATGAGCGAGGAATTGTGCCGATTGATGCCGTAGAGTATGCCGCGGTCGCTCGTGAGGTCGAAGGAGACGAACGGGAAGATCGACGAGAGCGGCGAGGAGTTGAGCTTGCTCGTCACCCGGAGCTCGTCGGTGCCTAAGGGGAGGCACGAGCGGAAGCCCTGCTCCTGCTCGAAGAGGGCCGGCTTGGTGTAGACGAGCTTCGCGTCGAGGATGCCGCGGATATCGCCTTCGGTCTTCGTAATGTCCTCTCGGGAGTTTCCGTAGAGCGTGAGGTAGAGGCCGACGTCGAAGAGCCGCTCCTGCGCCTGTCGGAGCTTGTCACGTAGATCCTCGAGATCCTGGTAAGCGGTGTCGAGCAGTGGGTCGCGCACGAGGCCCTTGCTCTCCCGGTCGTTGATCTGGCTCTGCACCTCGGCGACTTTCTTCTGGAAGCCGCGGAGCGCCTGCTCAGTGTCGACAGGGCTTATGAATATGGAGACATCGAGCTCCTTGTCGAGGTTCACGACCGGCGAGAACCAGCTGTCGGCGAGGAAGCGCGGATACGAGACGGTGTAGAAAGCGCGTACGATCTTCTCGCCGAGCTCGATGTCGCGCGAGCTGATCTTGAGCGCGGTCGGCGCGATCGTGTCGATGAGGCTCAGGGTGCCGCTCTTATATATGTCACGCGGGAGAACCGGCGTGATCTCCGGCGGCGTTTCCTGCTTCTTGGGGGTGAAGTAGTCGAGGAGGGACATAGGTCAGGCGCCGAGGCGGATAGGATTCTCGAGCTCACCCGGGTTGAAGGAGCGGTAGAGGAGCTCGATGACCTCTTCCGTCCCTAGCGGCGTCGTGCGCACGCCGACGCCGGAGAGGCCGGTCATGATGAGGGAGAAGCGCTGCTCGACCTGAGCGCGGTCTTCTTCAAAGAGGACTGTTGGGTCTACGGTCTGCGGCTGGCCGGTTGCTCGGTCGAAGAGCATCTTGCTCGTCGGGTCGATCGCGCGGGCATACGGGACGACGATGTAGAACGATTTCGTCATGATGTTCGTCTGGTCGGCGAAGGAGGAGACGAAGCTCAGGTACTCGCGGAGCTGGATGCGCATGAGCTCGGTCTCCTGGTCGGTCGCCTGCTCCTTGAGGAAGGCGAGGTACGGGCGCAGGTCCATCCGGCGCGAGTTCACCACGATCTGGATCGAGAAGTCGATCGTGTTGAGGAAGTTCTGGAAGCCGACCGTGATGGCCTGCTGCTCTTCGGCCGACTTCAGTGCGAAGTTCACGGCCGAGCAGAGGAGGATACCGCGGTAGCCGCCGTCCTTGAGGATGACGATGCCGTCCTTGATCTCCTTGACGGGAACGAAGGTCTGCGCGGCGGTGGCGTGGGTAGCATCCATGGCATTCATGATTATGTATCTTCTTTACTGTCGGGTGCGGGAGGCACCGCCTTGACGTCGAGCGACCAGGCGAGCTCGGCGAGCTTGCCGCGCGTGAGACGTGGCGCGGGGCGCCCGCTCGGCTCAGCTGGCGCGGCGGCCGTCGGGCGCGCGTCCGGCGCGGCTGCCGCCGCCGGCGCAGCCTTCTGCCAGATGAGGAGCCGCGCGTGCGTGACATAGTTGAACGCTGCTTCGAGCATCTTGACGAACGGCTTGCCGTTCACCCTGTAGAACGCGAGCGCGCCGCCGAGCGCGGCGACCGGCAGCGAAAGGATAACGGCGATGAACGTGTTCAGGTACGCGAAGAAGATGGCGCAGAGGCCGATCGCGCCGACGAGGTAGATGAACTGCGGCAACGTGAACGGGCCGATGATCTTGTCCTCGACCTCGATGAACTGCGGCACCTGGTACTCCATATTGTGTTCCAGTATACCACCACACCAAACGCGCCACTCGGATACCCGTATATAAAATCGCGTGTGCACGCACGTACACGTGACGCGAGCGTTATGGCAACCCGCCGGGCGATCCGATGATGAAGGAGAAGAGGTGGATGACGAGCGCGGCGAACGGGTCGATGAAGAGGAACGAGAATACGAAGAGGAAGAGGAAGAGCGGGAGGATGCCCATCGCGCGGACGGCGTGTTCGAAGCGGTTCAGGCCGGCGGAGAGGTGCCACGGCAGGCCGGCGCGCAGCGCCGTGAAGCCGTCCAAGGGCGGGAACGGGATGAGATTGAAGAAGCCGAGGAAGAGGTTCGTGAGCGTGATGAGCATGGCGACCTCGAGCGCGGGGCCGGGGAGCGCCGAAGCGCCGAAGCGCACCAGAAGGCCGAAGAGGATCGCGAGCGCGAGGTTGGTGGCGCTCCCCGCGAGCGCGACGATCATCTCGCCCCAGCGGCGGTTCTTCAGGTTGTACGGGTTGTAGGGTACCGGCTTGGCCCAGCCGAAGAGGAACGACGAGTGGGTGAAGATGAGGAACGCGGGGATGAGGATCGAGCCGATGAGGTCGATGTGCGGGAGCGGGTTCAGGGTGAGGCGACCAGAGAGGCGGGCGGTCGGGTCGCCGAGGGCGCTCGCCGCATAGCCGTGCGCCACCTCGTGCGCGATGACCGAGAGGATGAGGATGATGAGGCCGATGGCGCTTGCGATGAGGGCGGGGTCCATACAGTTGCTCGTTTACCAAGATATGCTACCATGCATCCACGTATGGCACGAACCTGCGACATCACCGGCAAGAGCACCCAGATCGGCGGGCGCTACAGCAACCGCGTCCGCGCGACGCAGTTCAACCCCGTGGGCAAGACGGCGCGCAAGGCGAACATCCAGAAACGCCGCATCTTCGTCCCCGAGCTCGGCAAGTCGGTCATCGTCACCACCTCCGCGAAGGGCTTGAAGACCCTCAAGAAGAACGGCGCGCTCGCGACCCTGAAGAAGGCGAAGCTC
>CAYZWA010000008.1:0-11172 GCA_964482105.1 uncultured Candidatus Saccharibacteria bacterium
CCACTGGCAGACGCGCCGCCGGCGCTCTCTGTCGGCGGCGCGTTTCGCACTCATGACATTCATTCTCGCCACCAAAGAGCACATGACCCGCGTCTTCACGGACGATGGGCGCGCCCGCGCGGCGACCATCCTGCGCGTCGACCCGATGACGGTCACGCAGGTCAAGACGGCGGACGGTGCCGACGGCTACGCGGCCGTGCAGGTCGGCGCGGGAGAGCGCAAGGCGAAGAACGTGAGCAAGGCCGTGCTCGGCCATACGAAGGGTGTCGCGTATCGCGTGCTGCGCGAATTCCGCGGTGCCGCGGGCGCGGTCGGCGATACGCTCGACGCCTCGGCGCTCGCCGTCGGCGACACGGTGCGCGTCTCGGGTCTCACGAAGGGCAAGGGCTTCGCAGGCGTGATGAAGCGCCACGGCTTCCACGGCGGGCCGCGCAGCCACGGCCAGAAGCACTCCGAGCGCGAGCCGGGGTCGATCGGCGGCTCGGGCGGGCGCGCGGGCGGGCGCGTGGCCAAGGGCATGCGTATGGCCGGCCGCATGGGCACCGAGCGGGTGACCGTGCAGAATCTTACCGTGCTCGCGGTCGACGCGGCGGCGGGCACCGTGACTCTCTCGGGCGCCGTCCCGGGCCGCCGCGGCACGGTTCTCGAAGTCGTGTCCGTATAATTTGCATACTATGGCTACTGAACCGGCACACGCAAAGAAGCAAACGAGGACATCAGATGTTCTCACTCGGAAGAAAGGACAGCCGATGTCCGCTCCAAGCGAGCTGCCTATTTTCTCCGCTGCGGGGAAGCAGGTCGGGACGATCGCACTCCCGGAGAAGCTCTTCGCCGCGCCGTGGCGTGCCGACCTCGTGCACCAGGTGACGACCGCGATGCAGGCGAACGCGCGCCAGAACCGCGCCCATACCAAGGACCGCGCCGAGGTCGCCGGCACCGGCAAGAAGCCGTGGAAGCAGAAGGGCACCGGCCAGGCGCGCCACGGCTCCAAGCGTTCGCCGATCTGGCGCCACGGCGGGGTCACCTTCGGCCCGCGGAACGAGCGCGACTATGGCGAGAAGATCAACAAGAAGATGCGCGCCGCCGCGCTCGCCTCGGTCCTCTCCAAGAAGGCCGCGGCCGGCGAGATCATCCTGGTCGACTCGTTCGGCCTCACCGCGCCGAAGACCGCTGCAGCCAAGGCGGTGCTCGAGCAGATCGCGCGCGCCGCGTCAGCCGAAACGCTTCTCGCGAAGAAGGCGAATGCCGCGCTCATCGCGCTCCCGGCATACGACGCGTCCGCGATCAAGAGCTTCGCGAATCTCGGCAACATCGCGACCGAGGAGGTGCGCAATGTGAACCCGGTCGCGGTGCTCGCGGCGAAGTACCTCATCATCGAGAGCCCGGCTGAGGCGTTCGCCCAGCTCGCGACACGGCTCGCGTAACGATACCGCGTATGGCCATTTTCGGAGACAAGAAGAAAGAGGGGGCGAAGAAGGAGGCGAAGGTGCGTACGTCGCGCGTGCGGCACGCCCGCGCCGCGCGCCTGCCCGACGGCGCCGCCCACGACATCATCCGCGCGCCGTGGTTCTCTGAGCAGGCGCTCCTCGGCACGGAGAAGGGAACCTACGTCTTCGCCGTCGCGCCACGCGCGACCAAGGCGCAGGTCGCGGGCGCGATCAAGGAGATCTATAGCGTCTCGCCCAAGGCGGTGCGCATCGTGAACCTGCCGGGCAAGAAGAAGGCACTGCGCACGCGCCGCGGCGTGGGCGTCCGCGCCGCGCGCACCAAGGCGTACGTGCAGTTGAACGCAGGTGACACCATCGAGCTGGCCTGATCATCCTTCGCTTCGCTCAGGAAACATTAAGAAATTTGTATGAAAAAGTATCGACCCACCACCAAGAGCCGCCGCGCGATGACCACCATCGCGTATAAGGAGGTCCTCTCCGGCGACGCGCCGCGCAAGCAGCTCCTCGACGGCAAGAAGCGTCGCGGGGGCAGGAATGCCTTCGGCCGCATCACGACGCGCCACCAGGGCGGCGGGCACAAGCGCCGCCTGCGCGACATCGACTTCCGCTACGACAAGAAGGGCGTCCCGGCCAAGATCGAAACGATCGAATATGACCCGTACCGCAGCGCTTTCATCGGCGTCGCGCTCTATGCGGATGGCGCCCGGCGCTACGTGATCCTGCCCAAGGGCGTCGCGGTGGGCGACACGTTCGTCGTCGCCGAGGACGCGTCCGTGACCCCGGGCAATCGCCTCCCGCTCGGCAAGATTCCGGTCGGCACGTCGGTCTACAACATCGAGATCGCGCCGGGCGCGGGTGCCGCGCTCGTACGCTCGGCGGGCGCGATGGCTGAGGTCGTCGCGCACGATGCCGGCTACGCGCAGGTGAAGCTCCCCTCGACCGAGGTGCGCAAGATCTCGGACCTCGCGTGGGCGAGCGTGGGCGCGGTGGGCAACGAGGAGCACGGGCTCGTGGTTATCGGCAAAGCCGGCCGCGCGCGCTGGATGGGGAAGCGCCCGACGGTGCGCGGCTCGGTGATGAACCCGGTCGACCACCCGCACGGCGGTGGCGAGGGGCGCCAGGGCCGCGGCCTGCGCCGCGCCAAGAGCAAGTGGGGCAAGCCGACCGGCAAGGGCCAGAAGACCCGCCAGCCGAAGAAATACTCGAACGTGTTTATCGTCTCGCGCCGCAAGGTGGGGAAGAAGCGCAAATAGTTTCAATGCACGAAAGAAAGCGCGGGCGGCCTCCGGCCGCCCGCGCTTTGCGTTATTGATACTCGGGTTTCAAGACGTTCGCGAGCTCGGTCGTGGGGATGGCGAGCGTTTGTGGGCCGGCGGCGTAGGAGGCGACCGCATACGGGTCGAAGAGGATGTCGAGATTGTGATTGTCGAGGAAGAAGTTCGAGAAGTTCTTCGCGTCAGGCGTCGTGCCGCCCGCAATCGTCTGCGGATCGGCGCCCTCGCCGATGACGGCCGGGAGCTTCGCGCGCGCGATGTCTGAGAGCGCGCCGAGGTAATCGCTGCCGCTCGTGAAGAGGTCGCCGATGCCAAGCTGCTGTCCGGTCGTCGTATCGAAGGTGAAGGTGTGGAAGTACATATTCGGATGCGCGCCGAGCGTGTCAGCGGTCGTCGTGAAGATGTATGAGACCGTGTGCGGCGATGAGGCGATAAGATAGACGATCGCGAGGCTCTCCTTACGGCCCGTATCGAGCCCCATCGTGTGAGCGTCCGCGCTCGTGAGATTCGCGAAGTTGCCGTCCTTCTTGAATTGCGCGATGGTGCTCGCGACGAACCGCTGCATCGCGGCCGCCGCGGCCGTGTGTGCCGCGCCCGAGAGCGGCGTCGAGGTCGCGTAGTTCGCGACGATGTCATAGTATTGCGCGTGCTCGGCGTACTGCCCGGTCGCGGGTAGGGTGGTGCTCGCCGTGGTCGAGGTTACTGGCGCCCGTGCCCCGTGTGGCGTAAGCAGCACTGCCGCCGCACCCCCCGCGACGACGACAAGGACGATGATTCCGATGATCAGGTTGCGCTTCATACCGTTCTAGTGTACCAGATACCGTCGCGCCTGTTGACTCCCGGCGCGGTTTCCTGTATCTTGGCACTATCCCGCCGCGCGGGTTTTTCATTACTGCTTATGGCACGCTCACTCAAGAAAGGGCCCTTCGTGGACGCAAAGCTCCTGAAGAAGCTCGACGGCAAGACACCGGCTACCGCCGGGGTCGTTAAGACGTGGGCGCGCCGGAGCCAGGTGAGCCCCGAGATGGTCGGCTTCACCTTCGGCGTGCACAACGGCAAGAGCCACGTCGAGGTGCTCGTCTCCGAGGATATGGTGGGGCACCGCCTGGGCGAATTCTCGCCGACCAAGAAGTTCATCCGCCACGGCGGCAAGATGCAGAAGGAGATGGAGCAGAAGAAGCAACAGGCCGAGATCGCGGCCGCGAAGGCGACGAAGGCCGCGCCGGCCGCCAAGAAGTAGTATGGCCCACGCGACGCTCGCCACCCATAACCAGTCGCCGCGCAAGGTGCGCCTCGTGACCGACCTCGTGAAGGGGAAGCGCGTCCCGGCGGCCTTGGCCGAGCTCGCGTTCCTCCCCAAGCGCGCGGCCGCGCCGGTGAAGAAGCTCATCGAGAGCGCGGCGGCCAACGCGAAGCAGGAGGGGCAGAACCCCGACGAGCTCACGGTCGCGTCGATCACGGTCGAGAGCGCCGGCATGCTCGTGCGCTACATGCCGCGGGCCTTCGGCCGCGCCGCGCCGATTCGCCGCCGCCGCTCACGGGTGAAGGTCGAGCTTTCCGATACTCGTACAACCGCGCCGAGCGCCTAACACCTGCTATGACCCACACCGTACATCCCTACGCCCATCGCCTCGGCATCGTCCGGGACTGGAAGAGCCGCTGGTTCGCCGCTGATGCGAAGAGCTACCGCAAGAACCTCATGGTCGATGAGACCGTCCGCCGCTTCCTGACGAAGCGCCTGCGCGGCACGTATACGAGCGGCATCGAGATCGAGCGCTCGGCGACCGAGCTGCGCATCATCCTCGCGACGGCGCGGCCCGGGCTCGTCATCGGCCGCTCCGGCGAGAACGCCACGAAGCTTCGCACCGAGCTTGCCGCGGTCGTGCGCGCGACTGCGCCGGGCGACACGCGCGCTCTGAAGCTCGACATCGTCGAGGTGCGTCAGCCGGAGGCCGATGCCGCCGTCGTCGCGGCGATGGTTGCCGAGGGGCTCGAGAAGCGCATGCCGTTCCGCCGTGTCCTGAAGCAGACGGTCGAGAAGGTCATGGCGGTACGCGACGTCGAGGGCGTGCGCATCGCCGTCTCGGGCCGCCTGGGCGGCGCCGAGATGAGTCGCAAGGAGGAGCTCAAGAAGGGGCGTATCCCGCTCCAGACCTTCCGCGCGGACATCGACTTCGCCGCAGAGCGGGCGATCCTGCCGTACGGCACTATCGGCATCAAGGTGTGGATATTCCGCGGCACCGTCTATCAGGACAAGAAGCGCGCGAGCACGGGCGCCGCGCCGGCGTACCGCGAAGGTACCGCCGCATAACACTCGTCTCGTATGCTGTTCCCGAAGAAAGTCAAACACCGCAAATGGCAGACGCAGCGCAAGAGCGCGGCGCGCCTCGCGCGCCCGGACACGCGCGGCGTGACCGTCGCCTTCGGCTCGTACGGCTTGAAGGCGCTCACGCACTCCCGTATCACGAGCAACCAGATCGAGGCGGCGCGCAAGGTGCTCACCCGCGCGACCGCGAAGACCGGCAAGCTCTGGATCCGCATCTTCCCGGACCGCCCGGTCACCCAGAAGCCGGCCGAGGTGACCATGGGAAGCGGCAAGGGCGACCCGAAGCACTACGTCTTCGAGGTGCGCCCGGGCCGCGTCCTCTTCGAGATGGACGGCGTGCCGGACGCGCTTGCGCGCGCGCAGATGCGCAAGGCGGGCATGAAGCTGCCGATCAAGACAACGGTCGTCACCCGCGATTAGGGTTGCGTTTTATCGACGGATATGGCAAAAAAGGAATCAATGACCACGAAGACCGATGCGGAGCTCACGAAGCTCCTCGCTGAGACGCGCGCGACCCTGCGTGTGGAGCGCTTCGCGGCCACGGGTGCGCGCGCCAAGGACCCGAGCCAGGGCGGCAAGCACCGCAAGACGATCGCCCGCGTCCTCACCGAGCGCACGGCGCGCGCCCGCTCGGCGGCTGAGTCGCACGCCGCCTGATGCCTATGGAGCAGACTGCCCCCCGCACCCAATCGTTCTCTGGCACCGTCGTGAAGACGGCGATGCAAGAGACGGCCTCTGTCCGCGTCGACCGCTACGTCAAGCACCCGAAGTACAAGAAGTACGCTGTCCGCTCGAAGACGTACCTCGCGCACAATCCGGGCGACAAGGCGCAGGTCGGCGACGCGGTGACCATCAGCGCGACGCGCCCGATCTCGAAGCGGAAGAGCTTCGCGATTACGGACATCCGCCGCGCGCCGAGCGCCGACGCGCTCCCCGAATAACGCCATGTTGCAGCCCCAATCCATCGTCAAGATCGCAGACAACTCCGGCGGCAAGGTCGCCCGGGTCTTCAAGGTGCTCGGCGGGAGCAAGCGCCGCTACGCGCGCATCGGCGACACGGTCGTCGTCTCGGTGCAGAGCGCTGAGCCGCGCAAGACGGTGAAGAAGAAGGACGTCTGCCGCGCCATCGTCGTGCGCCAGACCCGGCCCTACGCGCGCCGCGACGGCTCGCACCTGCGCTTCGACGAGAACGCGGTCGTGCTCATCGAGAAGGCGGGCAAGGAGATGGCGCCCAAGGGCAACCGCATCTTCGGCCCCGTGCCGCGGGAGCTCTCGGAGCTCGGCTGGCACTCGATCGTCTCGCTCGCGCCCGAGGTCGTTTAAATGGTTGCATAATTTAAATATTTCACTTATGCACGTCAAGAAAGGAGACAAGGTGACGGTCATCGCGGGGAAGGACAAGGGCAAGTCCGGCGTGATCGTCCGCGCCCTCCCGCGCGAGAACCGGGTCGTCGTCGAAGGGGTCGCGATTGCCAAGCGGCACCTGAAGGGCAAGAGCGACGAGGTCGGCCGCATCGTCGAGCGCCCGCGCCCGATCGACGCGTCGAACGTGAAGCGCGTCACCACCTAACCATGGCAACTACCACCAGCATCACCAAAGAGAAGCAGCAGAGCGCGTACCAGGCGCTCCAGGAGGCGTTCGGCTATACGAGCCCGATGCAGGGCCCGCGCATCAGCAAGGTCGTCGTCTCGACCGGCGTCGGCAAGAAGCGCGACCCGAAGCAGCTCGAGCTCATCGGCAACCGGCTTGCCAAGATTACCGGCCAGAAGCCGAGCAGTCGCGCGGCGCGGCAGTCGATCGCCTCGTTCAAGATGCGCGCGGGCGACGTCGTGGGCCTCCAGACGACGCTGCGCGGCGCCCGCGCCTTCGACTTCATCGACAAGCTCATCCACGTCGCGCTCCCGCGTACGCGCGACTTCCGCGGCCTCTCGGCAACGGCGGTCGATGACATGGGCAACTGCACCATCGGCATCCGCGAGCACACCATCTTCCCGGAGACGAGCGACGAGGATCTCCGCGACGTCTTCGGCCTCGCGGTGACCCTCGTCACGACCGCCACATCGAAGGCCGAAGCCGAGGCCTTCCTCCGCCACCTCGGCGTCCCGTTCCGCACGGCGTAGGCATAGATTTCGATCTTGTTGTTGACTCCCGCTCGGGCAGGTGATACAGTGGCAGCACGCTCGTAAGGAGCCTTTATTTTTATCTATGGCCAAGACATCCCAGCTCGCGCGGCTCGCCAAGAAGGAGAAGCTCGTGAAGAAGTACGCCGAGAAGCGTGCGGCTTTGAAGCGTGCCGGGGATGCGGAAGGGCTCCAGAAACTCCCGCGCAGCGCCTCGCCGGTCCGGCTCAAGAGCCGCTGTGCGCTCACCGGCCGCTCGCGCGGCTACATGCGCGCCTTCGGCGTCTCGCGGATCATGTTCCGCGAGCTCGCGCGCGACGGCAAGATCCCGGGCGTCAAGAAGGCATCGTGGTAAGGCTATGAATACCGACCGCATCGGCGATTTCATCATCCGCCTGCAGAACGCGGCGGCCGTCCGCAAGGCGCGCGTGTCGGCGCCGTATTCGGCGCACCTGCGCGCCATCGCCGAGAAGCTCAAGGCGCTCGGCTTCGTGACCGATGTCGAGGTCAAGGAGCACGGCGTGAAGCGTGAGCTCGTCGTCGCGCTCGCGTACGACGAGCGTGGCACCCCCCGCCTGCGCGGGGTGAAGCGGGTGAGCAAGCCGGGCCGCCGCCGCTACGCGGGCGCCGCAACGGCACACACGGTGAAGGGCGGCACGGGCGCGCGCGTCCTCTCGTCGTCGTCGGGCATCCTCACCGACGCCGAGGCGCGCAAGAACCACGTCGGCGGCGAGGAGTTGTTTGAGATTTGGTAATTATGAGCCGTCTCGCGAAAAAGCCGTTGTCAGTAGGGAAGGCCGAGGTGTCGGTCGCCTCGGGCGTGCTCACCGTGAAGGGGCCGAAGGGCACGCTCACGAGGGGCGTGCACCCGTCGGTCGGCATCACGGTCGCAGACGGCACGCTCTCGGTCGCGCCGCGCGAGCGCACCCGCCTCGCCCGCGCGCTTACCGGCACCTTCGTCGCGCATGCGAAGAACATGATCCAGGGCGTCACGACACCGTTTACGAAGAAGCTCATCCTCGAAGGCGTCGGCTACAAGGCCGAGGTGAGAGGGAAGGAGCTCGTGCTCATCGTCGGCTTCTCGCACCCGGTCGCGCTCGCGATTCCCGAGGGCGTCACGGCGACGGTCGAGAAGAACCTCATTACGATCACGAGCATCGATGTGGAGGCGCTCGGGCAGTTCGCCGCAGACGTGCGCAGCGTGAAGCGGCCGGAGCCGTACCTCGGGAAGGGCATCCGCTACGACGACGAGGTCGTCCGCCGTAAGCAGGGCAAGAAGGCCGCGTAATCAGCATCATGCAACACTACGCACCCACCACCAAAGCAGGTCTGCGCGCGCGGCGCCACGCGCGCGTGCGCGCCGTCGTGAAGGGCACCGCAGAGCGCCCGCGTCTCGCCGTCTACCGCAGCAATCGCTTCGTCTCGGCACAGCTCATCGACGACGAGAAGGGCACGACGCTCGCCGCGGCGCACGGCCGCGAGTTCGGCGGCTCGCAGTCGGCGCAGGCCGCGGCGGTCGGCGCGGCGATCGCCAAGCGCGCGGTGGGGCAGGGCGTCGCCGCCATCGTGTTCGACCGGGCCGGCTACCGCTACGCCGGCCAGGTGCGGACGCTCGCCGACGCGGCGCGCGCGGGCGGATTGACATTTTAGTACACGCTATGACCACGACCGTATCAGACACTGCAGAGAAGAAGACCGACACCGTGCCGAGCGGCGCGTCGAACGGCACCGCTCGCGCGAGCGAGGCACCGGTGCACACGCGGCCGCCGCGCGGCGCGGTACGCGCTCGCGCCCCGCGCGGCCGCGGTGCGCGGCCGCCGCGCGATCGGGGCGAGTTCGACCAGGTGACGATCGACGCGCGTCGCGTCGCGCGTGTCATGGCCGGCGGCCGCCGCTTCAGCTTCAGCCTCGTGGTCGTCATCGGCGACCGCAAGGGGCGCGTCGGTGTCGGCATCGGCAAGGGCGTCGACACGGCGCTCGCCATCGACAAGGCCGTGCGCGACGCCAAGAAGCACCTCATCACCGTCACGCGCACGGACACGGGCTCGATCCCGCACGCGGTGCGCGCGAAGTACGCCTCGTCGATCGTCGAGATCATGCCGTCGCGCGGGCGCGGCCTCGTCGCCGGCACCGCGATGCGCACGGTGCTCGAGCTTGCCGGCGTGACCGACGTCGTCACGAAGATTCACTCGCGCTCCAAGAACAAGCTCACGATCGCCCGCGCGACGGTGGAGGCTCTGGGGCAGCTCCGCTCGGCGCCGCTCGCCAGCCGTCGCGCATAACGCATCTTTCCATGCAGCTCCACACTCTCACTCCTGTCACGAAGACCCGCAAGAGCGCGCCGGTAGGCCGTGGCGGCCGTCGCGGCAAGACGAGCGGCCGCGGGACCAAGGGGCAGAAGGCGCGCGCCGGACACAAGATTCGTCCCGAGGCGCGCGACCTCATCAAGAAGCTCCCGAAGCGCCGGGGCCACGGCAAGAACCGCTCGCGCACCGTGCGCACCAACCGCGTCTCGGTGGCTGCGGTAAACCTCGCGGTGCTCGAGGCGGCATACGCGGCAGGGGAGACGGTCTCGCCGGTGACGCTCCTTGAGAAGGGGCTGGTGCGCCGACGAGAAGGCGCACGCGGCGTCAAGATCCTCGGCACCGGCACCCTCACGAAGGCGCTCGTCATCGACGCCTGCGCGCTCTCGGCAGCAGCTCGCGCGGCAATCACCGCGGCGGGCGGTACGATCCATGGGTAGCGCGTTCATCCGCAAGGTCAGGCTCGCGTTTAGCGATACGGAGATCCGCGCGCGCATCTTCTTCCTCGCCGCCGCGCTCGTCATTTTCCGCTTGCTCGCGGCGATCCCCATCCCGGGGGTCGACAAGGCGGCGCTCGCCTCCTTCTTCGCGAACAACCAGTTCTTCGGCCTCCTGAACATCTTCTCGGGTGGCGGGCTCTCGAGCCTCTCGATTGCCATGCTCGGCGTCGGGCCGTACATCACCGCCTCGATCGTCATGCAGCTCGCAACGATCGTCTTCCCGGCGGCCAAGGAGGCCTACTTCGAAGAGGGCGAGTCGGGTCGGGCGAAGTTCATCCAGTGGAGCCGGCTCCTCACCATCCCCATCGCGATCCTGCAGGGGGTCGCCTTCCTCTTCCTGCTCCAGGGGCAGAACGTCATCGGCACGATGAGCGCGCCGGTGCTCATCGCGAATGTCATGATCATCGCGGCGGGGTCCGTCTTCCTCATGTGGCTCGGCGAGCTCATCACGGAGTTCGGCATCGGGAACGGCGTCAGCCTCATCATCCTCGCGGGCATCCTCTCGCGCGTGCCCTCCGGTATCTCCGAGACGCTCTTCTCGGCGACGACGGCCGACATCCCGGCCTACCTCGGCTGGCTGCTGCTCGCGGGCGCGATGACCTATGCGGTCGTCGTGGTCTCGGACGCCGAGCGCTCGATCCCGATCGCGTATGCGCGTGCGGTGCGCGGCGCGGCGCTCTCGCAGGGCGCGGCGACGTACCTCCCGATCCGCCTGCTGCAGGCGGGCGTGATTCCGATCATCTTCGCGCTCTCGCTCCTCCTCGTGCCGCAGATGGCGCTCTCGGCGCTCGCGATGTTCCACGTCTCCTTCGCTGCGGGCGTCACGACCTGGTATACCGCCTTCCTCTCTAATCCGTGGGAGTATGGCGGCGTGTACTTCTTCTTCGTCGTCGTCTTCACCTATTTCTATACCGCCATCACCTTCGAGCCCAAGCGCGTCGCGGAGAACCTCCAGAAGACCGGCGCATTCGTCCCCGGCGTGCGCCCCGGTACCGAGACCGAGAGCTACATCGCGCGGGTGGTCAACCGCATCACCTTCCCGGGGGCCGTCTTCCTCGGCCTTCTCGCCGTCTCGCCGTCCATCATCCAGGGGATCACGGGCGTCACGACGCTCGTCCTCGGCGGCACCGCGCTCCTCATCGCCGTCCAGGTCATCCTCGACCTCGTCCAGAAGATCGACGCCCAGGTGAGCTTGCGAGA
>CAYZWA010000008.1:11272-14137 GCA_964482105.1 uncultured Candidatus Saccharibacteria bacterium
CCTCGTCCAGAAGATCGACGCCCAGGTGAGCTTGCGAGAGTATTAGCTGCACAGGGAGACCCGACCCGCGCCGGCCGGAGGCCGGCGCGGGCGTTTTGGGCGGCGGTCTGGTACAATGCCTCCCATTACGCGCATGAAGCTGTATCCGGTCATCCTCTCGGGCGGTTCGGGCACGCGGCTGTGGCCGCTCTCGCGCGAGAAGTATCCGAAGCAGCTCCTCTCGCTCATGGGCGAAGAGACGCTCCTGCAGCAGACGGTCTCCCGTCTCGAGGGCATCGACCACGTCGCCGCGCCGCTCGTCGTCTGCAACGAGGCGCACCGCTTCCTCATCGCCGAGCAGCTCGCGGCGATCGGCACGGAGCCGCGCGACATCATCCTCGAGCCGCTCGCGCGCAACACCGCGCCAGCGCTCACCCTCGCCGCCCTCGCGCTTACCCGCGACGAGAGCGACGCGCTCATGCTCGTCCTGCCCGCCGACCACCTCATCCGCGACCCGGCGGCCTTCCGCCAGGCGATACGGGAGGGCACCGCGCTCGCGAAGCGCGGCAAGCTCGTCACCTTCGGCGTCGTGCCGACTGTGTCCGCGACCGGCTACGGGTACATCAAGCGCGGCGACGGCTCTGCCGTCGCCGCGTTCGTCGAGAAGCCCGACCAGAAGACCGCCGAAGGCTATCTCGCCTCGGGCGGATACCTCTGGAACAGCGGCATCTTCCTCCTGCGCGCTGCGGCCTGGCTCGCGGAGCTGAAGCAGCACGCGCCGGCGATGCTTGCGGCCTGCGAGAAGGCGTTCGCCGCCGGCGTGCGCGACGGCGCGTTCTATCGCATCGACCCGGACGCGTTCGCGCGCTGCCCGTCTGATTCGATCGACTACGCGGTCATGGAGAAGACGCGTGAGGCGGCGGTCGTACCGCTTGCTGCCGGCTGGTCAGATATCGGCGCGTTCTCTTCGCTCTGGGAGGAGTCGGCGCGTGACGATGCGGGCAATGTTATCCACGGCGATGTCATGGCACACGAGACGACGAACGCGCTCCTCATCGCCGGCCACCGGCTCCTCGCCGCGGTCGGGCTCGACGACCTCATCGTCATCGAGACGGCCGACGCGGTCCTCGTCGCGCGCAAGGATCGGGCACAGGATGTGAGCGCCATCGTGCGCACGCTCAAGGAGCGGCGCCGGGCCGAGTATGAAGTGCACCGCCGCGTCTACCGCCCGTGGGGGTGGTATGAGGGTGTCGACCAGGGCCCGCGCTTCCAGGTGAAGCGGCTCATGGTGAAGCCGGGCGCGCTCCTCTCGCTGCAGCGGCACCACCACCGCGCCGAGCACTGGGTGGTAGTGAGCGGTGCGGCGAGCGTCGTGCGGGGCGACGAAACCTTCGTGCTCGCAGAGAACGAGTCGACCTACATCCCGGTCGGCACGGTGCACCGCCTCGGGAACCCGGGCAAGATACCGCTCGAGGTCATCGAGGTGCAATCGGGGAGCTACCTCGGCGAAGACGACATCGCGCGGCTCGAGGACACGTATGGGCGGACATAGATAAAGATGGTACAGTAGGCGCATGGCGAAAGCGCAGACGATATTCTTCCTCGGCAAGCCCGGGTGTGGCAAGGGGACGCAGGCGAAGCTCCTCTCGCAGGCGACCGGTTGGCCGGTCATCTCGGCGGGCGGACAGCTCCGCACGATTTCTGCCAAGGACACGTTGGTGGGAAAGAAGATCAAGGCAGAGATCGACGCAGGCGAACTCGTGCCGCACTGGTTCGCGATGTACCTCTACCTGAAGGCGCTCTTCGACCTCGGCGAGGGCGCGAATGTCATCTTCGACGGCTTCAACCGCAAGGTGCCCGAGGCGGAGCTCGTGGTCGAGTCGCTCCGCTGGCTCGACCGCTCGATTACCATCCTCAATCTCACGGTCTCCGACGAGGTCGTGCGCGAGCGCATCGCCGGCCGGCGCAGCGTCGAGGGCCGCGCCGACGACAATGCGGTCGGCGAGCGGCTCAAGGAGTACTACGAGCACACCGAACCGTCGGTCGAGATCTTCCGCGATGCGGGCGCGCTCATCGATGTGAACGGCGAGCAGCCGCCCGAGGCCATCGCCGCGGACATCAAGGCGGCGCTGCATCTCTCATGATTATCACAACGGCAGAAGAACGCGCGTCGCTCATCGAGGGTGGAGCGCGCCTCGCGGCGATCCTCCGCGAGCTCTCCGCGATGGTCGCGCCCGGCGTCTCGACCGAGGCGCTCGATGACCGCGCTGAGGCCTTGATCCGCGAGGGCGGCGACGAGCCGAGCTTGATCGGCTACACGCCCGAGGGCGCCGCGCGGCCGTACCCGGCCACCCTCTGTGTCTCGGTGAACGACGAGGTGGTGCACGGCATCCCGAACGAGTCGCCCAAGCTCCTCAAGGAGGGCGACATCGTGGGGCTCGACCTCGTCCTCACCCACGAGGGTATCTTCGTCGACGCGGCGCTCACCGTGCCGGTGGGGCAGGTGAGCGCGGAGTCGGTGAAGCTCATGCGCGCGACCCAAGAGGCGCTCGCGGCGGGCATCGCGGCGGCGCGGCCCGGCGCGCGCCTGGGCGACCTCGGTGCCGCGATTCAGCATGAGATCGAGCGGGCGGGCTTCTCTGCCGTGCGCGAGCTCGGCGGGCACGGGGTGGGCGCGGCGGTGCATGAGGAGCCCTTCATCGGCAATGTCGGCAAGCGCGGTACGGGCGAAGAGCTTGTCGAGGGGATGGTGCTCGCGCTTGAGCCCATCGCGGCGGCCGGCAAGGCGGCGGTCAGCCTCGCGCCCGACGGCTACACCTTCCGTACCAAGGACGGCTCCCGCTCCGCCCACTTCGAACACACCATCTTGATAGAAAAGGACGGAGC
>CAYZWA010000009.1:0-8312 GCA_964482105.1 uncultured Candidatus Saccharibacteria bacterium
TCAGCTCAAGCAGTCGGCAATCGCGTCGGACGCCAAGATACAGTCCGCACAAGAATCTCAGCCGGTCTTCTTCGAAGACTTCGCGACGACCTTCAACCAGCTCGGGTCCTTACTGGGCGGTATCGGGCTTGTCGTGGCGTTCATCGTCGTCTTCATCCTTGTCTTCATCAATATCATCACGCGGCGTCGCTCGATCGGCGTCCTGCAGGCCATCGGCATCCGCTCGGCCGGCATCGAAATCGGCTACACGATACAGTCGTTCCTCTACGCGGTCATCGGCGTGGCAATCGGCATGGTCCTCCTCTTCTTTCTCATCGAGCCATACTTCATCCTGAACCCAGTCGATTTCCCCTTCAGTAACGGCGTGCTCGCGGTCTCGTTCCCAGAGGCTTTCACCAAGGCGCTCGTGCTTCTCCTCGCCATCATCCTCGCGAGCTTCGTCCCGGCGCGCCTTGTGATGCGGAAGGAAGTCGTCGACGCCCTTCTCGGTCGCTAATCATACTCATATCGCTATGCTCGAAGCTCACGATCTCACGAAACAGTTCACCTCGGGCGGAGGCACGCTCGTGCTCTTCGAGCATCTCGAGTTCGCGGTGCGCGGAGGCGAGTTCGTGCTCCTCACCGGTCGCTCGGGGAGTGGCAAGTCGACCCTGCTCTATCAGCTCGGTCTCCTCGACACGCCCACGGAGGGCGTGGTATCGGTCGACGGCATCGCCGCGAGCACGCTCTCTAAGAATGCGCGTACCGACCTGCGTCTCGAACGCTTCGGCTACGTCTTCCAGGATTACGGTCTCATGCCGGAGATGTCCGCGCTCGACAACGTGATGCTCCCGCTCATCATGGGCGGCGCGAGCACCGCGCGTGCCCGCGAGCAGGCGCGTGCGGCACTCGAGCGGGTGGGCTTGGGCGACCGCCTCGCGAGCCGGCCGGCGAAGCTCTCGGGCGGCCAGCAGCAGCGGGTCTCGATTGCCCGCGCGATCGCGCATGAGCCGCCCTATATCCTGGCCGACGAGCCGACCGCCAATCTCGACAGCGCGAGCGCGCGTGAGGTTCTGCAGATGTTCGGCGAGATTCATCGCGCCGGTACGACCATCATCATGGTGACGCACGAGAAAGAATCGCTCCCGCTCGCCGACCGCGTCCTCGAGCTCCACGAACGGACGCTCCGCGACGTCAGCACCGGCGCGCAATCCCCGACATACGCATCGAACGGCGCCGATTTCGACCCGCATAGCCTATAATGAACACTTGATGAACCGCGCCCTCCTCATCATTACCTGTGTTATCGCCTTCGCGGTCGGGGTCGGGATCGCCTACTACTACGCGAACGCGCAACAGGCGCAGAACGTGCTCGTTCCCCAGACGGTCGCGTATCGGGAGCTGGTCGCGCAGACGAGCATCTCCGGCACGACCGAGGCGGCCGAATCGGTCGATCTCGCCTTCAAGAATGGTGGTATCGTGGACACCGTTCCCGTTGCCGTCGGTGATACGGTCGCGACCGATACGACGCTCGCGATCCTGCAGAGCACGACGCTCAAGGACCAGATCGCGCAGGCCGAGGCGGCGCTCGAGACACAGCAGGCGAACCTGACGAATCTCAAGAACGGCACGCGTCCCCAGCAGATCGCGATTACCCGGGCCCAGATCGCGAGCGGTGAGAGTGCGCTTACGAGCGCGAATCAGGGTCTCGCGAGCGCATTGAGCGCGGCGCAGAGCGCGAGCGATGTCGCGGTGCGCTTCACCATCGATCAGTTCATCACCAACCCGACGATGGTGAATTCGACACTCGTTGTTCCCGTGTCCGACAGCACACTCGGGACAACGGTGCTCAACGAGCGACGGCACATCTCGGATGCACTCGCGTCATGGAGCGGCCGGATCGACGCGCTTCAAAACGCGACCACGAGCGACCTTGTCGCGGCAAGCGTCGACATGCACGCGTATCTCCAGACGGTATCGGCCCTCCTCGAGGGCTTGACGCGCATACTCGCGGCCGACGGCGTACAATATGCCGCGAGCCAGACAGCGGTCGCGGCCGCGCGCACCTCGGTCACCTCGTCTGCCGACGCCCTGACGACCGCCGACCAGGCAGTAACGAGCGCGCGGGCGGCCATCGACGTCGCAGAGAAACAGCTCGCGCTCGAGCAGGCCGGCTCGACGAGCGCCGCGATCGCCGCGCAGAAGGCGGCTGTCGACAGCGCGCGGGCGCAAGTCGCTGAGCTTAAGAACGAGTTGAAGGACCAACAGATTACCGCGCCCTGGAGCGGCATCGTGTCGGCCGTGGAGGCGAAGGCAGGCGAGACGATCGCCGCCGGAGCGCCTGCCGTTTCCCTGATATCGGACGGCGCGCTCAAGATAGAAGGCTATGTCCCCGAGATCCACTACGCCGACATCGCGGTCGGCCAGCCAGTGACGATTACCCTTGATGCCTTTCCGGGGGTCACTTTTTCGGGCGAGCTCGGCCGGATCAACCCGACGGCGACCCTGCAGGACAACGTGCCGAACTTCAAAGTGACGGTCTACTTCACGAGTCCTGATTCACGCCTGCGACCGGGCCTGACCGCGCACGCGGAGATCCAGACGGCCGACAAGCCGCACGCGCTTTCGATACCGATCGCGGCGGTCACCGGCACGGGCACGAGCGCGTCGGTCATGAAGCTCGTCGGCGGGACGCCCACACGCACGCATGTCACGCTCGGCATCCAGAGCGTCGACGGGTACGTCGAGGTCACGTCGGGACTTTCCGAGGGTGACACGATCCTCGTCGATGACACGAAGCAGTACCGGATCGTCCCGAATTAGCGTCACATCTTCCGCGCCATGACCTCCACCGAGATTCTCACGATACTGGCGCTGGCGGTAGCGTTGGTACTGGCTTTCGAAGTAGTGCGGATTACCTGGTACCTCAAGACGACGAAGCATCCGTCTGGCAAGTTCGAGCGGCATAGCCCACAGGCATCCCGGCGGGTGCTGTTCGTAGGAGACAGCATCGGCATCGGTTGCGGCACGAGCGACCAGCGGTACTCGCTGCCCGGGCGGCTCGGCGCGGATTTCCCCTCGGCTCATGTCGAGAACGCGAGCGCCGGCATGCAGACGCTCCCGCAGGCCGATGCGCGGTTGCGTGGCATCGTACAAGAAGGCGGAGAGCCGTACGACCTGGTAATCGTTTTCGTGGGCGGGGTCGATCTGGTGACGGGGCGTCCGATCGGCCGGGTACGTCGCCACGTGCGGAGCCTTCTCCGGTCAGCGAAGGCATGCGGCAAGGACGTCTTGCTCGTCGGCCCGAACAATACCGGACTCGTGCCACTCTACCGCTTCCCGCTCTCGCGCTGGTTGCATCGGCGCGCGTACGCGTTCGACGCGCTCTACCGCGCGGAAGCCGAGGAAGTGGGCGCTCGATTCGTGCCGCTGTATCGCGAGGACGGAGATATCGTCGTAGAGCGGAACCTGTTCTCTCCTGACAAGACGCACCCGAATGACAAAGGATACGGCATGTGGTACGCTGAGCTGCGCGGCCCGATCCATGAATCACTTTCCTGACGTACTTTCCATACTTCTCGCCGGACTCACCTCGGTCGGCTCATTCCTCCTCTCGTTCGGCGCGCTCCTCGTCACGCGGACGGTCGCGAATATCACCGCCATAGGCACCGGTTTTTCCGAGGGCGGGACCGCCGCCGTCTACGCGGTGCCCTCGATTATCGTCCTTGCCGCTGAGGCGACGATCCTCTATGGCGTCTGGCGGGTGTTGCGGATGGTCTGGTTCCTGTCGCATGAGACGCGCGTCTTCCACCACAAGAAGATACAACGGTACAGCTCGCCGGGGAGAGGAGGGAAGCGGATTCTCGTCGTCGGCGATAGTACCGCGTACGGGATGGGTGCCGACAAGCCGGAGGACTCGATCGCCGGCCGGCTCGGGCACGACTTCCCCTCGGCAGAGATCGTCAATACGGGCATCAACGGATCTCTTACGAAGAGCGCGCTCGCGCAGCTCCGGGGCGCCGAGGGACAGTTCGACCTCGTCGTCGTCTTGACGGGAGGGAACGACGTCTGGCACCTCACATCGTATGCCTCGATCGAGCGCGATCTCGCCACGTTGCTTGCGGAAGCCGTCCAGAAGAGCGGCCACGAAGTCGTCGTGCTCTTCTACTCGAACTTCGAGAACATCTCGTTCTTCCCGGGGCCCATCCGTAGCCTGCTCGCGCGCCGCTCGAAGCGTATCCACGAGATATTCGCGCGCGTGACCGCGGCCTATCAGACGCCGCTCATCGAGCTCTACACCGATCCGGCGGCTCGTGATCCGGATAATCCGTTCGCGTACGAACCAGAGCGTTACTACGCCGGTGACCGGGTGCACCCGAGCAGCGAAGGGTACCGGCTCTGGTACAACCGCATGTGGCGGGAGATGGTCGAGCGGCACTTCACCTTCACCGAGTCGGCGCTTCCAGGGGCGATTAACACGGCACCTCCGGTGGAGATATCCGATGCGCCGCCTCCCGGTGCGGTATAGTAGTACGTAATGGCATCCCCGAAGGCATTTTTGACCGACCTTCTCGCGCACGCGGAGATCCAGACGGCCGACAAGCCGCACGCGCTTTCGATACCGATCGCGGCGGTCACCGGCACGGGCACGAGCGCGTCGGTCATGAAGCTCGTCGGCGGGACGCCCACACGCACGCATGTCACGCTCGGCATCCAGAGCGTCGACGGGTACGTCGAGGTCACGTCGGGACTTTCCGAGGGTGACACGATCCTCGTCGATGACACGAAGCAGTACCGGATCGTCCCGAATTAGCGTCACATCTTCCGCGCCATGACCTCCACCGAGATTCTCACGATACTGGCGCTGGCGGTAGCGTTGGTACTGGCTTTCGAAGTAGTGCGGATTACCTGGTACCTCAAGACGACGAAGCATCCGTCTGGCAAGTTCGAGCGGCATAGCCCACAGGCATCCCGGCGGGTGCTGTTCGTAGGAGACAGCATCGGCATCGGTTGCGGCACGAGCGACCAGCGGTACTCGCTGCCCGGGCGGCTCGGCGCGGATTTCCCCTCGGCTCATGTCGAGAACGCGAGCGCCGGCATGCAGACGCTCCCGCAGGCCGATGCGCGGTTGCGTGGCATCGTACAAGAAGGCGGAGAGCCGTACGACCTGGTAATCGTTTTCGTGGGCGGGGTCGATCTGGTGACGGGGCGTCCGATCGGCCGGGTACGTCGCCACGTGCGGAGCCTTCTCCGGTCAGCGAAGGCATGCGGCAAGGACGTCTTGCTCGTCGGCCCGAACAATACCGGACTCGTGCCACTCTACCGCTTCCCGCTCTCGCGCTGGTTGCATCGGCGCGCGTACGCGTTCGACGCGCTCTACCGCGCGGAAGCCGAGGAAGTGGGCGCTCGATTCGTGCCGCTGTATCGCGAGGACGGAGATATCGTCGTAGAGCGGAACCTGTTCTCTCCTGACAAGACGCACCCGAATGACAAAGGATACGGCATGTGGTACGCTGAGCTGCGCGGCCCGATCCATGAATCACTTTCCTGACGTACTTTCCATACTTCTCGCCGGACTCACCTCGGTCGGCTCATTCCTCCTCTCGTTCGGCGCGCTCCTCGTCACGCGGACGGTCGCGAATATCACCGCCATAGGCACCGGTTTTTCCGAGGGCGGGACCGCCGCCGTCTACGCGGTGCCCTCGATTATCGTCCTTGCCGCTGAGGCGACGATCCTCTATGGCGTCTGGCGGGTGTTGCGGATGGTCTGGTTCCTGTCGCATGAGACGCGCGTCTTCCACCACAAGAAGATACAACGGTACAGCTCGCCGGGGAGAGGAGGGAAGCGGATTCTCGTCGTCGGCGATAGTACCGCGTACGGGATGGGTGCCGACAAGCCGGAGGACTCGATCGCCGGCCGGCTCGGGCACGACTTCCCCTCGGCAGAGATCGTCAATACGGGCATCAACGGATCTCTTACGAAGAGCGCGCTCGCGCAGCTCCGGGGCGCCGAGGGACAGTTCGACCTCGTCGTCGTCTTGACGGGAGGGAACGACGTCTGGCACCTCACATCGTATGCCTCGATCGAGCGCGATCTCGCCACGTTGCTTGCGGAAGCCGTCCAGAAGAGCGGCCACGAAGTCGTCGTGCTCTTCTACTCGAACTTCGAGAACATCTCGTTCTTCCCGGGGCCCATCCGTAGCCTGCTCGCGCGCCGCTCGAAGCGTATCCACGAGATATTCGCGCGCGTGACCGCGGCCTATCAGACGCCGCTCATCGAGCTCTACACCGATCCGGCGGCTCGTGATCCGGATAATCCGTTCGCGTACGAACCAGAGCGTTACTACGCCGGTGACCGGGTGCACCCGAGCAGCGAAGGGTACCGGCTCTGGTACAACCGCATGTGGCGGGAGATGGTCGAGCGGCACTTCACCTTCACCGAGTCGGCGCTTCCAGGGGCGATTAACACGGCACCTCCGGTGGAGATATCCGATGCGCCGCCTCCCGGTGCGGTATAGTAGTACGTAATGGCATCCCCGAAGGCATTTTTGACCGGCCTTCTCGCGAACGCGGATATCGAGATCGGCGGCAGCCGGCCGCAGGACATAGAGGTGCGCGACGAGCGCATCTATGCGCGCGTGCTGCGGCAAGGGTCGCTCGGCTTGGGCGAAGCCTACATGGACGGCTGGTGGGAGGCACATGAGCTCGACGCGCTTATCACGAACGTGCTCTCCGCACACCTCGACGAGGCGGTGCGGATGAACGCTGCCACCATCGGCGCGGTGGCGAAGGCGTTCGTGTTGAACGGGCAGACGACGCGGCGCGCGAAGACGGTCGGCGAGGTGCACTACGACCTCGGCAACGACTTATATGAGGCCATGCTCGACAAGCGCATGGTCTACACCTGCGGCTACTGGAGCCCCTCGACGAGCTTGGGGCCGGCGGCTCGCGACCTGGATGAGGCCCAAGAACGCAAGCTCGACCTCGTCTGCCGTAAGATCGGCCTCAAGAAAGGGGATCGGGTGCTCGATATCGGCTGCGGCTGGGGGAGCTGGGCGAAGTATGCCGCCGAGCGCTATGGCGCGCAGGTCGTCGGCATCACCATCTCAAAAGAGCAAACGGCGCTCGCGCAGGAAAAGTGCAAAGGGCTGCCGGTCGAGATCCGCGTGCAGGATTACCGCGAAGTCGATGAGCGTTTCGACCACATCATCTCGCTCGGCATGTTCGAGCACGTCGGGGTGAAGAACTACGCCGCCTACTTCGACGTCGTGCGACGCTGTCTCAAGGACAATGGCCTCTTCCTCCTCCACACGATAGGCGACACCGTCTCGCGTCGTACCGGCGACCCGTGGCTTCTCAAGTACATCTTCCCGGGCGGGATGCTGCCCTCGATCGCGCAGATCGGCAAAGCGGCCGAGAAGCGGCTCGTGATGGAAGATTGGCACAACTTCGGCGCCGACTATGACAAGACGCTCCTTGCATGGTTCGCGAATTTTGAACAGGCATGGCCCACGCTCCGCGCGAAGTATGGTGACCGGTTCTACCGCATGTGGAAGTATTACCTGCTCTCCTGCGCCGGCGTCTCCCGCGTGCGCAAGATGCACCTCTGGCAGATCGTCTTCTCGAAACATGGTGTCCCGGGCGGATACGTGAGCGTGCGCTAGCGGTGCCGGCTCACGAACGGATTGTCCCTGATGAAGAAACGCCAAGGGAGCTCGGTGCCGTCTTTGATGCCGATGCGGCCGGAGGTGCCGATAGATTCGGGCGCCACGTCTGGCGCGTCGAAGATCGCGAAGCTGCCTGCGACCGGCGCGCCGTTCGCCTCACCCGAGATACCGAACGCCTGGCAGAACTTCGCCGGCCCGTTGCACAGCTCCCGGACGGGAATGTTAAACATTCCCACTTTGGGAATGTTTAACATTCCCGTCTTCTGGCGTCGCCGCTTCATGAGCGCGAGCCCCTCGACCGGCTCGACTGCGCGGATGAGCACCGCGCCGATGCCGCCTTTGTTCGTCGTCACGTTCGCGCACCAGTGCATGCCGTAGGTGAAGTAGACATACCAGTGGCCGTAGGTGTCGCGCATGATCTGGGACCGGGGCGTGAGCTTGTAGGCGTGGCTCGCCGGGTCGGTCGTGTAGGCCTCGGTCTCGACGATGACGCCGGCGCAGGAACCCTTCTTCACGACCTTGCCGAGGAGCTTCGGCGCGAGATCTACCGCGTCGCCGGCGAAGAATGAGCGGGGCAGGGGGCGCATGCGGGTAGTATACAAAATAGAAAGCGCCCGCCGATCAAGCTGTGCTTGTCGAGCGGGCGTTTAGCGCCTGGGGTCAACC
>CAYZWA010000009.1:8412-14007 GCA_964482105.1 uncultured Candidatus Saccharibacteria bacterium
ACCCTTTGTCGCCTGCGGTCAAGACCGATCAAGGAATCACCGCATTAATGCGGTGATTAGTGCGGTGATTCCCTTGTCCAGGACAGACACAAAAGCACAGCCGCCCTTGGGGCGGCTGTGCTTTTTGGTGGAGGTGTCGGGAATCGAACCCGAGTCCGAGCCTGGCTTTGAAAGCGCTTCTACGATGCGTAGTTCCCGTTAGGTATTCCGCTCGGGTGCGAGGAACGGAAACGAAACCATCCCGAGCGTAGTCCGAAGGTTCGCGTGGGCGCTCGGACGGGCGCTACGCTAGCTCACAGGAGATTCCACCCGTTCCCGGCGCTGTGAGCGCCGACCGGGAACGGATGTCGCGCTAGGCGTGACCCGGATAAAAGCGGGTTAGGCGTAGGCGAACGCGACATCGCCGACCTTACCGAAGTAAGGAGACTTCGTCGCGCGTGCAAGAGTGTTCTTGGCACGTTTTGGTGCTCGCGCAGTGTTGCGTGGTGAGCGAGCGTGCACGGCATCGCGCGTCTTTCAAAGATCAGACCGTCAAAGCCGGTCACCCCCAGGGAACACATGATACCATCCTGTGCTTTCTGCGAGTGAGCGATGCGCGGAGAGGGCCGTCCCTGCGAAGGGTACGCGATTTTTCTGCTGAAAAATCGCTCAGTCCTCGCGCCGTCGCGCTGCGGAGCCCCTTCTCGGGACGGCCCTCTCCGCGCTACCGATTCTTCAAGATGCGCGCGGCTTCGCGAACGGCATCGCGCTTCTTCAGGTCTTCGCGGCGGTCGGCCTTGCCCTTGCCGCGCGCGATCGCGATGCGCGCCTTCACGAGCCTGCCGGCAGTATACACCTCAAGAGGGACTATTGTCAAGCCTTTCTGCGACTCGGCGGCGGCGAGCGCGCCGATCTCTTTCTTGGTGAGGAGGAGGCGACGGGTGCGCGCGGGGTCGTAGCCCTTCGGTGTGTTCGCGACCTGATACGGCGGGATGGTCATGCCGACGAGGTACGCCTCGCCGCCGCGCACGACCACGCGCGCGCCTTCGAGCGAGCCCTGCGCAGCGCGCAGCGCCTTCACCTCGCCGCCCGAGAGCTCGAGGCCGGCTGAGAAGGTCTCAAGCGGCGCGAAGCGGAGGTGCGCTTTCTTGTAGTCGATGAGTCGCATACGTATTAGAGTATACCCTCATACCCACGGCAGGGGTATCCCATTCCCGCTCACGAGGCGCGATAGGCAAAACGCGGATGTGAGGGTATAGTATGGCGATGGCAGCAGTGCAAAAGCCGCAGAAGAAAGCGCCGGTCATTCGCGCGCCGCGCAAGGGCGGTGCTCGCTCCGGCCGGCCGGGCGGCTCGCCGTCGTTCTTCACCAATCTGCTCACCACGGTCGTCATTTTCTTGCTCCTCATGAGCCTGTATTCGTTCGCGACCGGGCTCTCGGCACCCGACAACAGCGTGCCGCTCTCGGCGGTCGCGGCCGACGTCGCGGCCGGCAAGGTGAAGGCAATCGACGTGAACGGCGACGCGCTCGCGCTCACCTACCAGGACGGCAGCAAGAAGACCTCGTATAAGGACTCAGCTGCCGGCCTCCCTGAGACGCTCGCGACCTACGGCGTGACGCCCGCAGAGCTCGGGAAGGTCGCGCTCACGGTCGAGGGGCAGTCGACGTTCGAATACTGGCTCGTGATGCTCGGGCCGACCATCCTCACGATCCTCTTCCTCGGCGCGCTCTTCTGGTTCCTCACGCGGCAGGTGCGCGGCGCGGGGATGCAGGCCTTCAGCTTCGGCCGCTCCAAGGCGCGTGTCACCGAGCCGGGCGACGCCACCCAGCGGGTCACCTTCAAGGATGTCGCGGGCGCGCGCGAGGCCAAGGATGAGCTCGCCGAGATCGTCGACTTCTTGAAGCAGCCGAAGAAGTTCCTCGATATCGGCGCGCGGATCCCGAAGGGCATCATCCTCATGGGCGCGCCCGGGACAGGCAAGACCCTGCTCGCGCGCGCGGTCGCTGGCGAGGCGGGTGTGCCGTTCTTCTCCATCTCAGGCAGCGAGTTCGTCGAGATGTTCGTCGGCGTCGGCGCTAGCCGCGTGCGAGACCTCTTCCAGCTCGCGAAGAAGGCCGCGCCGGCGATCATCTTCGTCGACGAGATCGACGCGGTCGGCCGCGCGCGCGGCGCGGGCATGGGCGGCGGCAACGACGAGCGCGAGCAGACGCTCAATCAGATCCTCGTCGAGATGGACGGCTTCGAGCCGGCCGAGAAGGTCGTCGTCATCGCGGCGACCAACCGGCCCGACGTGCTCGACCCCGCGCTGTTGCGGCCCGGCCGCTTCGACCGGCGGGTCACCATCGACCTGCCCGACCGGCGCGACCGCACCGAGATCCTCGCGGTCCACGCAGAGAAGAAGCCGCTCGGGGCCGACGTCAATCTCGAGGTCATCGCTGAGCGCACGCCGGGCTTCTCGGGCGCGGAGCTCTACAGCCTCATGAACGAGGGCGCGATCCTCGCGGCGCGGGAGAACCGGAAGGAGGTGACGCAATACGACCTTATCCGCTCGATCGAGAAGGTGCTGCTCGGGCCGGAGCGCAAGAGTCACATCCTCTCCGCGCGCGAGAAGGAGCTCACCGCCTACCACGAGGCCGGCCACGCGCTCGTCTCCTCTGTCCTCCCGCACGCCGACCCGGTGCACAAGATATCCATCATCAGCCGCGGGCGCGCCGCCGGCTACACCTTGAAGCTCCCCTTCGACGACCGGCGGATGCAGTCGAAGAAGCAGTTCGAGGACGACATCGCCTCGACGCTCGGCGGCTACGTGGCCGAGGAGATGCTCTTCGACGACGTGACGACGGGCCCGAGCAATGATCTCGCGGTCTTGACCGCGCTCGCGCGCGACATGGTGGTGCGCTACGGGATGAGCGAGAAGCTCGGGCCCATCGCCTTCGGCGAGCGCGAGCTCGGGCGCGAGCCCTACTCCGACGAGGTCGCTGCCGATATCGACGCCGAGGTCTCGCGCATCATCACCGGCGCGCGCGCTCGGGCCGAGCACGTGCTCCGCGAGCATCGCGACGCGCTCGACGCCATCGCGCACGCCCTCGTCGAGAAGGAGACCATCGAGCGCGCCGACTTCGAGCAGATCCTCACCCTGCACGGCATCACCCCGAAGAAGAAAGAGGATGACCTCGCGACGGTGGTACGATAGCGCTATCCGCCCCTAGCTCAATGGTTAGAGCACCAAGCTTATACCTTGGCGGTTCCTGGTTCGAGTCCAGGGGGGCGGACCAAGAAACGCGTGCCCGAAACAGGCGGAGATGGTAGAGTCGAGGGATGGATCCAGGGCATATCCGCAACTTCTCGATTATCGCGCACGTCGACCACGGCAAGTCGACGCTGGCCGACCGCCTGCTCGAGCGTACGGGGGCGATCCCGGAGCGCAAGATGCGCGACCAGGTGCTCGATAGGATGGAGCTGGAGCGGGAGCGGGGGATTACGATCAAGATGCAGCCCGTAAGGATGCGCTATGTGCATCCTGGAGGTCCCGAGCGAAGCGAGGGACAGGTCGCCGATGAGTACATCTTGAACCTGATCGACACCCCCGGCCACATCGACTTCGCCTACGAGGTCTCGCGTGCCTTGAAGGCGGTCGAGGGTGTCGTGCTCCTCGTCGACTCGACTCAGGGCGTGCAGGCGCAGACCCTGACCACGCTCGCGATGGCGCGGGCGCAGGGCTGCGTGGTCATCCCTGTCGTGTCGAAGATCGATGCGCCTGCGGCGCGGCCCGAGGAGGTCGCCGCCGAGCTCGCGCACCTGCTCGACGTGTCGCCCGAGACGGTCATCGCCGTCTCCGGCAAGACGGGCGCAGGCGTCGATATGCTCCTCGAGGCGATCGTCGCCCAGGTGCCGCCGCCCCGCGGCTCGTCGCCCGCTGCGGGCGACGAGCCGCGGGGGCTCGTGTTCGACTTCGCCTACTCGAAGCATCGCGGGGTCATCGTCTATCTGCGCGTCTTCGACGGCGTCTTCCGCGCGCGGCAGCCGCTCGCTTTCCGCGCGGCGGGTCAGCCGTTCACGGCGCTTGAGACGGGCATCTTCACGCCCGACGAGACGCCCGCCGAGACGCTCTCGGCGGGCGAGATCGGCTACGTCGTCACCGGTATCAAGGAGGCCGGCGTCGTCGCGGTCGGCGACACGGTGGGCGCGGCGAAGGGCGCGCTCCCGGCGCTCACCGGCTTCGCGCGCCCGCGCCCGATGGTCTGGGCGAGCGTCTACCCCGAGAGCCAGGACAACCTGCCGCTCTTGCGCCAGGCGCTCGAGCGCCTGAGCCTCTCCGACTCGTCGCTCTCCTTCGAAGAGGAGTCGTCGGGCGTCCTCGGGCGCGGTTTCCGCTGCGGCTTCCTCGGCCTCCTGCATCTCGAGATCGTCACCGAGCGCCTGCGGCGGGAGTTCGACCTCGCGCTCACCGTCACCATCCCGACCATCTCCTACGTCGTCACGACGACCAAAGGCGTGCGCGAGACCGTCTACACGCCGGCGAAGTTCCCGGAATATGGCGACATCGCGCGCGTCGAGGAGCCGTGGGCGCGCGTCTCGATCATCACGCCGCCGGACGCCCTCTCGGCGCTCGTCCGGCTCCTCTACGACCACGAGGCCGAGACGACGGCGACCGACACGCTCGGCGACGGCCGCATCGAGATGGTCGTCGAGATGCCGCTCCGGGAGCTCATGCGCGGCTTCTTCGATACCCTCAAGAACATCTCCTCGGGCTACGCCTCGCTCTCGTACGAGCTCCTCAGCGAGCGTCCGGCGGACGTCGTCCGGCTCGATGTGCTCGTCGCTGAGGAGCCGGTGCCGGCCTTCGCGCGCATCGTCGCGCGGCGTCGCGTCGAGGAGGAGGCAGAGAAGATGGTCGAGAAGCTGCACGGCATCCTCCCGCGCCAGCTCTTCGTTACCAAGATCCAGGCGCGCGCGCTCGGGCGCATCATCTCCTCGCGTGCGCTCTCGGCCATGCGCAAGGACGTCACCGGCTACCTCTACGGCGGCGACGTGACGCGCAAGAATAAGCTCCTCGAGAAGCAGAAGAAAGGGAAGAAGAAACTCCTCGAACGGGGGACAGGGAGGGTAACGATCCCGGAGGAGGTCTTCATGAAGATGGTCCGGGCAGAGGAGGGGTAGCGGCGCGTTCGTAGGCGGTGCGATATACTACCCTCATGCGCGTCTCGGAGCTGCGGCGGGGAGTCACGATCGGCATCCTCTTGCTGGTCGCCTTCTGGCTCGGGTCGCTCATCTGGGGCCTCGCGGGGAAGGCGTCCATCGCCATCCGGGAAGCCGCGGACGTGAAGCGCCAGTATACGGCGCTGGAGAAGCGCAAGGCGGCGCTCTCGGCGAGTATCGCGGCGCTCGACACGGCACACGGCAAAGACGCCGCGATCCGCACCTCCTTCGGGGTTGCGCGCCCGGGCGAAGAGGTTATCGTGGTAGTGCCGCCGGCTACCACGACGCCGCCGGCAGCACCCTCGTGGTGGCAGCAGATTGTGAGCTGGTTCAGGTTCTGAATGCGGGATTAGTTTAGTGGCAGAACGACTGCTTCCCAAGCAGTAAGCACGAGTTCGATTCTCGTATCCCGCAC
>CAYZWA010000010.1:0-6766 GCA_964482105.1 uncultured Candidatus Saccharibacteria bacterium
GGCATCGTGAACACGATCGTCGAGGTCTCGTCCGGCTCGATCAACAAGTATGAGCTTATCACCGAGAGCGGGCAGCTCAAGCTCGACCGCGTCGGCTACTCGAGCCTCGCCTACCCCTTCACCTACGGCGCGATCCCCGCGACGTGGGATCTCGACGACGACCCGCTCGATATCGAGATCGTGAACGTGACCGAGCCCTTGGTGCCGGGCTCGCTCGTCGAGGCGCGCATCATCGGCGCGATGAAGTTCGTCGATGGCGGCGAGGTAGATGATAAGATCATCGCCGTTTTGTCGGACGACAAGCGCGTCGAGCATATCAAGACCATCGAGGATCTCGGCCCCTACTTCACGAAGGAGACGAGGTACTACTGGGAGAACTACAAGGCGCTCAAGAAGCCGGGCACCGGCGCGGTGGGCGAATTCCTCTCCGTGCCAGAGGCAATCGCGCTCGTCAAGGAGAGCGCCGCGCGCTACGAGAAGGAGTATCGCCCGAAGCTCGGATAGACGCGCCACGTCGCGCGCGCTATCATGTCGCCATGACCACGGAACCGGCAATGCAATCAGGCGAGAACAGCATCCTCGGCGGTAATCCGTCGCCGCGACAGCAGTCGTGGGGCGCCTTCCTCTCGATCATCATAATCGTGCTCATGGTCGTCATCGGTGCCTACTACGCTTGGGAGAGGCGCGTTGCAGAGCAGCACGCGCTCGTGAACGCCTCAGCCGCTGCGGCAGCCGCCGCGTCTACCACGAATCAGTAACGCATCCCGCTATAACGTCCCTCACCCTATGAACCAGAACACCACCCGCGCCTCGATGCTCGTCCCGATGGTCGTCGAGAAGAGCCAGTTCGGCGAGCGCGCCTACGATATTTATTCCCGCCTCCTGAAGGAGCGCATCGTCTTCCTTGGCGGACCGATTGATGACGACGTGGCAAACCTCGTCATCGCGCAACTCCTCTTTTTGGAGGCTGAGGACCCGAAGAAGGACATTGCGCTCTATGTGAATTCACCCGGCGGATCAGTGACCGCAGGTCTCGCAATCGTCGATACGATGAATCACGTAAAGCCGCATGTCTCGACTCTCTGCGTTGGCATTGCCGCCTCAGCAGCAGCGGTTATCTTGTCTGCTGGCGAGAAGAGCAAGCGCTATGCGCTCCCGAATGCTGAAGTCATGATCCACCAGCCATGGGGTGGTGCCGAGGGCCAGGCGACCGACATCGAGATCACCGCAAAGCACATCATCGCGACGCGCGAGCGGCTCAACAAGCTTCTTGCGAAGAATACCGGCCAGTCGGTGAGCAAGGTCGAAAAGGACGTCGAGCGCGATTACTTCATGACCGCCGACGAGGCTAAGAAGTACGGCATCATCGATCAGGTGTTCAAATAGTCTGCCTCTTGGGGTGCGAGACCCCCG
Organism: uncultured Candidatus Saccharibacteria bacterium; assembly: GCA_964482105.1. GTDB lineage: Bacteria > Patescibacteriota > Minisyncoccia > Phycocordibacterales > Phycocordibacteraceae > C7867-001. Next base: position 1,414 of record CAYZWA010000010.1, read on the forward strand.
GAGAGAAAACGCGCGCCGCGGAGCGGCGCGCGTTTTCTCTGTCACGTGCCGCTCAATCTACTGCGCGCGTGATGTCGACCCCGAGGGCGCGGAAGCGCTCCTCGATCCGCTCGTAGCCGCGATCGATGTGGCCGATGGCGTGGATGACCGACTCCTTCGACGCGATGATGCCGGCGATGACGTAGGCGAGCCCGGCGCGGAGGTCTGGTCCATCGAGCTCTTTCCCCACGAGCGGCGTCGCGCCGCGCACGAGGATACGGTGCGGATCGAACATGGTGATATTCGCCCCCATGCGCTTCAGGTCGTCGGCGTAGTTGAGCCGGCCTTCGAAGATGGTCTCGAAGACGAGACTCTCGCCCATCGCCTGCGTGAGGAAGACGGTCATGGGTGCCTGCAGGTCGGTGGCGAAGCCGGGGTACGTGTGCGTGCGCACGTTCACCGCGTGATACGGCGTGGCGGTCGCGCGGATCCGGATCGTATCCTCGCCGATAGTCATGTCCGCCCCCGCCTGCTCAAGAAGCGCGGTGAGCGCGCGGATGTGTGCCGGCCGGCAGCCGGTGATCGTCACGTCATCTCCGGCGAGCGCGGCGAGGACGAGGAAGGTACCGGCCTCAATCCGGTCAGGGATGACCGCATAGGTCTTCCCTGCCGCGCGTAATGCCGACCCGCCTTCGATGGTAAGCGTCGGCGTGCCGATGCCCTCGATACGCGCGCCGGAGGCAGCGAGGAAACGGGCGAGGTTCTGGATTTCCGGCTCCATCGCGGCGTTCCTGATGGTCGTCGTGCCCTCGGCGAGCGTCGCGGCCATGAGCGTCGTCTCGGTAACGCCGACGCTCGGGAAATCGAGGAAGAGGTCGGCGCCGTGCAGACGGCCGCCCTCGGCCGTGATGCGGTAGGCACCGTCTTCGACGCGGCAGGTTGCGCCCATCTTCTCGAACGCCTTGATGAAGAGGTCGATCGGCCGCGCGCCGATGACGCAGCCGCCCGGATGCGGGAAGGAGACGGCGCCGTAGCGCGCGAGTACGGGGCCGGTGAGGACGACCGAGGAACGGAGGCTCTTGGCGAGGTGCGGGTCGAGGTGCCCGGCAGATTCTTGTGGCGCGGTAATCGAGAGGGAGCGGCCGCGCCGCTCGACGCGCGCGTCGAGGGTCTCGGCGAGCGCGAGGAGCGATGCGACGTCGCGGATGTCCGGTACGTTCTCGATGGCGACCGTATCCGCGAAGAGGAACGAGCCGGCGATGATCTTGAGCACGTCGTTCTTCGCGCCTCGCACGGGAATCTCGCCGGAGAGGGTCTTCGCGCCGCCGAGCCCTTTGATCATGAAAGCCTCGCGGGCGCTGCTCATGGCGCCTATTGTATACCGTCGCGCGCGCGCTTCAAAGCCCTGCGGCGCGTAGGGTCGCCGCAGGGCGTTTTTCTCCGTTTTATGGTAGGCTCGGGCTATGTCGTTTCAGATCATCCTTATCCTGCTCGCCCTCTCGGGTACGGGCGGTATCCTGCTCGGCTACGTGCTGCGCGTGCTTATCGGGCTCGCCCAGCGCGGCTCGGTCGAGCTCGAGATCAAGCAGAAGCTCCTCCAGGCCAAAGAGCAGGCGGCCAAGATCGTCGCGGACGCCGAATTCCGGGGCGAGGTCGCTGAGACCGAGCGCCTCGCGTCGGTCGAGGACCGGGAGGAGAAGACCGCCGCCCGCGAAGAGCGGGTCGCCGTGCGCGAGGAGTTCCTCGATTCGCGGCAGCGGGACCTCGACGAGAAGGATACCCAGGTGCGCGCGCGCGAGCAGGAGGCTGAGCGCCTCGCGGCGGCGCGCTTGAAGGAGCTCGCGAATGCGGCGAACCTCTCTGCGGAGCGCGCGCGCGACGAGCTCTTCGCCGAGCTTGAGCGCGCGCATGAAGAGGCGCTCCTCCTGCGCCTGCAGAAGCTTGAGGCTCACGGCCGTACCCAGCTCGAAGACAAGGCGCGCGGCATCCTGACCACGGTCATCCACCGTCTGGGGAACGCCGTGAACGCCGACACGACGACACTCGCGGTCGCGCTCCCCTCCGAAGAGGTCAAGGGCAAGATCATCGGCAAGGAAGGGCGCAATATCAAGGCGTTCGAGCGCGCGACCGGCGTCGACGTCATCATCGATGACGCGCCGAACCGCATTACGCTCTCCTCCTTCGACCCGATGCGCCGCGCGATCGCGAAGCACGCCCTCGAGGCGCTTATCGCTGATGGTCGCATCCAGCCGGCAAAGATCGAAGAGATGGTTGAGAAGACGCGGGTCGAGCTCGACGACCTCGTCCGGCGCGAAGGCGAGGCGGCGGCCTACGAGGCGGGCGTCGTCGGTCTCGACCCGAAGCTCATCGCGCTTCTCGGGCGACTCCGCTTCCGCACGAGCTTCGGCCAGAACGTACTCCGGCACTCGGTCGAGATGGCGCACCTGGCCGGCATGCTCGCGACCGAGCTCGGCGCGGACGTGGACGTTGCGCGCGCCGGCGCCCTCCTGCACGACATCGGCAAGGCGGTCGACCACGAGGTACAAGGGACGCACGTCGAGATAGGCCGACGGATCCTCGAGAAATACGGAGTCGACAAGCGCGTCATCCAGGCGATGCAGTCGCACCACGAGGAGTACCCGTATGAGACGCCCGAGGCGACCATCGTGCAGGTGGCCGACGCCATCTCGGCCGGCCGGCCGGGCGCGCGGCGCGACACCGTCGACCGATTCCTCGAGCGTTTGAGTGACCTCGAGCGCCTCGCTGCCAGCTTCGAAGGGGTTGAGAAGGTATACGCCATCGCCGCCGGTCGCGAGATCCGCGTCTTCGTGAACCCGGGCAAGGTCTCCGACCTCGCGATGCATCGGCTCGCGCGTGACATCGCGAAACGGCTCCAGGATGAGCTCCGCTATCCGGGCGAGGTCAAGGTGACGGTCATCCGCGAGAACCGCGTCGCCGAGTTTGCGCGCTGACCACGACATATTCCACAGGCTCTGTATAGCCCTATTGCGTAAAAAAGGGCGTCTCCTATACTTTATGGCAGACCCCCTCGCCGAGAGCAGAGCCGTTCGCGGCCCGGTCCGGAAGAGCCGAGCGCAGGCGGGTGTTAGCCATAATCCAGAGAGCTTCATGAACAAAGCAGAAATTGTCGACAAGATCCGCGTGACGATCGGCGTGACACGCGCCGACGCGGAGCGCGCGATGGACACGGTCATCGACTCGGTCGTCTCGACCTTGAAGGACGGCGGCGAGGTCTCGATCGCCGGTCTCGGCATCTTCTCGACCAAGGCGCGCGCGGCACGTGAAGGGCGCAACCCGCGCACCGGCGAGAGCATCCACATCGCGGCCACCCGCACGGCGAAGTTCCGCCCGGGCAAGGCGCTCAAGGACGCGATAAAATAACGTTCGATCAGGAGAAACGCGCGGCCCCCCGGAGGGGGCCGCGCGTTTTTGGGCTATGTTACGCCGGCGTTACGCCGGCCAGGTCGTGGAACACCGCTCGGCTCGGCCGCGGCAGCGCCGCGAAGAGCACGCCCGAGAGCACGTAGAAGAGCATATGGAGCAGGATAGCGTACGTGATGCCGGCCGGCACGAATATGATGAGGAAGGTGAACGCGACGCCGCCGAGCGCGGCATAGGTCGTATAGTAGAGCCCCCAGAAGAGGCCGTTCGTACGGAAGATGTAGAGGTGCGCGAGCGAGAAGAGCGTGACGAATACGCCGACAATGACCGGGTACGATATGCCCGCGTGGGCGAGCGTGAGGATCATCGCGCCGGCGACGAGCTGCTGGAAGACGACATCGCCGATCTTCGCGAAGATGTAGCGCTCGCCGAGCGTAAGCATCCCCTGCCCCGGCGAGAGCGCGGCGAGCCAGTCGGGGCTGCCGCGGTGCGTCCGGGTCACGTGATAGAGCGTCGGGAAGACGACGACCAGCAGGAAGGTGAGGAACAGGTAGTGGGTCGGCGTCACCTGGGCGAAGAGGGTGTGTATCTGCGTCGGGAAGAGCAGGATGACGGCTTCTGACCAGAGGCCGAAGTAGATGAGCGAGCGCCACGGCGCGTTCGCGAAGCGTAGGTGGAACTGTTTCTCGAAGACGAGATGGTGGAAGGTTCGCGCAACGGTCGAGATGAGGACAAGCACGACGATCGGCAGTACGAGCGAAGCGTCCATACGTCGAGCATACCACGTGCGCGAGTCACTTCAGATACCGCCTCCCTTTCAATGTTGTCGGCAGGTACGACCCGGTGTCATACTTCTCGTACCCCTTGCCATAGTCGAGCTCTCTCATGAGCTTCGTCACCGCATTGCGAATCTTCTTCGGGACGGGCAGGTTGCCGTGTGCTCGCACGTCGGCTTGGGCCGCACGCAGCGCATCATAGCTCGCGCGGCTCTTCTTGCATCGTGCGAGGTAGGCCGCGCCGTGGGCGAGGTTTATCGCGCACTCGGGGTAGCCGATCGTCTCGCACGCGCGGAAGACCGCGTTGGCCACGACGAGCGCGGTCGGCACCGCGAGCCCCACGTCTTCGGAGGCGAAGACGACCATCCTCCGGGCGATGAAGAGCGGGTCTTCGCCGCCCGCGACCATCCGCGCGAGGTAGTAGAGCGCCGCATCTGGTTGCGAAGCGCGCATACTTTTTATAAAAGCCGAAATAGTGTCGTAGTGCTCCTCACCCTTCTTGTCGTAGCGCACCTGCGGCGACTCGAGCGCGCGGTCGAGTGTCTCGACGGTCACTTCCCCATAGAGCGACTGCGCGCCCTCGAGCATCCCGAGCGCGCGCCGCGCGTCGCCGTCGGCGTAGCCGATGAGCCACGCGAGGGCGTCGTCGTCGAGCGTGACGCCAGACCGCGCGATGATCGCGCGCAGCGCCGCTTCGTCGAGCGGCTCGAGCACGAAGACCCGGCAGCGCGAGAGCAGGGCCGGGATGACCTCGAACGAGGGGTTCTCGGTCGTCGCCCCGATCAAGATCAGGTCGCCGTTCTCGACGTAGGGCAGCAAGAAATCCTGTTGTGCCTTATTGAAGCGATGAATTTCATCCAAGAAGAGGACCTGAGCCCCCGCGCCGCTCCGCGGCGCGGGCCTCCCCACTATCTTCCGGATATCCTCCTTCCCTGCGGAGACCGCCGAGAGCTCGAAGAGCTCGGCACCCATCGCGTGGGCGTAGATGCGGGCGATGGTCGTCTTCCCTGTCCCCGGCGGGCCCCAGAGGATGAAGGAGAAGAGATGCTTCTTCTCAACCGCCACGCGCAAAGGTTTCCCCTCCCCCACGAGGTGCTCCTGCCCGACCACCTCGTCGAGCTCCTGCGGCCGTATCCGTGCAGCGAGCGGCGCGCCCTGAGCTTTGTCGAAGGGTTCCATGCCCTCATGGTACTCCT
>CAYZWA010000010.1:6866-12883 GCA_964482105.1 uncultured Candidatus Saccharibacteria bacterium
CTCCATAGCGTACCCTACACACTGCAAGTGTGCGCGTCAAACCGGTGCGGGCACCGGGAGTCGGACCCGGATCTACTGCTTGGAAGGCAGTCGTTCTACCGCTGAACTATGCCCGCATAGTGCGAGAATACCATTTTTGCGCTAGCCTGTGGATATATGCCGCGCGTGTCGCCGTATCTCGGTATCGTGTTCGCGCTCATCGTCGGCGCGTCGGCGCTCGCACTCGTGTGGCCGGGCGCGTCGGTCGCGCCGGCGCAGCCGGTAGCGACGAGCACGAGCCAGGCGGCCCCGCCGGTGACGACGCCGGCAGCGTCATCGTCTGCACAGACGGCGTCCCAGCCGGTACCGACGACAAAGGCGGCGCGCGCACCCGAACCGAGCGCGAAGACGGCCGCGCGCGCGCCGGCTGCTGCTCCCGCGCCTCAGGTGCCCGCGCGGCCGGTGGTGACCGCCGCCATGCTCGATGCGGCGGCGGCCACGCTCCGCGGTGCGCTCGTGAACATCCTCTGTTATGTTCCCCAAGGGAGCGTGCTGCGCGCCATCTCGGGCGGCGGCGTCTTCATCGACCCAAAGGGCGTCATCCTCACCGACGCGCACATCGCGCAGTATTTCCTGCTTGCCGATCGCGGGGTCTCATGCGAGATACGCGCTGGCAGCCCCGCGGTAGATACCTACGACGCGGCACCCATGTACATCTCTCCCGTGTGGATCCGGCATAACGCGAACGTCCTCACCGAAGCGCTCCCGACCGGTACCGGCGAAGACGATTTCGCGCTCCTCGGCGTGACCGGTGCGGTGTCGGGCACCCTGCCGGCTCCGTTCCCATTCATTCCGCTCGCGCAAGAGTCGCTCTACCCGGGCGACTCGGTCGTCATCGCCTCGTACGGCGCGCAGTTCCTGTCGTCGAGCCAGATACGGGACCAGCTCTCCCCTATCGTCACCTTCGGGTCGGTCAAGGCGGTGTACACCTTCGCGACGAGCACCATCGACGTAGCCGACCTCGGCGGGTCGGCCGCGGCCCAGGAAGGCTCTTCAGGCGGTGGCGTCGCGAACGGCAGGGGCGAGCTTGCCGCAATCATCACGACGAGTACGGTCGACGGCCCGACGGTCACGAGGCAGCTGAACGCCATCACGACCCCCTACGTCAGCCGCGAGTTTTCACGCGAAACGGGCACCGCGCTCGCGAGCTACCTCGCCCAGCCCCCCGCCGCAGCCATTGCCTCATTCGCGCCCGAGATACCCGGGCTAGAAGCCGTCATTACGGCAAATCTCCAGTAGTTATCACGTTTTTGCGGTATACACCATCCGCGTCGGGTACGCGAAGGATACCTTCTCCCGCTCGAAGAGCTCGACGAGGGCGAGGTTGAGCGCCTGTTGGCGATCCATGTACTCGTTGTAATCGGCCGAGGCGACATAATAGACGAGCTGGAAGTCGAGCGACGAGCTGCCGAATCCGGCGAAGTGTACCCGGTCGACGCGGATCGGCCCCGTCGCCTCGATGGCGGCGCGGATCTTCCCCGAGAGCGTCGCGAGCGTTTCGCGCGGCGTCTCATAGGTGATGCCGAAGTCCATCTGTACGCGTCGTTCCTTCATCTTCTTGAAGTTCTGGATGTTGGTCGAGGTCAGTTCTCGGTTCGAGAGGACAATCTCCTCGCCCTGGAGCGCCGTGAGCCGGGTCGTCTTGATGCCGATCTGGGCGACCGTGCCTAGCTGGTTGCCCACGATGATGAAGTCCCCCACCTCGAATGGCTTGTCGAGATAGATAGCGAAGGAGCTGAAGAGGTCGGCAAGGATGTTCTGGAGCGCGAAGGCGACCGCGATGCCGCCGATACCGAGCCCTGCGATGAGCGAGGTGACGTTGAAGCCGAGGTTGGAGAGGAAAAGGAGTGCCGCCACGACCCAGAGCGACGCCTTCGCGATGCCGGCGAGCGCGTTTCGCGCACCCCGCTCTCCTGCGCGGGTGCCTCCCTTCCCCGCGAGGAGCATATCAATCGCAATGCTTGCGGCACGGATTGCCTGGTAGAGCGCCCAGGCGAGGACAATGCCGTCGATGATGACGCTCGCGAGGTGCGGCATCGCGAGCGTCTTCACGCCGATATAGAAGGAAATGACCCAATAAAACGAAGGATGCACACTCCGCAGCATCGCGATGACCGCGTCGTCGATTACGGTTGCCGTCTTCTCCGCGAGCCGGGCGAGATGGGCGAGGATGACACGCTCGAGTATCGAGAACGCGACGAGCGCGACCGCGAACGCGGCGAGCGCGAGGAGGTATTGCGCGACCGTATTGCCGAAAAAGAGGAGATGCAGATCAATGTTCATATGCTCCTATTGTGTACGGGGGTGCCTCCCGGTGTCAACCGCAGTGTTCTAAAAGACAGTTATCCACAGGTATGTCCTTTACTATGTCTTTTATGGGTATAGAGTAAATAGCGGAAGGATCGTACCTTCTTGCTCTTTCCCATCAATCATTGCGCGTCTAGAGAGACCCTGCTAACGGCCTGCGGCGTATCCGCACTACTATCCAGAGCTCGCGTCTCGCACTAGTCGGTACCAATCAGCACCTGATGTTTTATTACGACCCACCGTGATTGGATATTGTTTGGTGCCGACTAAACGCACAATCCCATAGCAACAAGCCGCCCAGCCACATTCTCCACGCAGGGGAACCACCCACAACGCCCCGCTCCTTCTCTCTCCTGCACTCAATAGGGCGGCTTTTGTATTGTTTCGCGTGTAACAGACAATGTGCGCACAATATATTAGAACAGCAGGTCAGAGTTCCGCTCCGGCCTGCTATTTCACGTGTAACACTACCTAACAAACATGGTGCTTCTCCATGATATGACGTATTTCCTCATCTTCTGCGGCTTCGCGCCGCTTCTTGCCGGATTCGCCAAGTTCCTTAAGCGTCGGCGTGTCCATTTTGAGGAGCTCTTCAGTACGTGTATCGAGATAGGCGCGAGTGTTCTTTGTCGAGTCATCAAGAACCTCCTCCAAGAGGGCGTTCAGGATAAAGCCGATTTTCGGGCCCGGTTTCTCATGAAACGTCTCCATGATGTGAGTGCCATCGGTCTTGAGCATGGTGACGGCTATAGGGTCGCGAAGCGCTTGCTCGACCATCGCCTTATACTTGCGGAAGCGGAATGGCTGCTCTTTTGGCCTGCCGGTGCCGATGCGGTCGCAGATGCGCAGGTTCAGCAGATCCCATATGTTCTCTTCGCCAACGTTCCGTATCATACGGCGCACGGCAGAGAGGGTAATCTGATCGGGGTCAGAGAAAAACATGTGCCACCGCACAAGCTTGACCACCTTGTTGATTGTTTCGCGTGAAAAGCGCAGGTCCTCAAGCGCCTTCTTCGTTACACGTGAACCGACGACCTCGTGCCCATGGAAGGTCCAGTCGTTCTTTTCCTCTGACCAACGTCGTGTTTCCGGCTTCGAGACGTCGTGGAAGAGCCCGGCGAGGCGGATATCGAAGCCCCACCCTTTGTCGGCCGCGTGCTGCATCGTGCGCATAAGGTGCTCGAATACGTCGTAGCTGTGAGCCTGATTCTGTGCCACGCCGATGCCACGGATCAGGTCTGGCGCGATGTACTCAAGGATACCGAGTTGCTGCGCCAGGACGAGCGCGTTCATCGGCTTACTTGATTCCAGGATACGCACAAGCTCGTCCCGTATCCTTTCACGTGAAACATGGCGCAAATGCTCGCTATTTTCGCTTATTGCGGCCGCTGTCTCTCCGTCTATGCCGAAATCGAGCTCGGCGACGAAGCGTACCGCGCGGAGCATGCGCAGCGCGTCTTCGTTGAAGCGGTCAGAAGGGGAGCCGACGGTCCGGACGACTTTGTCCTTTATGTCCTTTTGACCGTCGAAGGGGTCGACGATCTCGCCGGTATCCCCAAGGGCGATGGCGTTCACCGTGAAGTCTCGCCGGGCGAGATCCTCTTCGAGGGAGGTGCCGAAGGTGACCGTGTCCGGCCGCCGTCGATCCGAATAGCCGGATTCGGTGCGGTAGGGCGTGACTTCGACGATAGCCGTACGCGGGTCGCCGCTCTCGGTCTTGACCCCGACCGTGCCGTAGTCATTCGTGTAGAACGACTCGGGGAAGACCGCCTGGATCTCATCCGGCGTCGCGTTCGTGGCGATATCCCAGTCTTTCGGCGCGCGGTTGACGATGAGGTCGCGGACGCACCCGCCGACCAGGTGTGACTCGAACCCGGCGTTACGCAATGCGTCGCGCACCTGGGCCACCTCTCTCGGGATGCGGTGCAGCATATGTGCCAATCGTAGCACAACTGGGTGGATTTTCGACCCGGATGTCGTAGTATGCTGGTAGGCCCCCGTGGTGAAATGGATATCACATCAGTCTTCGGAACTGACGTTCCAGGTTCGAGTCCTGGCAGGGGCACAGGCTATGGGATTATCGTGTGACCACGAAGGAGACCGCTGCCGACGGCGGCGGCGAGGGTAGGGAAGCCGTCACGCTTGAGGAGCGCGATGAGGCCGCGATTGATCTCAGCAATGACCTGCGGCCCTTCGAAGATGAGGCCGGTGATAAGCTCGACGAGCGAGGCGCCGCGGCGGATCTTCTCATAGGCGTCTTCGGCCGAGAAGACGCCGCCACAGCCGATGATGACGAGTTGCTTGCCATAGGTGCGGTAGGCGAGCGCGATGAGCTCGTTCGACCGGCGTTCGGTCGGCTTGCCGCTGAAGTTGCCTGGCGGTGCCGCAGTAATCTCTCCGGGGACGAAGGAAGGGTCGGTGCGATCTTTCTGCAGGTTGCCGAAGATGATCCCGGCGACCGCGTGTGCTGCGATGACGTCGAGCAGCGCGCGTGTCTCGCGGTCGGCGAGGTGTATCGGCATCTTGACGAAGACGGGCTTCGCAAGATGTAGGGCGTCGAGGGCGCGGAGTAGGGCGTCGAGGCGCGCCGGCGCATAGAAGTCGACCGGCGTGTGGAGATTCGGGCAGCTGATATTGAGCTCGTAGTGCGTCATCGGCGCATCGGCGCGCGCCGCGGCGGTGAATCCGGCTACGATATCGGCGATTGCCGCCTCCTGGGTCGTGATATCCGGCGAGTTGGTGACGCCGATGCTCACGCCGATAGGGAGAGCACACGGCTTGTCGCCGAGGCGCGCGAGCGTCGTGGCGACGCCAAGGTTCTTGAAGCCCTTGTTGACGAGGAGAGAGCGCGAGCGGATGAGCCGGCCGAGCCGCGGCGCGGCGTTGCCGGCATAGGGCCGGCTCGTGAGCGTCCCGACCGTGCCGAAGCCGAAGCCGATTGCCGGCAGGACGCGAGGCAGCCGGGCCTCATAGTCGAAGCCGGCGGCGAGGCCGATCGGATTCTCGAAGCGGATGCCAGCGATCTCTTGTCGGAGCACGGGATCGTGCACAGAGAGCAATGCGCGTCCGAGCGCGCGCACGAGCCGGCAGCGGCCGAGCGCTGCACCAAACGCGACCACCCCCTCGTGCACCCGCTCCGCGTCGAAGCGGAAGAAGACCGGCTTCGCGAAGCGTTGATAAGAAAACCGGCAGAGGGCGAGCACGGCAGCGCGCATAGGTGCCCGTATCGTAGCACGCCTGGCGGTTTGTGGTATCGTTCATAGCGTACCGCTCCCGTATGTAGGCATACGAGAGCTCGTTCGGAAAATACGCCTACACGAGGCCGTGCAGTTGCATGCCCTCACTTCGCTCCCGTCGTTCAACGGATAGGACACCTCCCTCCGAAGGAGGAAATGCAGGTTCGATTCCTGCCGGGAGCACAACAAGAAACTTCCTTGTTCGTGAGGTCGCTACGCGGCGGGAGGGTACTTTTGCGAGACGGGGTATGGCCATGCTATAGTGGCCGCATCGCGGGTATAGTTTAGTGGTAGAACATATCCTTGCCATGGATAGGACGGGAGTTCGATTCTCCCTACCCGCACAAGTGAGACAGAATACCAAAAGAACCGTCCTCGGTTCTTTTGGTATTCTCGTCGAACGCAGTACGGGCATCGGCATTTCGATACCCGCAC
>CAYZWA010000011.1:0-4583 GCA_964482105.1 uncultured Candidatus Saccharibacteria bacterium
CCGTCCGTATGAGATAGTACTCCTCTCGTGCGGGAAATGCAAAAAATCCTGTGGATATGTCAGAATGGGGGCATGCGATGGCGACAGAGGCGGGTGTATCTGGACACAGCGGCGGGAATGGCGGGGAACCCGTCGTCGCCGCACGCCGAAGGACGTGCGGCGCGGGAGCGGCTTGAGCGCGCGCGGCGAGAGGTCGCGCAGCTCGTCGAGGCGCAGGCCGATGATGTCATCTTCACGAGCGGTGCGACCGAGGGCAATGCGCTCGCGATCCTCGGGGTGACGCGCGCGGCCCGCGAAGCGGGCCGCGCGGCGCACGTGCTCTACCAGCCCGGCGCGCACGCGTCGATCACCGAGAACGTGAAGCGCGCGGCGCGCGAGGGGGCAGTCGTCGAGGCGCTGCCGCTTCGCGACGGGCGGGTCGACACCGACGCGCTTGCGGCGATGCTCCGACCGGAGACGGTGCTTGTCGCGATGGAGGCGGTCTGCGGCGAGACGGGCGTCGTGTGGAATACGCGGGAAGTGGCACAAATCTTGAAGAAGGAGCTGCGCGCGCCAAGGTCGAACCTTGAGAATCCGGATTTAAGGTTCGACCTTGGCGCGCGTGCGTTGCTGCTCGTGGATGCCTCGCAGGCACCCTTGACCGAGAAGATTACGCGCGACCACTTCGGCGCGGATCTGCTCGTCTTCGACGGGGCGAAGGTCGCGCCCATGCACGGCGTCGGTGCGCTCGTCGCGCATCGCACCATTCCTCTCGTGTCGCTGTATGACGGCGGCGGGCAGGAGCGGGGGGTGCGGCCCGGCACCGCATCGCCCGAGCTCGCGGCCCGGTTCGCGGCGGCGCTCCGCGCCGCCGCGAACGGCCGGGAACCCGTTCGCGCGGGCTCCTGACCCGCCCCCCCCCCACACCCCCCCACCCACCCCCCCCCCCCGCCCCCCCGCCCACTTGTGAAAAACCAGTCAAGGGGTAAGGCGCCCCACATCGTGAACCTCTCCTTTCCGAGCCGGGACACCGACTACCTCGTCGCGCTCCTCGACGAAGCGGGCTTCGCCGTATCGACCAAAAGCGCGTGCGAGACCGACTCGGAAACGGGTTCGCGCGCGGTCTTCGCGCTCACCGGCGACCGCGAACGCGCGAAGGCGACGCTGCGCATCTCGTGGGGGCCGGAGACCCGCGAGCGCGATCTGCTCGCGCTCGTCCCTGCCGTCGCCCGCGCCTTGCCGCTCGCCTAATCATGTATCTCAAAGTCTTCGTCACGCCGGGCGCGCGCAAGGAGTCGGTCGAGGAGAAGGGCGACGTGCTCGCGATCGCAGTGCGTGAACCGGCGCAGGGGAACCGCGCGAACGACCGCGTCCGCGAGCTCGTCGCGCGACGTTTCGGTGTCGCGACCGCAGCGGTCCGCATCATTACCGGTCATCACTCCCGTGGTAAAATGGTCAGTATTAGCAACTAACCCTCACCTGGCCTATGCAGATCACCACCAAGACGAGCGGCAGCGGGTTCCCGGTCGACCTCGATGCCTTTCTCGACAAGAAATTCGCACAACTCGACCGGCTCGCGAGCGACGCGACGCTCGAGTGCTCGCTCGAACAGTCGATCGCGGTCGAGCGTTCCGGCGCGAAGTATAAGGCAGAGGGCAACCTCCTTGTCGACGGAGAGGTGTACCACGCATCGGCCGAGGGGCCGACGCTCGAGAGCGCGGTCGATCGCGTGCGTAACGACTTGGCGCGTTCGCTCAAGCGCTCGCGGGGGAAGGCGCACGGCCTCATGAAGCGCGGCGGCAACACGCTGAAGAACCTGCTCCGCTTCGGGCGCTAGCCGCGCCAGTCGGTCTCCTTCTTCCCCTCGGGGATGACGCGCAGGACGCGGAATGCGCCTCCGGCGAATGCCGCGCTCGTTACCTTGTAGCGCGTGCCGTCTTTGAAGAAGTACGTGCCGACGGAGTCGGCATACGCGCGATACTTGTTCCAATTCTCGCGCGCGTCGGCAGCGAGGTCGAGCTCGCCGTCGGTTTTCTGGATCTTCTTCGCCCTGGTCGCCTGGCTCGCGTCTTGGGGCACCGCGCGAATCTCGCCGCGCTCGAAGGCGGGCAGGGTCGCGATGAGGAGCCGCGCGCCCATCTCGATCAAGCGCGGCCGGAGCTCGCGCGCGGTCTCGGCCGCTCCGATAGGCGTCGTCTCCTGCGCGAGCAGGTCGCCTGCGTCGAGTTCGTATGCCATCTGCTGGATCGTCACGCCCGTCTCGGTCTCGCCGTGCAAGAGAGCGGTCTCGAGCGGCGTCGCGCCGCGATACTTCGGGAGCAGCGAATAGTGGACGTTCACGACGCCCTTGGGGAAGCTCGCGATGAACGCCTCGGGGAAGATCTTCCCGTAGGCGACGACGACGGCGTAGTCGGCCTGGAGCGCGCGGATAGCGGCCATCGCTTCCTCGTCGAGCTTCTCTGGCGTGAAGACGCGGATGCCGTGGCGCTCTGCGACCGCCTTCGTCTCGCAGGGCGTGAGCGTAAGGCCGCGACCGCGCGGCGCGTCGGGCGAGGTGACGACCGCGCGCGGCGCGAAGCCTGCCGCGATGAGCGCCGCGAGCGTGTCGGCGGCGACAGCCGGCGTCCCGAAATATATGAAGTTATGCGGTGGTGGCATGGGGTACGACGATGAGGTGCTCGGCGTGATCGGTGAAGAGGATGCCGTTCAGGTGGTCGGTCTCGTGCTCGAAGATCTGGGCCATGATGCCGCCGCCGCCGCGCTCGAAGGTCGAGCCGTCGGCATTGCGCGCGCGGATGGTCGCGCGCTCGTGCCGCGAGGTCGTGCCGTAGGTGCCGCGCACTGAGAGGCAGCCCTCGTCCATCGGCGCCCTCCGGCGCGAGGTCTTCACGATGGCCGGGTTGATATAGACCTCGTAGCGCGGCTCCTCGTCGCGCGGCAGGTCGGCGCCCTCCGGCGCGTTCGCGGCGTCGACGCGATCCTTGCGCACCACGAAGATGCGGTACGACATGCCGATCTGCGGCGCGGCGAGCGCGACGCCCTCGGCCTCAGGGTCGAGGGCGTCCTTCATATCCTGGATGATGCCGGCGAGCTCGGGCGTGCCGAACAGCTCCTCCGGCACCGCCTGCGCCGTCTCGCGCAGCACCGCCGCGCCCTCCTGCACGATCTCTTTCTTCATCGCCGCTACTATACCACAGATTTACGGCCGCGGATGCTTGGTCGGGTCGAGCTCCCACCAGAAGCGCTTGGAGAAGTCTTTGGCCTGGGTGCAGACGCTCTTCAGGTAGTAGAGGTCAGGCGTAGGGATGCCCTCGAGCACCGAGCCCAGGTGGCCCATGGTCATCGGCTCGAGGCGGTCGCGCTTGCGCGCGTGGTTCAGGTGCCGCAGGAAGAAGCGCATGAGCTCGCCGCGCTCGGTCAAGCGGTGGCGGCCTGTCGGCGCCGCCGCGCGCCGCTTCTCGAACTCTGGCAGCATCTCGCCGATGGATTTCATACCGGCATTTTAGCGTATAAAGCAAGACCCCGCCGTTTTGTTGTAGCGCAGGACATCGCTCCTCGCACAGTGTTGGCAAATGCGGTACCATAAAGCGGCAATGGCACTCTTCTCTCCCAAGATCGGCATCGACCTCGGCACGACGAACGTGCTCGTCTTCGTGCCGGGCAAGGGCGCGGTCATCAACGAGCCGTCGGTCGTCGCCGTGTCGAAGGAGCGCGGCAAGACGGGCAAGAACAAGATCCTCGCTGTCGGCACGGAGGCCAAGAAGATGATCGGCCGCACGCCCGACGACGTCATCGCATACCGGCCGATGAAGGACGGCGTGATTGCCGACTACCGGGTGACCGAGGCGATGCTGCGCTACTTCATGAAGAAGGCGCTCGGGTGGAACCCGTTCCGGCCGACGGTGCTCGTGTCGGTCCCGGCCGGCGTCACCTCCACCGAGAAGCGCGCGGTCATCGAGGCTGCGCTTAAGGCAGGCGCGCGCAATGCCTACGTCGTCAAGGAGCCGATTCTCGCCGCTATCGGCGCGGGCATCCCGATCCACGAGCCGATGGGGCGCATGGTCGCGGACATCGGCGGCGGCACTATCGATGTCGCAGTGATCTCGCTCGGCGGCATCGTCGCCTCGACCAGCGTGAAGTGCGCGGGCAACCGCCTCGACCGCGCAATCGTCGACTATGTGAAGAAGCACCACAATCTCGCCATCGGCGACAAGACGGCCGAGGAGGTGAAGATCGCCATCGGCTCGGCGACGCCGCTCCCCGAGGAGCTCACGACGGCGGTGAAGGGGAGCGACCTCATCTCCGGCCTGCCGAAGACAGTCGAGCTCTCGACGAACGACGTCGTGCAGGCGATGGCGCGCGAGCTGCGCGAGATGACGCAGGCGGTGCGCAAGGTGCTCCAGGACACGCCGCCCGAGCTCGCGGCCGACATCATCGACAACGGCATCATCCTGACCGGCGGCTCCTCGCTCCTGCGGCAGATGCCCGAGCTCCTCTACCGCCGCACCGGCGTCATCGCGCGCCTCGCGCACGACCCGTACTACTGCGTCGCACGCGGCACCGGCATCGCGCTGAAGCACCTGAATACCTATCAGAAGAGCATC
>CAYZWA010000011.1:4683-6942 GCA_964482105.1 uncultured Candidatus Saccharibacteria bacterium
GCGGGAGCTTGGCGTGGCGACAGAAGGGAATCCGGATGTGGTCGTCTTGCGGCACGGGCTGCTCTCAGTCGAAGACGCGCGGCGGGCAGGCGAGGTCGCGGCGAGCGCGGCGTTCGGGAGCGGCGGGAAGGTCGTTATCATCGCAGCGGCGCGGGTGCATCACGAGGCGCAGAACGCGCTCCTGAAGACGCTCGAGGAGCCGCCAGAGGGCACGCATATCATCCTCATCGTGCCGAGCCTCGGTATGCTCTTGCCGACGGTGCGCTCAAGGGTGCAAATCTTGCGCGCGAATGTTGGACATCCGATGTCCAACATTCGCGAGATTCCGGAGAGTGCTCGCGCGTTCATTGTCGCATCGCGCGAGCAGCGCGCGGCGATCGCGAAGAGGCTCGCGAGCGGCAAAGATGACGACGACCGGCGCGAGAAGCGCGACGAGACGATCGCGCTCGTGAACGGCATCGAGGCGGCGGCGTATGCGCGGGTGAAGGAGCGCGGCGGCTCCGCCGCCGCGCTCCTCTCCGACATCTCGATACTCCGCGCCTACCTCTACGATCGCTCCGCGCCGGTCAAGATGATCCTCGAGCACCTCGCGCTCGTCACGCCGAAAGATTTGTTATAATGCCCGCATATGGCATACGACTTTTCAAAACTGGACGGACAGATCAAAGAGACCGACGAATGGCTCGCGCGCGAGCTCTCAGGCGTGCGCACCGGCCGCGCGACACCCGCGCTCCTCGACGGGGTGAAGCCTGAGGCCTACGGCGCGCGCACGCCGATGACGCAGCTCGCGAACGTCTCGGTCGAAGACGCGCACACGCTCCGCGTGATTCCCTGGGACAAGAGCCTCTTGAAGGACATCGAGAAGGGCATCGTCGAAGCCGACTTGGGCGTCGGCGTCTCGACCGACGACCAGGGTCTGCGCATCTCGTTCCCCGAGCTCACCGGCGAGCGGCGCACCCAGCTCGCGAAGATCGCCAAGGACAAGACCGAGCAGGCGCGCGTCGCGCTGCGCAGTCACCGCACCGAAGTCATCAAGGAGATCGAGGCGTCGGAGAAGGCCGGAGGCGTGAGCAAGGATGAGATCGCGCGGGAGAAGGAGGAGGTGCAGAAGCGTATCGACGCGGGCAACGACGCCCTCGCGAAGCACCTCGAGAAGAAGGAAAAAGAGATAGAGCAATAAGCGCGCATGACCATCCTCATCTTCATCGTCGTCCTCGTCGCGCTCATCGTGGTGCACGAGTTCGGGCACTTCATCGTGGCGAAGTGGGTCGGGATGCGGGTCGACGAGTTCGGGCTCGGGTACCCGCCGCGCGCGATGACGATCGGGAAGTGGGGCGGCACCGAGTATACGCTCAACTGGCTGCCCTTCGGCGGCTTCGTGAAGATCTACGGCGAGGACGGGGAAGCGGGCAGTCGCTCGTTCGTCTCGAAGCACCGCCTTGCGCAAGCGGCGGTGCTCGTCGCCGGTATCGCGATGAACCTCCTCTTCGCCTACGTGCTTATGGTCGGTGCGCTCGCCGCCGGCACGCCGCGCGCGCTCTCGAGCGCCGAGCTCAAGAGCGCGACCGACGCGCACCTCGCGATCGCGAGCGTGGTGCCCGGCTCGCCGGCAGCGCAGGCCGGCCTCGCCGCAGGCGACCTCATCCTCTCGGCCGAAGACGGCCACTACGCCTTCTCGGGCGCCGACCCCGACGCCTTTACGGCCTTCGTGGCCGATGGCGGCGGCAACACGACCGTCGCGCTCTCGGTGCGCGAGCCCGACGGCACGACGAAGACATTCTTCGCGCGCCCGGTCGCGGGCCTCGTCCCGAGCGACCCGTCGCGCGCCGCGATCGGCATCGAGATCGCGCCGGTCGGCGTCGTGCCGCTCTCACTCTGGCAGTCGATCATCCAAGGGGCGCAGATCACCTGGAATATGATCACGCTCACCGCGGTCGGCCTCGCGCACTTCTTCTTCGGCGTTTTCACCTTCTCGGCCAACCTCTCACAGGTATCGGGGCCGGTCGGCATCGCGGGTGTCGTCGGCCAGGCGTCGACCCAGGGGCTCGGCGACCTGCTCTCGATCGTGGCCATCATCTCCATAAACCTCGCGCTCATCAACCTCATCCCTATCCCCGCGCTCGACGGCGGCCGGCTCCTCTTCGTCCTCATCGAGGCCGTCATCCGCCGGCCCATCAAGCCGGCTGTCGCGCAGACGGTCAACTCCATCGGCTTCGTCGCCCTCATCCTCCTTATGGTGGTTGTCACGGCGCACGACAT
>CAYZWA010000011.1:7042-10361 GCA_964482105.1 uncultured Candidatus Saccharibacteria bacterium
ATGCGGCAATCACAGCTTTTTACCAAAACGCGGCGGGAGGCGCCCGCGGATGAGGTGTCGAAGAACGCGCAGCTCCTCATCCGCGCGGGCTACGTGCACAAGGAGATGGCGGGCGTCTACTCCTACCTGCCGCTCGGCCGGCGGGTGCTGGAGAAGATCGAGCGCATCGTGCGCGAGGAGATGGACGCGCTCGGCGGGCAGGAGATCCGTATGGCGACCCTGCATCCGTCGGAACCGTGGAAGCAGACGGGCGCGTGGGATACGGTCGATGTCGTATTTAAGATCACGAGCCGGACGGAAAAGGAGTACACCGTCGGGCAAAGCGAAGAAGAGATCGTGACGCCCATCGCGCAGGAATACCTTACGTCGTACCGGGACCTGCCGGTTGCCATCTATCAGATCGGGTCGAAGTACCGCGACGAGCTGCGCGCGAAGTCGGGCATCATGCGCGGTCGCGAGTTCTTGATGAAGGACATGTATTCGTTCCACGAGACGCAAGAAGACTTCGACCGCTTTTATGCGCGCGCGAAGGAGGCGTACCTGCGCGTCTACGAGCGCGCGGGGCTCACGGCGAAGGCGACCGAGGCATCGGGGGGCTCGTTCACGACCAAGCTGTCGTATGAGTTCATGGTGCTCACCGACGCGGGAGAAGACGACATCTTGTATTGCGACCACTGCTCGTACTGCGCCAACGCCGAGATCAGTGACCAAAAAGAAAAAGACGGATGCACGCGGTGCGGCACAGGGTCGTTGTCGCGGGCAAAGGCCTCGGAGGTCGGGAACATTTTCGACCTTGGCACGAAATACGCGAAAGATTTCTCATTCACGTACAAGGATCGGGAAGGGAAGGAGCAGCACCCGATCATGGGCTGCTTCGGCATCGGCATCACCCGGTTGATGGGCGTCATCGCGGAAGCGTTCGGAGACGACAAAGGCCTCGTGTGGCCCGAGAGCGTCGCACCCTTCCGGTATCATCTCGTGTCGCTCGGGAAGGCGGGTGACGAGGTCGCGAAGGTTGCGGACGCGCTGTACGCAGACCTGCAGAAAGCAGGCATCGAGGTGCTCTACGACGATCGCGACGCGCGCGCCGGCGAGAAGTTTGCGGACAGCGATCTGCTCGGCATACCGAAGCGCATCGTGGTGGGGAAAGAGGCAGCAGAGACCGGCGTCTTCGAGGTGGTCGACCGCGCGAGCGGGAAGGTCGAGAAGCGGCCGCGCGCGGCGCTCCTCTCGTCATCGGTATGAGCCGCTTCTCCTCGGGCTTCTTTTCCGGCGGCGATATCGCCATCGACCTCGGCACCGCGAACACGCTCGTCTATGTGCGCGGCAAGGGCGTGGTCCTCAACGAGCCGTCGGTGGTCGCGGTCAATGATAAGACGCATCAGATCGTCGCGGTGGGCAACGAGGCGAAGGTCATGCTCGGCAAGACGCCGCCGCACATCCGCGCGGTGCGCCCGCTGGTGCACGGCGTCATCTCCGACTTCGAGGTGACCGAAGAGCTCCTCACCTATCTCATCCGTAAGGCGCAGGGCGGGCGGGCGCGGCTTATCGGGCCGCGGGTGGTCATCGGCGTCCCGACTGGCGTCACCAACGTGCAGAGCCGCGCGGTGCGCGACGTGGCCAAGACCGCCGGCGCGCGCGAGGCGATCATCATCGAAGAGCCGGTCGCGGGCGCGATCGGCGCGAAGCTGCCGGTGACCGAGGCGGTCGGCACGATGGTGCTCGACATCGGCGGCGGGACGACCGACATCGCGGTCATCGCGCTCACCGGCGTCGTCGCGTCCAAGAGCTCGCAGGTAGCGGGCGACCGGTTCAACGAGAACATCATCGATTATGTGCGCAGCGAGTTCAAGCTCGGCATCGGCGAACGTACCGCTGAGAGCGTGAAGCTCGCCATCGGATCGGTCATGCCGCAGCCGGAGGCGCTCGTCGAGAACGTGCGCGGCCGCGACTACGCCACCGGCCTGCCGCGCGAGGTGGTGCTCACCGACGCGCACGTGCGCGAGGCGCTCCTGCCGTCCTTGGACGCGCTCCTCGACGCGATGAAGGAGGTGATCGAGGCGACGCCGCCCGAGCTCCTCGCCGACGTGCTCGAGCATGGCGTGACCGTCTTCGGCGGCGGCGCGCTCCTGCGCGGCCTCCCCGACGTGCTCGCGGCCATGCTCGGCGTGCCGGTGCGCATCGCCCCCGACCCGCTCTCGGCGGTCGTGCGCGGCGCCGGCGTCGTGGCCGAGAAGCCGGAGCCGTTCGGCGCATTCTTTATCGATGAAGAGGACCTACTCATCGACGCGTAACGCGCTCTTCTCTTCGCTCCCGCGCGTCTCGCTCGGCGTCGGCGCGCTCCTGTTCTCGCTCCTCGTGCTCGCGTTCCGCTTCGTCGCGCCGGATGCCTTCTTCCGCGTCGCGGCACCCGCGTTCTCTGTGTCGGATACGTTCGCGGCGGCGGTGCACGGCGCTCTCGGCGGGTTCGGCGACACGGCAGCGCTCGCGGCGCGCGTCGAGGCGCTCACCGCAGAGAACGCCGCGCTCGCGAACGCGAACCGCGCGCTCACGACGCGTCTCGCGGCGATCGCGCCTCTCGCTGCGTCGAGCGCCGGCGGGCCGAGCGTCATCGCGGGCGTGGTCTCGCGGCCGCCGGAGAGCCCGTACGACTCGCTCATCGTCGCGGCCGGCGCGGCAGACGGCGTCGCGGCGGGGCAGGAGGCCTTCGCGGGCGACGGTACGCCAGTCGGCGTCGTCTCGAGCGTCTCGGGCGGCTTCGCGCGCGTGACGCTCTTCTCCGCGCCCGGGGTCACGACGCGCGGGTGGATCGGCGACGCGGCTCTGGCGGTCACGCTCACCGGCGCCGGCGCCGGCGCGCTCACGACGACCGTCGCGCGCTCCGCCGACGTAAGCCCCGGCGCGGTCGTCTACGTGCCGGGCCCCGGGCTCGTACCGCTCGGGCGCGTGACGGCGGTCGACGACGACCCGGCCTCGACCGGTGTCGTGCTCCACATCGCCTCGGCAGAGAACCTCTTCTCGCTCGGCTGGGTCGCGCTCCGCGATACCGGCATCGGCGCCACCGCCTCTTCGACGCCATGACGCGCTCTGCCGCGACCGCCGCCGCCTTCGTCTCGGCTATCGCCTTCCCATGGCCAGCGACCGTCGCGCTCGCGCTCGGCGTCGCGCTCTTCGAGCCTCTGGTCCCGCTCGCGGTCGGCATCTTCGTCGACGCGCTCCGCTACTCTGGCGGCTGGCCGCTCGCCACGATCGCGGGTGCGCTCGCGACTGCCGCGGCCTACCTCGTGCGCTCCTGGCTCAAGGCGAGCATCATCGGGGC
>CAYZWA010000011.1:10461-12675 GCA_964482105.1 uncultured Candidatus Saccharibacteria bacterium
CCGCGCACGCGAACAGGTATCATGAGGACATGCGGTGGCCCTGGCGGAGGAAGCGGCGGCGGGATCCGGAGATCGCGCCTGATGAGATATTTCTCGACGCGTCGAACGCGGCCGGCTTCGACCGGTGGCGGCTCGAGGGGCGCCTCGAGCAGCCGCTCCCGCGCTCGACCTTCACCCTCCTGCCGCTCACGCTCATCGCGCTCTTCATCATCCTCGCGGTGCGCGCCGGCAATCTCGAGATCGCGCACGGCGCGACCTACGCCGACCAGAGCGCGAACAACAGCCTCGACGCGACGACCGTCTTCGCGCCGCGCGGCGCCATCTATGACACGAACGGCACGCTCCTCGTCGACAATGTCGCGGGGCCCGGCGGCACGAGCCGCCGAGAGTACCTCTACCCGTCGCTCAGCCAGGTGACCGGCTATGTCTCCTACCCGAAGAAGGACGCGAACGGCAACTACTACGACACGCGCGAGCGCGGCGTGACGGGCGTCGAGGCGGAGTATGACACGCAGCTCGCCGGCTCAAACGGCCAGATGCTCGTCGAACGCGACGCGCTCGGGAACGTCCGCTCCTCCGGCACGATCATCCCGCCCACGCCCGGCAAGCCGCTCACGCTCACGATCGATGCGGATGTGCAGAAGCATTTCGCGCAGTCGATCGCAGATATCGTCAAGGCGCACGACTTCCTTGCCGGCGCGGGGGTTATCCTGGACGCTTCGACTGGCGCGGTGGTCGCGCTCGCGTCGTACCCGAGCTACGACGCGAACGTGATGGCGAACGGCAGCCCTGCGGCGACCATCGCCGCGTACAACACCGATCCAGGGCACCCCTTCATCGACCACGCGATCCAGGGCACCTACGCGCCCGGCTCGATCGTGAAGCCCTTCGTCGCCTCCGGCGCGCTCACCGACGGCGTCATCACGCCCGATACGGTCATCGACGACGCAGGGTCCATCTCGCTCCCGGACCCGTACCACCCCGGCAAACAGTTCATCTACACCGGCTGGAAGGCACTCGGCCCGCTCACCGTGCGCAAGGCGATCGCCTGGTCGTCGGATATCTTCTTCTATGAGGTCGGCGGCGGGTTCAAGGGCCAGAAGGGTCTCGGCATCGACCGCCTCGCCTCCTGGTACCGCGCCTTCGGTCTCGGGACCACGACCGGTATCGCGCTCCCGGGCGAGGCGGCCGGCGTCGTCCCGGATCCGGCGTGGAAGAAGGCGACCTTCGGCGAGCCGTGGTACGTCGGCGACACCTACTTCACGGCGATCGGGCAGTACGGGATGCTCGTCACGCCGATCCAGATGGCGCGCGCGACGGCGGCTGTCGCGAGCGACGGCACGCTCCCGAAGCCGTTCATCGTGAAGGGCACGCCGTCGTCCTATACGAGCGTGCCGGTCTCGCCCGCCACCTTCGCCGTCGTGCGCGAGGGGATGCGCGAGGGCGTCACGAGCGCACTCGCGCAGGCGATCAATCTGCCGTACCTCGCGGTCGCCGCCAAGACCGGCACCGCGCAGGCCGGGCTCCACAACCAGTACGACAACTCGTGGGTCGAGGGCTTCTTCCCCTATGACCATCCGCGCTACACCTTCGCGGTCGTCTTGGAGCGCGGGCCTTCCGGGTCCGGCGAGGAGGCGGTCAACGTCATGCGCGAGCTCTTCGACGCGCTCCACGCGGAGCATTCCCCGTATCTCATGCAACAGTAAGCATGTGAGTTGGAGATTTTGGAGCAGGTTCTCTGCTTGCAAGTTGTGCGTGTACAAGTACAATAGGCGGCATGACTGACGTACCCGACACGGTTGTCTCCCAAGAGCGATTCGATGAGATGGTCAAGGAGCTCGAACACCTGAAGACCGTGCGTCGCACCGAGATTGCCGAGAGCCTCGAATATGCCCGTTCACTCGGCGATCTCTCCGAGAACGCCGAATATCAGGAAGCGCGTGAGCTGCAGGCCGCGACCGAAGAGCGCATCAAGAAGCTCGAAGACCTCGTGAAGCGTACGACCATCCTCACCGACGGCAAGAAGAAGAAAAGCGAGGTCGGCTTCGGCTCCCAGGTGACCATCAAGAAGCAGGGTAGCGCCGATCTCCACGAATACACCATCGTCGGCAGCGAGGAGGCCGACATGCGCGAGAAGAAGCTCTCGCACATCTCACCCTTGGGTGCCGCGCTCATGGGCAAGAAGAAGGGCGACACCTTCACCTTCGAGACGCC
>CAYZWA010000012.1:0-4903 GCA_964482105.1 uncultured Candidatus Saccharibacteria bacterium
GGCGCGAGGAGGAGCGCGAGCGAGAACGCGCTGACGACGACAAGCGAGAGGCGGAACGTCGTACGCGCAGCGCGCGCGTCATCCTTTGCCGTGAAGCTGCGGATCGCGACCCAGAGCCAGGCGACGCCGCTCGCGAGAACAATCGCGAGATACGTATAGCCCGCCGCGCCGAGGATGGTCGGGAAGGACGCCGCGACGAGATACGCGAGGATGTACCAGACGATGTGCACCTTGGTCGCGCGCACGCCCTTCACGAGCGGGAGGACCGGCACGCCGGCGGCGGCGTACTCGTCTCGGCGGTAGAGCGCGATCGCGTAGAAGTGCGGCATCTGCCAGAGCGCCATCGCGGCGAAGAGCGCGAGCGCCGCCGGGTCGAGATGGCCGGCGGCGGCCGCGTAGCCGACGACGACCGGCATCGCGCCCGAGACGCTCCCGACCACCGTCCCCCAATGCGAGGCGCGCTTCGCGAGACCATAGAGGACGGTGTAGGCGAGGAAGCCTGCGGCCGCGAGGAGCGCGGCGAGCACGTTCACCGCATATCCGAGGATCGCGAAACCGGCTGCGCCGAGGAGCGCGGCGAAGAAGAGCGCCGACGCGACAGGGATCGTGCCCGCAGCGAGCGCGCGGGTGCGGGTGCGCGCCATCTTGCGGTCGAGCGCGCGATCCGTGTAGTTGTTCACGACACACGCCGAGGCGATGACGAGGCCGAGGCCGACGAGCATCGCGAGCAGGAGCGCAACCGGCGCGGCATGCCGCCACGCCGATCGGATCGGTGTGGTGGCGAAGACGAACCCGGCCAGGGCCGGCAGCAGATTGCCGTAGATGATGCCGGGCTTCGTGAGCACGTAGTAGCGGGAGAGGTGTTGGCTCATGCTCACAGGCCGGGCTGACTTGACATATACTGCTCCATCTCCTGCGTCATGAACTGCGTCGGGTCGTACCTCATCCGCCGGTTCAGGTTGGCCATGATCCAGAGCGAGCCGACGACGATGATCGCGGTCACGAGAAGCGCGAAGCCGAGCACGAGCCGGCGGTCGTGCGCGTCGTCGGCGTGGCCGAGGTGGAGGAAGCAGACCACCTGCACGACAAACTGCGCGAGCGCGAAGACGAGGAGCGCTATCACGAGCGCGTGCGGCGCGAGGTACCCGGAGACGGCGAAGCCGTACGCGCCGAAGGTGCAGAGGAGCGAGAGGCCGAAGCCGGTCGCGTAGAGCCGGCCGAGCCGGTGTACGCCGCGCGGGAAGATGCCGATGTCCTTATAGTAGGCGGTGGCGTCGGGTGTGGTCATAGGTTCCCCATAAGATACACGATGGTAAAGATGAAGATCCAGACGATGTCGAGGAAGTGCCAGAAGAGCGCGAGGAGCGCGAGCTTGCGCAGCGACGCCCTCGCGAGGCCGCGGCGCGCGATGACGATGATGAGCGCGATCATCCACAGGAGCCCGATAGCCACGTGGAGGCCGTGCGTGCCGACGAGCGTGAAGTAGGCAGAGAGGAAGCCGCTCCTGCCGGGCCCCTGCCCCGCCGCGACCAGGCGCGCGAACTCAGCCGCCTCCATCGCGACGAACGCCGCGCCGAGCGCCGCGGTCGCGCCGAGCCAGCCGAGGACCGCGCGGCAGCGCGCGCTGCTCGCCGCGAGGAGCGCCATGCCGACCGTCACGCTGCTCGTGAGGAGGAGCAGCGTCTCGGTGAGGACGTAGGGAAGGTTGAAGAGCGCGCTCCCCGCCGGCCCGCCGGCGGTGCTGCCACGGAAGACGGCATACGTCGCGAAGAGCCCTGCGAAGAGCACGAAGTCGCTCATGAGGTACGCGAAGAAGCCGAAGACGGTCGTCGCGTCGTCTGCGCGCTCCTCGGCAGAGAGCGTCGCGATGTCTGTCGTGTGCGGGCGGTCGGTCATAGGGCGGGTGCGGGCTCTGCGGCACCGTCGCGGCGGGCCACCTCGGCGGCAGGGATCACGTACTCGGTATCCTCGGCGAACGCGCGCGTGAGCACCGCCGCGACGGTGCCGCAGAGCCCGACGACCGCGAGCCACCAGACGTGCCAGACGATGCCGAAGCCGGCGAGGAACGCGCCGAGGGCGATCAGGATGCCGAGCGCGGAGTTCTTGGGCATGCGGATATCCTCGTAGGGCGCGTGCGCGACCTCCCGCCCCTCCTGCTTCGCCGTCCAGAACGCGTCGCGGCCCGCAACCGCAGGAAGCCGCGCGAAGCCGTAGGCGGGCGCCGGCGAGGGTACCGACCACTCGAGCGACCGGCCGTCCCACGGATCGCCGGTCGCGTCTTGGCGCGCATATCGGTTCTTGATACTCACCGCGAGCTGGATGATCTGGAAGAGGAAGCCGAGACCGATGATCGCCGCGCCCACGCCCGCGACGATGAAGAGCGGCTGCCAGCCCAGGGCGGCGCTGTAGTGGTCGAGGCGCCGCGTCGCGCCCATGAGGCCGAGCACGTAGAGCGGGACGAAAGCGAGGATGAACCCGGTCGTCCACGCGAGGAACGCGCGCTTGCCCCACCGCTCGCTCAAGGTGAAGCCGAAGATCTTCGGGAACCAGAACGTGAGCCCGGCGAAGTAGCCGAAGAGCACGCCGCTTATGATCATGGTGTGGAAGTGCGCCACGAGGAAGAGGCTGTTGTGGAGCTGGTAGTCGGCCGCCGGCTGCGCCATCACGACGCCTGCGACGCCGCCGATCGTGAAGAGCACGACGAAGCCCATGAACCACAGGAGCGGCGAGGCGAAGCGGATGCGCCCGCGGTACAGCGTGAAGAGCCAGTTGAATATCTTGACGCCCGTCGGGATCGCGATGACCGCGGTCATGATGCCGAAGAAGGTGTTCACGTCAGCCCCCGCGCCCATGGTGAAGAAGTGGTGCAGCCAGACCGTGAAGGAGAGGAGCACGATCGCCGCGACCGAGTACACCATCGAGGCGTAGCCGGCGAGCCGCTTCTTCGCGAAGACCGGCACGACCTCGGAGAAGACGCCGAAGGCGGGCAGGATGAGGATGTAGACTTCGGGGTGCCCCCACGCCCAGATGAGGTTGACGTACATCATCATGTTGCCGCCCGCCGCCGCGGTGAAGAAATGCATCCCGAGCGTCCGGTCGAGCGAGAGGAGCGCGAGCGTCACGGTGAGGATCGGGAAGGCGAAGACGACGAGCGCCATCGCGCCGAGCACGGTCCAGCTGAACATCGGCATCCGCATGAAGGTCATCCCGCGACACCGCTTCCTGACGATCGTCGCGAGGAAGTTGATACCCGACAAGAGGCTCCCGATCCCGCCGATCTGGAGGCTCCAGATCCAGTAGTCGACGCCGGTCGTGGGGCTGTACGCGAGCTCGGAGAGCGGCGGGTACGCGAGCCAGCCGGCCTGCGAGAAGTCGCCGATCAAGAGCGAGAGGTTCATGAGCGCCGCACCGGCGAAGAAGAGCCAGAAGCTCACGGAATTGAGGAACGGGAAGGCGACGTCGCGCGCGCCGAGCTGGAGCGGCAGGACGAGATTGATGAGGCCGAACATGAGCCCCATCGCGACGAAGAAGATCATGATCGACCCATGCGCCGAGAAGATCTCTTGGAAGTGCGACGCGGAGAGGATCCCATGCGCGGCGCCTACCGAGGTCGCCTGCTGGACGCGCATGAGCGCCGCGTCGGCGCCGCCGCGCACGAGCATGACGAGCGCGACGACGAGATACATGACGCCGATCCGCTTCGGGTCGAGCGAGGTGAGCCACTCGCGCCAGAGCCATCGCCACCGCTTGAAGTAGGTGAGGGCCGCAGCCACCGCGACGAGGCCGCCGACGACCGTGAGCGCCCCGCCCCACGCGATCGCGCTCTGCGGCAGCGCCGCCCACGAGAGCCTGCCAAGGAGGAAGGACGACCAGGTCATAGGGCAGGCGCGGTACTCGCGGCCGTCGGCATCATCGTCGGCATGTACGCGTTCACGATGTCAGTATACAGGTGCGGGTCGACCGGCGCGTACGTGCGCGGCGCGACATCCTCGCTCGGCGCGGCGAGCGCTCGGTAGGCGGCCCGGGTGAGCGGCGTCGACGACGCGGCGCGCACGCGCGCGGCCCACGCGGCGAAGTCTGCGGCCGAGACCACCCGCGCGGTGAAGGCCATGCCCGAGAACCCCCTGCCGCTGATGTTGCTCGAGAAGCCGGCGTAGTCGCCCGTCGTGCTCGCGAGGAGGTTCAACTGCGTCGTCATGCCGGGCATGATCATGATCTGCCCGGCGAGGCTCGGGATCCAGAGCGCGTTCATCGGCGCGTCGGCGGTGAGCGCGAGGTGCACCGGCCGGCCGGCCGGCAGCTCGAGCCGGTTCACGCTCGCGATATCGAGCGCAGGATAGATGAAGAGCCACTTCCAGTCGAGCGCGACGACCTCGACCTCGACCGGCGGTACGCGGCTCGGCAGCAGCTTGTACGGGTCGAGCGCGTGCGCGCTCTCCCAGAGGATGACGCAGATGACCGCGACAATCGCCGAGGGCACGAGCCACCACGCGAACTCGGCCGAAGGGTGCACGTGGTCCCAGTCGGGCTCGCTGTGCAGGTGCGCCCGCGGGCTCTCGGCGCGATACTTCCACGCGAAGTAGAAGAGGATGAAGAAGACCGGCACGACGATGACCGAGGAGAGCGCGAGCGTCGCGGTGATGACGCCGCGCTCATCGGCCGCGACCGGCCCGGCCGGCTCGAGGACCGCGATCCGCGCGCCGTGGAGGTAGGCGAGATAGGCGACCACCCCCACCGCCGCGAACGCGAGCACCGGCAAGCCGACATACCACCACCGCTTCATGTCATTTCAGTGTAGCATCCGGCGTCTCCGACAGAGAACACGCCCCGACCGGAGTCGGGGCGATTGAAAAGGCGCTAGGCGGAGACGGCTACAAAGATACCGTCTCGACGTGCTCCTTTT
>CAYZWA010000012.1:5003-12649 GCA_964482105.1 uncultured Candidatus Saccharibacteria bacterium
CGTGTGGGCAGCGTGGTATGTGGCTCCATACCGGAAGCGCGGTTTGTTTGATTCCTGAGCGGTGCACTTCGCCACAACGGCAAGGTGCTATACTATACTCATGACGATGCCACCGGTCGGAGCGAGGGCGCCCGAGTTTCGGCTGCCGGATCAAGACGGCAGAGCGCACGCGCTCGGGGACTACCGCGGGAAGTGGGTGCTGCTCTATTTCTACCCGAAGGATGACACGCCCGGGTGCACGCTCGAGGCATGCACGATCCGCGACCAGTTCCAGGATTTCGAGAAGATCGGCGCGGTCGTGCTCGGCGTCTCGACCGACTCGGTCGCGAGCCATAAGAAATTTGCGAGTGCCTACTCCCTCCCCTTCACCCTGCTCGCCGACGAGCACAAGGAGGTCGTCGGCCGCTACGGCGTCTTCGGCGAGAAGAAGCTGATGGGCAAGACCTTCATGGGTACGACGCGCACCTCCTTCCTCATCGATCCCGACGGCGTCATCGCGCGGGTGTACGAGCACGTGAAGCCCGAGCGGCATGCGGCCGAGGTGCTCGCCGACCTCGCGACCCTCGCCCGCTAACCGCGCGGCCGTGGTATCATACGGGCGTACCCGATACTATCCACGCATCCCCATGCTTGAAGCGCTTTTCAATAATGTGAGCGAGCCCGACAAGAACACCGCGATCGCGGACATCATCGAGCACGCCGCGCCGCGGAAGGACTTCTTCCTCATGCTCGTGCTCGCCGTCTCTATGGCGGCCTTCGGCATCCTGCTCGACAGCACCGTCATCCTCGTCGGGAGCATGCTCGTCGCGCCGCTCCTCTACCCCGTCCTCTCGCTCGCGCTCGGGGTCATCACCGCCGACACCAAGATCGTCGCGACCTCGTTCGTCACCATCCTGAAGTCGACCGGCTTCGCGGTCGCGGCCGGCTTCGTGATCGGCTTCCTCTTCTCGACGCACGGCACCACGCCGCTCTCCATACTCGGCGCGGCGGGCACCACCTCGCCGCTCTCCTATACGCTCGTCGCCGTCATCGCCGGACTTGCCGCCGCCTTCGCCACCACCAAGCCATACTTGAATGAGACCCTGCCGGGCGTCGCCATCGCCGTCGCGCTCGTGCCGCCCCTGGCCGATGCGGGCATCGCGCTCTCGGGCTTCGCATGGGGCGAGTTCAGCACCGCGCTCCTCCTCTTCATCGTGAACGTCGTCGGTATCGTCTTCTCGGCGATGATCGTCTTCGCGATGATGCACTTCGCGGTGAAGAAGCCGGTCGCCGAGCGCGTCGCCCAGAAGGAAGAGAAGATCATCGAGAAAGAATCGCAGCCGAAAGCAGAATAAACGAAACGATAGGCGCCCACGTAGCACGTCCGAAACCTTTTGGTTCTTGGGCGTGCGCTACGCTTCCACCTTCGAGAAGAAATACGACCCGAGCATGAGGAAGAAGGCGGTGACGCCGATGAGGACGCTGAAGTCGAGCGCGAGCGGGAAGACGGCGGTGCCGTCGAGGAAGGCGCGCAGCGCGTCGACGCCGTAGGAGAGCGGGTCGAAGCGGGCGACCCACAAGAGCGCCGAAGGGACGTTGTTGAGCGGGAAGAGCGCGCCGGAGAGGAAGAAGAGCGGCATGACGAGGAAGTTCATGATGAGCTGGAAGCCCTGCATGTCCTCGAGCCTCGAGGCGACCGCGATGCCGAGCGCCGAGAAGAGGAGCGCGATGAGGAGCATGACGAGCAGTGAGGGCAGGATGCCGCCCCAGAGGGGGCGGAAGCCGACCGCCATCGCCATGCAGAGGACCAGCACGCCCTGGAGCGCGGCTACCGTCGCGCCGCCCAAGGTGCGCCCGAACATGATCGCGAGGCGCGAGACCGGCGCGACGAGGGTCTCCTTCAAGAAGCCGAACTGGCGGTCCCAGATGATCTGCATGCCGTTGAAGATGGCGGTGAAGATGATCGCCATGCCGATGATGCCCGGCGCGAGGAAGTCGATATAGCTGCTCTGCCCCGCCTGTTTGAAGACCGGCCCGAGGCCGTAGCCGAGCGCGACGAGGAAGAGGAGCGGCTGGCCCAGGGAGCCGATCATGCGCGACTTGGAGCGGAGGAACCGCTTCACCTCCCGGAGCCACATGAGATAGATCGCTTGCATAGATATATGAGACTACCGGCGAGAGCCGCGCCACATACGACGATGCGCGCGCATCGCGTCGACGCCGCTCGCGCCCTCGTCGCGGATCACGTTGCCGGTGAGCGCGAGGAAGGCGTCTTCGAGCGAGTCGGTCTTGGTCTCCCGCTTCAGCTCATCGCTTGTCCCGCTCGCGATGAGGGTACCGTGGTCGATGACGGCGATCCGCCCCGCCGAACGCTCGGCTTCCTCCATGTAGTGGGTGGTGAAGAAGACGGTGATGCCCTCGTCGGCGTTGAGCTTCTTCACGTAGGTCCAGAGGTGGTTGCGCGTCTGCGGGTCGAGCCCCAAGGTCGGCTCATCGAGGAAGATGATCTTCGGGTGGTGCAGGAGCCCGCGCGCGATCTCGAGCCGGCGCTTCATCCCGCCCGAGAAATCGCGGACGAAGTCGTCACGCCGGTCCGCGAGCTCAACGAGCGTCAGGAGCTCGTCGGTCCGCGCGGCGAGCGTCGCTGGCGGGACGCGGTAGAGCGCGCCGTGAAGCTCCAGGTTCTCGACGGCGGTCATGTCTTCGTCGAGCGACGGATCCTGGAAGACGATGCCGAACGCGCGCCGCACGGCATCCGAGTCGGCGACCGGGTCGTGGCCGTCGATGCGGATGGTGCCCGAGGTCGGGTGCAAGAGGGTCGTGAGCATCTTGATGGTGGTCGACTTCCCTGCGCCGTTCGGGCCCAGGAAGGCGAAAATCTCTCCCGCCTCGACCGAGAACGAGACTCCGTCGACGGCGGTAAAGTCGCCAAACGTCTTCACCAGCTTCTCCACCTCGATGATAGCCATGCTCCCTATCTTAGCACGACCGCCACGCGGTCACTTCTTCCCCTCCTTCCGCGCGATGGCGGCCTTGAGGAATTCGGTGAAGAGCGGGTGCGGAGAAAGCGGGCGGGACTGGAGCTCGGGGTGGAACTGCGTCCCGAGCATGAAGGGGTGCACGTCGCGCGGGAGCTCGGCGATCTCCATGAGGACGCCGTCGGGCGAGGTACCCGAGAAGACGAGGCCGGCCGCTTCGAGCTTCTCGACATAGGCCGGATTGATCTCGTAGCGGTGGCGGTGGCGCTCCTCGACACGCTCCTCGCGATACGCGCCGCGGGCGATGGTGCCCTTCTTGAGGAGCGCCGGGTACGCGCCGAGGCGCATCGTGCCGCCGTAGTGCTGCGCAGCCAGGTTGCCCTTCTGGCTCTCCATGATATCGACGACCGGGTCGGCGGCGTTCTTCTTGATCTCCGTCGTATGCGCGCCGGAGAGGCCGAGCACGTGGCGCGCGTACTCGATGACCATGAGCTGCATCCCGTAGCAGAGGCCGAGGTACGGGATCCGCTCTTCGCGCGCGTAGCGGATGGTCGCGACCTTGCCCTCGATACCCGTCTCGCCGAAGCCGCCCGGCACGATGATGCCGTCGTAGCGCGCGAGCTCCTTGAGCGCCGACGGGTCGCGCTCGATGCGCTTCGCGTTGATCCAGCTCACCTTCGCGCGCACGCTAAGCGCCGCGGCCGAGAACTTGATCGACTCGATGACCGAGAGGTATGCGTCAGAGAGGACGAAGTCGCCCGTATCGAAATATTTGCCGACGATGGCGATGCTGATCTCGGGCGCGCCCTCGTCGGCGACCGCGCGCGCGAAGCGGCGCCACGCGGCGAGCGAGGCCTCCTCCTTCTCCGGCAGGCGGAGCGCATCGAGGAGCGCGTCGGCGAGGTGGTCCTTCTCGAAGTTGAGCGGCGCCTCGTAGATGCTCTTGATGTCGGGCGCAGAGATGATCCGGTCAGCACGCACGTTGCAGGCGGCGGCGAGCTTCTCCTTGCGGCGCTCGTCGAGCGGCTGCGGCGCACGCGCGACGATGAAGTCGGCCTGCACGCCGTAGGAGGAGAGGTCGCGCACCGCGTGCTGGGTGGGGCGCGTCTTCATCTCGCCGAGCGAGCCCGGCACGGGCAGGTACGAGACCATGACGAACGCGACGTCGTCTGGATGCTCTATCTTGAGCCGGCGCGCGGCGTCGATGAAGAGCTCGTTCTGGAAGTCGCCGATCGTCCCGCCGATCTCGATGACCGAGATACGGCTGCCGTTCTCGGCCGCCGCCGCCTCGAAGCGGCGCATGATCTCGTCGCGCACGTGCGGGATCGCCTCGACGCACTTGCCGCCGTAGCCCAAGGCACGCTCCCGCTCAATCACCGCCTGGTACACCATCCCGCTCGTCATGTAATCGGCATTGTGGAGGTCGCGTCCGAGGAAGCGCTCGTAGTTGCCCATGTCCTGGTCGGTCTCGAGCCCGCTCCGGAGCACGAACGTCTCGCCGTGCTCGGTCGGGTTCATGGTGCCGGCGTCGACGTTCAGGTACGGGTCGACCTTCACGAGATTCACCGGGTGGCCCTTCTGCTGCAAGAGGAGGCCGATCGACGAGGTGACGACGCCCTTCCCCACGCCGCTCATCACCCCGCCGAGAACGAAGATGTATTTATGTCCCGGCTTCGCCATGATGACCCTAGACGTTGAGGTAGCGGCGCACCGCGAACACCGACGCGATCGCGCCGAGCGCCACGCCCGACCCGACAAGGATGAGCGCGATGACCGGGAGGTGGCTCGCGTAGTAGCCAGCGAGGCTGAAGCCGCCGAACCACGCGGCGGTCTTGCCGCCCACGTACCAGGTGACCGGCCAGAGGATGAGGAGGACGAGGAGCGCCGCGACCGTACCGGTGATGACGCCGGTCACGATGAAGGGCCCCTGCACGTACGCGCTCGAGGCGCCCACGAGCCGCATGACCGCGATCTCGTCACGGGCGATGTAGATGGCGAGCCGGATGGTCGCGAACGCGATCAGGATGGACGCGAGCGCGAAGATCGCCACGACGCCGAAGCCGACCTCCCGCGTCGCCTGCATCGCGGTCGTGAGGCGGTCGATGACGTCTTTGTTCTGCGCGTAGTTGATGCGGTCGACGATCGAGGTGCCGTTCTGCGTGAGCGCCGGCGACGCCTGGAGGAAGCTGACGATGCTCTCGTACTGCGACGGGTCCTTCGCGCGGATCTCGAGCGAGGCGTCGAGCGGGTTCCCGCCGAGCTCTTCGAGCGCCTGGAGGGTGAGCTGGTCGCTCGCGTGCCGCGCGCGGAAGGTCGCGAGCGCCGCGTCGGCCGAGGTGTAGGAGACCGTCTCGACCTGCGGCAGCTTCTTGAGCTCGTCCCGCACGGAGAAGATCTGCTGCTCGGTCGCCGAGGTGACGAAGTAGACCGAGACGTCGACCTTGTCCTTGATGAGGTTCAGCGTGTAGCCGAGGAGCGCGGAGAGGAAGATGAGCGCGCCGATGATCGAGAGCGTGACGGTCATGATGAGCACCGTCGCCGCCGATACCGCGCCGCCGCGCACGAAGCTCTTCGCACCGCTCACGAGCACCCGCTTGAATACCATGAATGACATAGCAGCTGTATTAGAGGGCGTATTGCCCTTCGGCGTCGTCGCGGACGAGCCGCCCGCGGTCGATCGTGATGACGCGCCGGCCGACCGCGTCGACGACGCCCTTGTTGTGGGTCGCGATGAGGATGGTCGTGCCGAGCTCGTTGATCTTCTTCAGTATCTCGACCACCTCGTACGTGTTGATCGGGTCGAGGTTGCCCGTCGGCTCGTCGGCGATGATGAGGTCGGGCTGGTTGATGATCGCGCGGCCGATCGCGATGCGCTGCTGCTCGCCGCCGGAGAGCTGGCCCGGGAAGTGCCGCGCCTTGTCGGCGAGATTCACGAGCTCGAGGATGTAGGGCACGTCGCTCGCGATCTCGCTGTCATTCCGGCCCGCCGCCTCCATGGCGAACGCGATGTTCTCGTAGGCGGTCTTATGCGGTATGAGGCGGAAATCCTGGAAGATCATGCCGATCTTGCGGCGGTAGTGATGGAGCGCCGAGCTCGGGAGCTCGTTCACGTCGACCGACTCGTAGAAGACGGTGCCCTCGGTCGGCCGCTCCTCGGCGAGGAGGAGCTTCAGGAGCGTCGTCTTGCCCGCGCCCGAGTGGCCGACGATGGAGATGAACTCGCGTGGCGCGATCGAGAGCGTGACATCCTCAAGTGCCGGGGATCTGCCGTATGCCTTGGTGACCTTATCGAAATAAATCATGCGTCCTGCCTATTGTACCGCACTCGCGGCGGCCGCGTCTATGAAGTTGTCCAAGTCGCCTTCGAGCACCTTGTCGGGGCTGCCCGATTCGTGGCCGGTGCGGTGATCCTTGACCATCTTGTAGGGGTGGAGGACGTAGGAGCGGATCTGGCTGCCCCACTCGTTCGCGGTCGTCGCGGCGACCGAGCGGCCCTTGGCCTCGGCGTCGCGCGCAGCCTCTTCGCGCGCGAAGAGCTTGGCCTGGAGGAGCGCGAGCGCCTTCTCGC
Organism: uncultured Candidatus Saccharibacteria bacterium; assembly: GCA_964482105.1. Classification (GTDB taxonomy): domain Bacteria; phylum Patescibacteriota; class Minisyncoccia; order Phycocordibacterales; family Phycocordibacteraceae; genus C7867-001. The sequence goes on from CAYZWA010000012.1 coordinate 11,529, forward strand.
GGTTGGCTTGCTGGCTGCGCTCCGAGGAGACGTGCACCGAGAGGCCGGTCGGCGTGTGGACGAGGCGCACGGCCGTCTCGACCTTGTTCACGTTCTGCCCGCCCGCGCCGCCCGAGCGGGCGAAGGTCATCTCGAGGTCGGCCGGGTCGATGGCGGCCTGCTCGCTCGCCGCGAGCACCGGCAGCACCTCGACCAGCGCGAAGCTCGTCTGGCGCTTCGCGTTCGCGTTGAAGGGCGACTGGCGCACGAGCCGGTGCACGCCCGCTTCGTGCCGCAAGCGGCCGTACGCGCCCGCGCCGTCGATCTCGAGGAGGACATTGCGATAGCCGCCGCTCGGGTTCGCGTTCGCGTGGAGCTCGCGCACCGCCCACCCCTTCCGCGCGGCGTAGCCCTCGTACATGCGGCGGAGCATCCGCGCGAAGTCCTCGGCGTCGTCGCCGCCCGCGCCGGCGAGAATCGCCACGGTGGCGCTGCCGCGGTCGTGCGGGTCGCCCGAGCCGCCCGCCTTGAGCGTTTGGTATTCCTGGATCGCCTTCTGCGCGGCATCCTTGTCTGCCCAGAAGTCGCTCGAGGCCATGAGCGCCTCGAGCTCGGCGATGCGTGGGTGCGTCGAGTCGGTCATTCTGCGCTACCGCACCTAATCTAATACTGCGCCGGGTCGCCGCCCGCAGCCCGTATCTGCCCTTCGAGCTCGGCGACGCGCGTTTCTTTGGCCGTAATCTCCGGCACCAGGGCCTTGGAGCCATCCAGTATCGTCTCGATGGCTGTCTTGGTCGCCAGCTCGGCGGTCGTCGCCGGCGCGGCGGTCGACCGCCGCGCCGCGAGCGCGTCGGCAGCTTGCACGAGCTGGTTGAGCTCCTGAAGCTCTGCACGCGTCTGCACGTATTCCTGCGTGAGACCATCTAGGCCACGCGCTGATTCGGTAGCCGTTTGCACCCATTCACGCTCGGCCGCCTTCGCCCTCGGTGCTCGCAACTCCGGATCATCCTTCTCCATAGGTACGCCCAGTTTTTCCATGTTTGTCATATGCGCCCATGATACCCCCGCACCGAGCGTCTGACAATGAAATCTCTTGTGGAGTCTCTATTTCTAGATTCCGTATTGCAAAAGAGGGCGCTCAC
>CAYZWA010000013.1:0-12585 GCA_964482105.1 uncultured Candidatus Saccharibacteria bacterium
TCCCCGCCCGATGTCTGAACGTATGCGGCTCTGGGCGATATTCCTCTTCGCGCTCGTCGTAGCCGGCGCGCTGCAAGGATTCCGCTGGACGCATCTCGAACTTAAGGATGGCAGCATGTGGGCCTCGGAGGCGCAGTACGTCGCGACGAGCGATCCGCAGGAGTTCGACTTCCTCAGGGCGTACGGGCACCCCGGCGGGCCGCTCATCGAGGGGACCATCGCGCTCCACGGGATGGGCCTGCCGTACGACTCTGCGCTGCCGCTCTGCCTCACGATCCTGGACAGTCTCGTCATCGCGGCAGCGAGCGTCGTCGCCGCGCGGCTTCGGCGGGGGAATCTCGTCTGGGTGTGGGTGCTCGGTCTCCTCTCCGCGAGCTGGCTGTATGTGTATGTGACGCCGCCCTCGGCGCTCGCGATCGCGCTCATCGTCTTGCTCGGGCTCCTGACGCTCCTCGTGGGGGAGGGCGGCACGCCTCCGTCGCGGCGCGCGCTCCTCGCATGGGCGCTCGTCGCTGGCGCTGCGGTCGCGACGCGCACGAGCATCGGCGGCTTCATGAGCGCGGCCTACCTCGCGTACCTGCTGCCGCGCATCGGCTGGCGCCGCGCGGGTGCGCTCATCGCTGTCGCGATCGGCGCGTTCGTCGTGCTCGACCCCTTCATGTGGTTCATGCCGCTCCAGCATATCAAAGACCTCGTATACAAGGCGGTGTACCACTACGAGGATTACGCGCTATCGGGGCGTCTCGGCGTGAGCACGATCGTGTCGTTCTCCCTGCTCGCGGGCGTGAGCGCCTTCTTCGCCGCATTGCCGCTCTTCGCGCCGCGGCGGTTCGCGCCCGCGTTGCCGCGCGCGTTCGTCGGTACCCTGCTCGCGGCGACGGGCGTGCTCTACGTGATATTCATGAGCTCGCATGCGGAGATGGTGCGTTACTTCCTCCCGATCACCCTCACCTGGGAAGCGCTGTTCCCGCTCGCCGTGTTCCCGGTGGTCGACCGTCTGCGAGTCTCCTTTGCCGCAACCGACGCGGCGCAGGCGCGTGTGCGGCGCGGGACACGCTGCCTCATGATCGGGCTGCTCCTCTTCTACAACCTCTGGAGCCTCGGTCTCGCATACATAATAGTGAGCGTCCCGTTTTCGCGTCTGCCATGAGCCCGAAAGTGACCGTCGTGATGCCCGCATATCATGCCGAGGCGACGCTTGAGAAGACGATCGACGCGCTCCCGCTCGACGCGGTGGACGAGCTGCTCCTCGTCGACGATGCCTCGCGCGACGGGACGGTCGCGCTTGCGCATCGGATCGCGCGCTCGCACCCGCGGCTTATCCCGGCCGACGACGCACCCGCCGCGGTGTCGTCAGGCGCGCGTATCCCGTTTGCCATCCACCAGCTCTCGGCGAATCGCGGCTACGGCGGCAACCAGAAACAGTGCTACGACCTTGCGCTCGCGCGCGGCGCGGGCATCGTGGTCATGCTGCACCCCGATTACCAGTACGACCCGGCGCGCGTGCCGGCGCTCGTCGCGCTCATCCGCGACGGAGCCGATGTGGCGCTCGGGTCGCGCATCCGATCGCGCGCCGAAGCGCTCTCGGGCGGGATGCCGCGCTACAAGTATTACGCGAACCGCGTGCTCTCGGCGCTGCAGAACGCGGCAAGCGATCAGGCGCTCTCGGAGTGGCATACCGGCATGCGCGCGTATACGGCCGAGGCGCTCAAGCGTATCAGCTACGGGCGGTTTTCAGACGGCTTCGTCTTCGACGCCCAGGTGCTCTTCGCGGCGGTCGAGCGCGGGTACGCGATCGCGGAGATTCCGGTGGCGGTGCGCTACGCCGCAGATGCTTCGTCGATCGGTTTCTTGCGGAGCTGCCGGTACGGGATCGGCGTTGTCGGCGAGACAACCCGATTTCTCGTGCGTCGTCACCAGCCGGTCCGCTTCGTGATCACCGGCGGCCTCGCCGCCGCGACGAACCTCGGCCTCTACGCCATCCTGCTCGCGGGTACGCCGCTGTGGTACCCCGTCGCCGCGTTCGTCTCCTTCCTCGCGGGCGGCGTGGTCGGCTTCCTGTTGAACCGGCACTGGACGTTTACCGGACGCGCGAAGAGCGGCGTGTGGCGCGAGGCGGTCTCGTATGCGGCGGTCGTCTCGGTGACGAGCACGGCGAACGCGGCGCTCCTCGCGCTCCTCGTGCACACGTTCGCGCTCGGCGTCTTCGTCGCGAACGTACTCTCGATCGGCTGCATCTCGACGATCACCTTCTTCCTCTACCGCGAAGTCGTGTTCGCCGACGCGGCACGGCGGCACGCGTGACCGCGCGCCCGGTTGCGCCCCGGCGCGCGGCCTGATATACTTCGACGACCTAACTATTTATCCCTTCTGTCTATGCGCGAACGACTCTTGCCCATGCTCACGTTCCTCTCGCGGCCGGTGGTCGCTCTCGGCGGCGCGCTCGTGATCGGCGCGGCCATAATCGCCTACGCGCTCAACGCGACCTCGGTCGCGCCGGCAGGCGCGACGACCGCGGTCGTCCGCGCGCCGATTACCGAAGAGGTCGACGTGACCGGCGCGGTGAAGGCTGCGCAGGATACCGACCTCGCGTTCCAGACGAGCGGGCGCGTCGCCGCGATCAAGGTAGCGGTAGGCGACCACGTGACGGCGGGGCAGACCCTCCTCACGCTCGATGGCGCGACCCAGGCGGCAGCCGTGCAGGTCGCCGAGGCGAATCTCGAGGTACAACAGGCGAAGCTCGCGTCGCTTGAGGCGGGCACGCGCCCCGAGCAGCTCGCGATCGACGAGACGGCGAGCGCACAGGCAGAGACCGCGCTCGGCACGGCGCTCACGAGCGCGTACGCGACGGCCGATGACGCGGTGCACGCGAAGGCCGACCAGGCGTTCACCAACCCCCGCACCGGGAACGCGACCCTGAACGTGCTCGTGCCGGATGCCTCGCTCGTGACCCGGGTCGAGAACGAGCGCAACGCGCTTACCGCCACCTTCGCCGCGTGGCCGAGCGCACCCGCGGCAGACGTGAGCACGCTCGCGAGCCAGACGACCGCCGCCGAGGCGGATCTGCGCTCGGTCGCGGCCTTCCTCGACGACCTCGCTGCGGCACTGAACGAGGCGCAGCCGGTCGGGGCGGTCTCGGCGACCGACCTCGCCGGATACCGCTCGGGCGTGCAGGCGGGCCGGACGAGCGTCTCGACCGCGCTCTCGGCGCTCGTCAGCGCCGACACGGCCGCGAAGCAGGCGGCGGGCGCGCTCACGCTCGCACAGGCCGGCGCGACCGCAGACGACGTACGCGCGCAGCAGGCCGCGGTCGACGCGGCCGCCGCCTCGCTCGCCTCGGCGCGCGCCGCAGCGGCCGAGACGGTCATCACCGCGCCGGTCTCGGGCACGATCACCGTGCAGCAGGCCGATCCCGGCGAGACGGTGACCCCGGGCGTGCCGCTCGTCTCGATGGTGGCCGACGGGCGTGTCGAAGCTGACACGCAGGTCGCGGGCGTCGACGTGGCGAAGCTCGCCGTCGGCGACACGGTCACCGCGACCTTCGACGCGTATCCGGGCGCAATCTTCCCCGCGACGGTGACGACCATCGATCCGGCCGCGACGGTGACGAACGGCATCGCGTCCTATGGCGTGACCGTCACCTTCACCACGCCCGACCCGCGCCTCCGTCCGGGACTTACCGCGAACCTGCGCATCATCACCAAGACGGTGCCCGACGCGCTCCAGGTGCCGGCAAGCGCGATTATCATGGACGGCACGCAGGCGTTCGTCTACGTCGAGAGCGCGCACGGCGCCGTAAAGACACCGGTCACGGTCGGCGTGCGAAGCGCGGGCATGGCGCAGGTGACCGGCCTCGCCGAGGGCGAGCAGGTGCTCACCTTCGGTGCTTCTGCGGGCGCATAACCTCTCATCCGTATGGCTTCCCCTAACGACACCACCCAGAAGACATCAGCCGCCCTGCCGCGCGAGCTCGTGCGCCGGCTCACGCTCGTCGGCGGCGCGGCGATCATCATCCTCGTAGTCGCCGGCATTGCCGCGTACCTCGTGTTCGCCGGGCGGCAGGTGTACATCGATACCGCGCAGATCTCGGCACCGCTCATCGACCTCTCGCCGACCGCCGCCGGCCGGCTCGACGCGCTCTATGTGCAGGCGGGCGATACGCTTCCCGCGAACGCGCCGGTCGCGCGCGTCGGGACGGACGTCATCCGGACCAAGGTCGCGGGACTTATCGTGCACGTGGACGACACGCTCGGCGCGCAGGTCACGCCCGGCGAGAACGTCGTCGAGATGATCGACCCGACGCAGCTGCGCGTCGTCGGCACGATCGACGAGAACAAGGGCCTCGCGCAGATCAAGGTCGGCGACCCCGTGCGCTTCACGGTCGACGCGTTCGGGGGCAAGACGTTCGACGGCGTGGTCGACGAGATCGCGCCGACCGCGAACACCGCGGGCGTCGTCTTCGACATCTCCAATACGCGCCCGACGCAGCAGTTCGACGTGAAGGCGCGCTTCGACGTGACCGCCTATCCGCAGTTGAAGAACGGCATGTCAGCGCGCATGTGGGTGTACACCCCGTAGCTGCCTATGGACGGGACGAACCGCCTCTCCGGTCACCCGTGGCTCGTCCTCGCGACCGTCATGGTCGGCACGCTCCTCATCGGCCTCGACCGGACGGTGGTGAACCTCGCGATGCCGAAGATCATCAGCGACTTCGGCCTCACGGTCACGCTGGCCGGCTGGATCGCGACCGCGTACATCATCTCGAACGCGGTCTTCATCCCGGTCTTCGGCAAGCTCGGTGACTTGATCGGCAACCGCGTCATCTACCAGTGGACGTTCGTCGGCTTCATCATCGTCTCCCTGTTCGCCGGATTCTCGTGGGATTTCTCGTCGCTCATCACCTTCCGTTTCATACAGGGGCTCGTGGGCGCGGCAGTCTTGCCGACCGCCATGTCGCTCATCGCCAAATCGTTCACCGATAGGAAGGCGCGCGCGACGGCGCTCGGCATCTGGTCGTCGTCGTTCGCCGTCTCCGCGGTCATCGGCCCCCTGCTCGGCGGCTGGCTCGTCGACAACTTCTCGTGGCGTGCGGTCTTCTATATCAATCTGCCTATCGGCATCATCGGCCTCCTTATGACGCTCGCGTTCATCCCGATCGACCGGCCGGAAGACCACGGCACGTTCGACTGGTTCGGCGCGGTGCTCCTCACCGGCGTCGTGTCGAGCGCGGTGCTGGTGTTGAGCGAGGGGCAGACGTGGGGCTGGGCCTCGCTCGCGAGCTCTCTCTGCTACCTCGGCGCGGTCGTCTTCGGCTGGCTCACCTACCGTTGGGAGACGCGCCACGCGCACCCGATCATCAACTTCGACCTGCTCAAAGACTCGTCCATCGTTTCCATCCTCGTCGTCTCGTTCATCGCCACCTGCGGGCTCATGGGCTCGATGTTCCTCCTGCCGATCTTCACGCAGACCTTCCTCGGCTTCGACGCGACGCAGAGCGGGCTCGTGCTCACGCCGATGGCGCTCGTGCTGCCGCTCTTCTCGCTCGTCGGGGCGCAGCTCTCGTATCGCTTCGGCGCGCGACCGACCGTCGCGCTCGGCATGTTCGTGAGCGCGCTCGGTCTCTATAGTCTCCACGGGCTCGACCCGGCGATGACCGCCTCGGCCTTCATCTTGCCGCTCATGCTCTTCGGCGCGGGCCTGGGGCTCGTCATGCCGCCCTTGACCAACGCGATGACGACCGCCGTACCGCTGCGGGAGGTGGGCATGTCGTCGGGGCTCTTGAATCTCGTGCGCAACGTCGGCGGCGCCTTCGGCATCGCCGCCTTCGGCACGCTCCTCACGAACGCGACGAACGCGAACGTGCTCTCGGTCGCCGAGCATACGGTCGTGCACACCACCGCGCCCGCGACACTCGCGCTCGTGCATTCGCTCGTCATCCTGAAGGCCGACGTGCTCGCGTACGGCACGGTCTTCGCGTGGTCGTCGCTCGCCCTGGTCGCGGGCGGCGTGATCGCGATCTTCTTCCTGCACGTGCGGGGCTATGGCGACGAGGTGCCGCCTGAGACGCGCGCCGAGGCCGCTGCGGGGTAGAGCATGTCCCAAAACCTCGTAATATGAAATGTATGAAAGATGCACGTCAGACCACAGCACACGACCCGCGCGACATAGAGCGCGTAATCTCGCTCTTCTTCGCGGTGCGCGGCGTGATGCGCACGCGCCTCGCGCAGGGGAAGAGGCTCGACCCCTCGGCGTGGCTCCGGCTCGAGACCTTGAAGTTCATCCGCGACCGTGCCGAGCCGCCGATGATGAAGGACATCGCCGACCACCTCTCGATTACCGCGCCCTCGGCGACCTCGCTCGTGTGCGGGCTCGCGAAGAGCGGCTGGGTCGAGCGCACCCGCGATGCCCGCGACCGCCGTTCGTCGCGCCTCGCGCTCACGAGGAGCGGGCGCGCGTATCTCGCCCGCACCTTCACGCGCGGCCAGGCGCTCCTTGCCGCCCTCTTCGCGCCGCTCTCACCCGCCGACCTCGCTGTCTTCACTCGCGCGCTGGAGCGCATACGGGACAGCGGATAACGCCGCCGGTTGACATAAAGAGTATCTAAAGATAATCTTTATGCATGACTACCGCATCGGCAATGAAACGGCATACCATCGGTCTGAAAGAGCTCCGCGAGCACACGGAGACATACATCAAACGCGTGCAGAAGGGCGAGTCGCTCACGATCATGCGCCGTAACGAGCCGATTTTCCGTATGACTCCCGCAGACGCCGCAGACGACGCCGGGTGGGAGACCGTTGTTGACTTTACGAAAATCCGCGCAGGCGGCGTACCGCTTACGGACGTACGTGCTGCCATACGCCGTATTCTCGCGGCATGAGCGCATGGATCGTCTCGAAAAGGAGCTGCGCAAACTCTCCCGCAAGGAACTCGAACGCGTGGAGGCGGTCCTTGCGCAGGTAGAGCAGGGAGAGGTCGATTCGCTTCAGGTCAAGCGGTTGCGCGGCCATGCGTGCCTGTATCGCGTTCGCATCGGTCGGCTTCGCATCATATATACGGTAGACGAGAACGGATCAATCGTGCTGCGCGCGGTGCGTCGTCGCAACGATCATACCTATCGCGACGTGGTGTAGCGCGGGTGGACACTTCGTGTCCACCCGCTGCGGCGCACCTGCACAGCCGGGCGGATAGGGAGGAGGCGAGTGGTACTATATACATACAATGCATCTGCCGGAGAAAGCGCTCGAGGCGAGGCCGATCGTGATAGGCGGCGCGGCCGTCGTGCTCCTCGCCCTGCTCGCGTTCATGCTGCTCGCACAGCGCACGACGTACACGACCGCGACGGTCGTGCGTGCGCCGATCGCTGCCGAGGTGCTCGCGAGCGGACACGTCGAGTCGCCGACGACCGCGGCGCTCTCCTTCAAGGGGAGCGGGACGCTCGTCGCGCTCCCGGCCGTCGTCGGGCAGCACGTGCGCGCGGGGGCCGTGCTCGCGCGGCAGGACGCGAGCGTGCTCGCCGCGCAGCTCGCGCAGGCAGAGGCGCTCACGCGCGCCGCCTCCTCGACGCTCGCGAAGCTCGAAGCCGGTGCGACGCCGCAGACGGTCGCGGTGGCGCGGGCGAGCGTACAGTCGGCCGCGCTCGCGCTCGCGAACGCCTACGCGACCGTCGCCTCGGCCGCGGCGGATGCTAAGACGAAGGCGACCGATGCCGTGGTGAACCAGCTCGCGCGCTTCTTCACCGACGGCGCGACCGATAACCCGAAGCTCACCTTCACCGTGACCGACGCGGCGCTCGCGAACCGCATCGTCGCTGAGCGTGCGGCGGCCAACACGACGCTCGCGGCGTGGCAGGGCGCGGTGACGTCCTCGTCGCCGCCCGCGGCTCTCGACCAGGCGCTTGCACAGGCTGACGCGCGTCTCGGCAGCCTGCTCGCGCTCAGCAATGACGCCGCCGCGGCGGTCGCGGCGAACGCCGGTCTCTCGACGACCGACGCTGCCACCTACCGCACGAGCGCGGCGACCGGCCTCGCCGAGCTCAACGCCGCGCGCACGGCGATCGAGACGCTCGCGCACACGATCGCCTCGGACAAGGCGGCCGTCGCCTCGGCCGAGGCGTCCCTCAACCTCACGACCGCGAGCACGACGGTGAACGACCTGGACGCGCAGCGCGCGGCGGTCGCCTCGGCCGAGGCGAATGCCGCCGCCATCGCCGCCGAGATGCGCAACCTCACGCTCGTCGCGCCCTTTGCCGGCACGGTCACCGACACGATCGGCTCGGTGGGGGAGACCGTCGGCCCCGGCACAGCGGTCGTCTCCCTCATGCCGGACGCGCGGCTCGAGGTGAAGGCGAACGTCTCTGAGGACAACATCGTCGCGGTCGCGCTCGGCGATCCGGCGCGGATCGAGCTCGACGCCTTCCCGACCGACACCTCCTTCAAGGCGCAGGTGAGCGCTATCGACCCGGCGGCGACCGTCTCGGGCGGCGCCATCTACTATCAGACGACGCTCCTCTTCGATACGCTCCCGAGCGGCGTGCGCTCGGGCATGACGGCCAACGTCTGGATCGAGACGGCCTCGTCGACCGACGCGCTCGTCGTGCCCGCGAGCGCGCTCACCGAGACCGGCACCACGACGACCGTGAGCGTGCTCGAGAACGGTACGCCGACGCCGCGCACGGTTACGACCGGCATCAAGAGCCAGAGCGGCATGGTCGAGATCCTCTCCGGTCTCTCTGCCGGCGACGCGGTCGTGACCGGATCGTAGCGCGGTATGCACAGCATCCGCACGGCGGCGTTTATCGCGTACAAGTCGATTGTCCGCGGGCGGCGGGGGACGCTCATCCTCATGCTGCTCATCCTCTCGCTCTCGTTCTTCAACATGCTCTTCGTGCCGAGCGTGTTCTCCGGCCTCCTCAACACCATCACCGGCCTCCTCACCAACACGACCACCTCGAGCATCGTCGTCTCGCCCGAGCAAGTGCCGATCCCCAAGACCTTCATCTCGAACGAGACGCGCCTGCGCGCGCAGATACAGACGATCCCCGGCGTCCTCGGCACGACCCGCACCTACCTCACCGCCGGCTCGATCTCCTTCGACCCCGACAAGAACGGCGTCTACAAGCGTGTCTCGGCGCAGATCATCGGCATCGACCCGGACCAGGTCGATAACGCGCTCTCGCTCAAGCAGTACCTTGTCGCCGGGCGCTTCCTCGCGCCGACCGACACCGACCAGATCCTCCTGCCCGCCGCGCTCGCCGGCGGCTACGGGCTCCCGGTGCCTACCGACCTCGGGGGCGCCACGGTGGGCGACAAGGTAGACGTGACCTACGGCAACGGCGTCATGCGGCAGTACACGGTGAAGGGCATCGTGAACATCACCTTCGGCACCGCGCTCACCAACACCTACATCACCACCCGCGAGGCCGACTCGGTCCTCGGCGCTTCCGACCAGGCGTCGCAGATCCTCGTCAAGGTCGACATGAAGGCGCACCCGCTCAGCTACTACAAGGCGCGCATCCAGGCGCTCGCGCCGACCCTGAAGGTGCAGCCGTACTCCGAGCTCCTCGCGGTCATCCAGTCGGTCCTCGACGCGTTCACGCTCATCGCGCTCATCGTGAGCGTGATCTCGATCGCGGTCGCGGCGGTGACCATCTTCGTCATGATCTACATCAATGCGGTGGGGAAGCGCCGGCAGATCGGCATCCTGAAAGCTATCGGCATCAAGGAGCGTATCATCGTCTACTCGTACGTCTTCCAGTCGCTCTTCTACGTCGTCTGCGGCATCCTGGCCGGCCTCGCCTTCGTCTTCGGCATCCTCCTGCCCGTCCTCTCGCGCTACCCGATCATGCTGCCGTTCGGCCCCATGCAGTTCTCCTTCAGCGCGAGCCTCGTCGGCGAGAGCATCGTCGGCCTCATCATCGCCGGCTTCTTCTCCGGGGTCATCCCTGCGCGCCTCGTCGCGCGGGAGAAGATCCTGACGGCAATCTGGGGATGAGCCGCGTGGTACGATTTCACTAATGGCTGAGTCGATCGTCACCGTCTCCGGCCTCGAGCGCACGTATCCGGGCGCGGTGCCCACAAGGGCGCTGCGCGGCGTCTCCTTCTCCGTGGCGCGCGGGGCGTTCGTCGCGATCATGGGGCGCAGCGGCTCGGGCAAGTCGACCCTGCTCCACCAGCTCTCGCTGCTCGATATGCCGACCGGCGGAGCGGTCTCGATCGACGGCACCGACATCCTCGCGCTCTCGGACGCCGCGCGTGCCACCTACCGGCTCACGCACCTCGGGTACGTGTTCCAGGAGTACGCGCTCCTCGCCGAGATGACCGCGCTCGAGAACGTCTTCCTCCCCGCGATGGCGCTCGGCACCGACGAGCGCGCGTACCGCGCCCGCGCGGCCGAGCTCCTCACGCTGGTGGGTCTCGGCGAGCGGCTCGCACACTACCCGGCCGAGCTCTCCGGCGGCGAGCAGCAGCGCATCGCCATCGCCCGCGCGCTCATCAACGAGCCCAAGGTCATCTTCGCCGACGAGCCGACGGCGAACCTCGACACCGCCTCGGCCAAGACCGTCCTCGACCTCTTCAAGACGCTCCAGAAGGAGCGCGGACAGACCATCGTCATGGTGACCCACGAGCCCGACGACCGTCGCTACGTCGACCGGGTCATCATCCTCGAAGACGGCGCAATCGACCGGATCGAGGAGGAGAAGCATTGACCGCGCAGTAGCGTAATCCCCACCGCTGCCCGGCCAGCGTATAGACGGGCAACCGTATAGCGGGATACAATAGAAGATACTCATAATAAACTTGGCTGTCGCTATGTCTACTCCCCCGCGCACCTTTACCTTCGTCCTCATCGTTCTCGCCCTGGTGCTCGTCAGCGGGTTCTTCGTGTGGGTATTCGTGGCGAGCCAGCCGGCTCCGCAGTCTTCGGCGGTGACGCGCGCCGCGCTTGAGGCTGCGCTCCGCAAGCCGCTCGCAGGCGCGTCGAGCACGAACGCCGACAGCGCGGCGCTCCAGAGCGCGCTCGCGCAGCCGGCAGCGCGCGGCACGGCGAGCAGCGGGAGCGCCGCCGCGTCTCGCACCGACCTCCACGCCGCCCTTACGAAATAACCTACGCGCCATGCACATCTCCCGAACCAAAGCGATTATCAGCACGGGCGTCGCGCTCGCGCTCTTCAGTGTCGGTACGTACGTCTTCGCCGCCACATCGCTCCCCGTCGGCTGGGGTTGGGGCGGCACTCCCTCGGCAGACGGTGCGTACCAAGGGATCGGGTGGATTAATTTCAACGTCGACGCCAACGATGTCTCCGTCCCGCCTGCGAACGGGCTCCTTCACGGCTACGCGTGGTCCTCTAACTACGGCTGGATCTCGTTCAATAGCGCTGACCTTGCGGGCTGCCCCTCCGGCACCTGCGAAGCGCGGCGCACCGGCAACACGATTACCGGCTGGGCGCGCATACTCTCGATCAGCAAAGAGATTACCGACCCGAGCGGCGATAACTCGGGCGGCTTCAACGGCTGGATATCGCTCTCCGGTACCGTGCCCTCGACCGGCGCTGCCTACGGCGTCGGGACGAGCAACGTATACGGCTGGTCGAGCGACCTCGGGTGGGTCGACCTCTCGGGATTGGACGCTATGCTGAGCTCCGCGCGTCTCATCATCTGCCCGGCCGAGCCGTGGACGATCAGCCAGGGTGCGACGCAGCAGCTCAGCGCGCGATACTGGGCCAATCCTGCGACCACACCGGACTGCTCGACGGGCGGCTACACCGATGTGACCGACGACAGCAACACGACGTGGTCGAGCGACGCGCCCGGCGTCGCGACGGTCACGAGCGCCCCGGGCTCGAGCGCCCCCGGCGCGAACGGCCTGCTGACGGGCGCGAGCGGCGGCACAGCGACGATCAGCGCCTCGTACACCGGTGCACCGCCTGCGAGCGGCACGGGCACGGTGACGGTGAGCGGCGTCACCTGTGCTCCCGCCTCTGTCGGCGGCTGCTCGCTCTCGGCGACCACGAACGCGGGCGACACGGGGAGCGGCACCTGCACGACAGGGAGCGGCTCGTGCACCGACCTCTGCCAGAGCGACGGCACGTGGAGCACGAGCCCCGACGTGAGCGCGTGCGTCTGCGCGCCCACGACCGTCGGCGGCTGTACGCTCCCGTCGGCAACCGGCGTCGGCAGCGTGAGCACGGGCTCCTGCGCATCGGGCTCGGGCACCTGCACCGACCTCTGCCAGAGCACCGGCTGGAGCACGAGCCCGGACGTGAGCAGCTGCAGCACGCCGCCCGGCTCCTGCACCGAGACTCAGAGCGGTACGCTCTCGGCCACGCCGGATCGTGTCGCGAACCCGGGAGATACGACGGCGCTCCAGTGGACCCTCACCGGCTACGACCTCTCGACCGACACCTGCGTGATCCAGGGCAGCGATGGGTCCAGCTACACGCTCTCGGGCGCGGCGGGCGACTGCACGCCCTCGAGCAGCGTGTCGCCGGTGACCGTCAACCAGCAGACCGTCTACACGCTCTGGTGCAACGGCTCGCAGGTGACCGACTCGAGCAGCAATCCCGTCAAGGTCATCGTGAACGTC
>CAYZWA010000014.1:0-12554 GCA_964482105.1 uncultured Candidatus Saccharibacteria bacterium
GTGGCGGCGCTCTTCACGACGACGGTGCCGACGCTGTTCGCGTTCGTGCAGCCGCCCGCTGCGGTGATCGCGCCGGTGAAGGTCGAGGTGGCGGTGTCGGCATACACCGCGACACGGCCGCCGGCACCCGGATAGAAGTACGTCCCGCTGTTGGCGAGCCCGCCGCCGTTTGCGGCGATGGTGCCGCTCCCCGCAAGCGCGTGCGTATGGATGAGAATGCTCCCGCCGCTCGCCGAGGAGCCGCCGTTCGCGAGGATGGCGCCATCGACCGTGAGCGTGCCCGCGACGGTGAGCGCCAGCGCGCCGCCGCCCCTGCTGACCCCGCTGCTCCCGAGGTCGGTGGGGTCGAGCGCGGAGCCGTAGGGGCCGGCGGCGGTATTGCCGCACCCGGTGCCGCCGTAGCTCGCGCCGCCTTGGCTCCCGCTCGCGCCCGGGCCCTGCCCGAGCGGGTACCCCTCCTGCGACACGTCCACGCGCGAGCCGGCCGAGACGGTGAGCGCGCCGAGCGAGAGGGCGAGCGGCGTGCCGGGTACGCTCGTGATGAGCGAGCCGCCGGCGAGGGTCGTCGTACCGATAGCGGCCGACGCGGACGCGGCACCCGAGAAGGTGAGCGTCGAGCCGCCGGCGAGCGCGAGTAGCGGCGTGTCGAGGCGCACGCCCGGGCCGAAGGCCGCGTTCGCGTGGTCGAGCGAGAGATCGTCGGCCGAGATCTGCACGCCCGCATCGCTCGTGGCCGAGCCGCCCGCGAGGACGATATGCGAGAAGGCGGTCGGGCTGTCATTCGTCTGGAAATGCCACGAGCTCGGGAGCAGGAGCGTGTCGGTCTCCGTGTCGATGAGGCCGGCGGTGCCGGCGTCGCCGCAGACGGGGTAGCCGGACGGGGTCGCGCAGGAGCCGGAGGCGTCGAGCGTACCGCTGAAGGTCGACGTGGCAAAGCGGACGATTATGCGCCCGCCGCCGCCCGGGTAGCGGTATGAGCCGTTGTCGAAGAGGCCGCCGCCGCGCGCGGTGACGGTGCCGCTGCCCGCGAGCGAACCGGTGGTGACGTTGATCGACCCGCCGCTCGCGGTCTCGCCGCCGTCGGCGCGAATCGTGCCGTCGATCGTGAGCGTGCCCGAGACGAGGAGGCGTATCGCACCGCCGCCCTCCTGCGCGCCGCCGCTCCCGAGCTCGGCGGGGTCGAGGGCGCTGCCGTATGTGGAGGCGGCGACATTGCCGACGCCGATGCCGCCATAGCTCGCCCCGGCGTAGGGGTGCGCGGGCGATGCGACGCCCGGGCCCTGGTTCGCGCCGTATCCCTGCCGGTCGGCCGAGATGGCCGAGCCGGCCTCGACGGTGAGGCTCGTCGCATGGATGATGACGCCCTTGAAGGCGCTCGCGACAGTCGGGTCGCCCTCGAGCGTGAGGGTGGAGCTGCTCGCGATGGTGAGGTTGTCGTAGAAGTATTCGCCCGGCGCGAGCGTGGTGTCGCTCGTGATGACGGTGTTCACCGGCGCCTGCATCAGGGCGTGTGCCGGGATCGCAGGCATGCTCGCGAGAGACAAGGAGAGCGCGGCGCAGAGCGCCGCGATGCCGGTGATACGTCGGTGCATTACGTCCTACCCTACCACGAGACTTCGCCTGGCGGCAATAGGCCGCGCACGACGCGCAACAGCGCCTCGAAATCGTCGGCGCTGGCCGCCTTGTTGCGCCGCTCGAAGCCGCAGGCGGTGCAGCGGTGCGTGATGACGTACCCGGCGCCCTTCTGCCCGACGCCGATCGGCGCCATGAGGCCGCGACAGGCGGCCGCTCGATCGCCCGGATGGATATCGACGTGCCGCGACCAGAGGCAGCGCGGGCAGTGGTTCGTGTAACCGTTGCCGCGCACGTGCTGCCCGCACTGCGCACAGGTGAAATCTTCTCTCGTGCGCTGGAACGCTCGGGTCGCCATGGCGCACCTCAGGCGGCGGCCGGGATGGCAGCGCGAAGCGCGGCGAGCACCGCCGCATGATCCTCGGGCGACGGCACGGCGAGCCGGAGCGTATCGCCGAGGAGCGGCGCAGCCAGAGAGAAGCGGCTCATCGGCGCGCCGAGCGCCGTGCGGACGCCCGCGGCGAGGAGCCGCTCGCGCACGCCCGCGGCGTCGCGCACGCGCAGGAGGAAGAAGTTGGTCTCAGACGGATAGACGGTCACGCCCGGGAGCGCGGCGAGATCGCGCGCGAAGGCGCCGCGCGCCGCGATGAACGCGTCGCGCCGCGCGCGCACCGCCGGCTCGCGCGCGAGGAGCGCCGCCGCGAACGCGACGCTCGGGTGCGTGACCGCCCAGATGAGCCGCTGTCCGTTCGCACGCCGGACGACCTCGGGTGCGGCGAGCAGGTATCCCACGCGCGCGCCGGCGAGCCCGAAGCTCTTGGAGAAGCTGCGCAGGATGACGAGGTTCGGGAGCGCGGCGAGCTGCGGCGCGAAGCTCGTGCCCGAGGAGAACTCGAAGTACGCCTCATCCGAGACGATGAGCGTGTCGCTCCCGCGCGCGGCGGCAGCGATCGCGGCGACATCGTCGGCCGAGAGCGCGGCGCCGAGCGGATTGTTCGGCTGGCAGAGGAAGAGGATGCTCGCGGTGCCGCGCGCGAGCGCCTCGACGACCGCCGCGCGCGGGAAGACGAACCGCCCGTCGCGCTCCTCATACGCGATCGGCACGGTGTCGACGCCGACGCGGTCGAGGATCGTCTCATAGCCGTAGAAGGTCGGCACGGGGAGGAGCACGGGGCCGCGGCTGCCGTACGCGCGGGCGAGGTATTCGATCGCCGCGTCCGAGCCGGGCGTCACGAGCACCTGCGCATCGGCGACGCCGGCATAGCGCGCGAGCGCGCTCGTGAGCGCGCCGTAGTCGGGGTAGGTCGCGAGCTCGCGCGCGCCGATCGCGTCGCGAGCAGCCGAGACGAGGTCTTCGTCGAGCAGCCAGTAGCTTTCGTTCCGGTCGAGGCCGATCATGATGGATGCGTGTCCACCACTATACCACAGAAGCCTCTTTGTCAGGTTGCGCGCGACTGGCGAGGCAGTATGATAGAGAGAGCCGTCATCCTTGCCTATGCACGCACCTGATGAGCGCCCGCGTACTGTCGTATCCGTCGGCGGTTCGCTCATCGTTCCCGACCGGATCGATACCGGCTTCTTGCGCAGCCTGAAGACGCTCCTCCTCGAGAAAGTCGCGCGCGGATTCTCCTTCGTCATCATCGCCGGCGGCGGGAAGACGTGTCGCCGGTACCAGGAGGCGGCAAGCGCGGTGACCCGTCTCTCGCCCCAGGACCTCGACTGGATCGGCATCCATACGACCCGCCTCAACGCGCAGCTCCTGCGCAACATCTTTGCCGAGTACGCGCACCCGCAGGTCGTGAAGAACCCGGAGGGCGATATCGACGTCGCCGAGCCGATACTCATCGCCGCCGGCTGGCAGCCCGGCTGGTCGACCGATTACGTCGCGACCTTGATCGCGAAGAATGTCGGCGCGACGCGTCTCGTGAACCTCTCCAATATCGACTATGTCTACGACCGCGACCCGCGCACGCACCCCGACGCAAAAAAGATCGAAAAAGCTTCGTGGGCCGAGTTCCGCAAGCTCATCCCGGAAGCATGGGATCCGGGGCTCTCTTCCCCATTCGACCCTGTGGCCGCGAAAGAGGCCGAGTCGATCGGCCTCGAGGTCGCCATCATAAACGGCGCGCGCCTCGCCGAGTTCTCGCACTACCTCGACGGCAAGCCGTTCAAAGGGACGGTTATCTCGTAACCTGAGCGAGGAAGGCGTCGACCGCCGCGTGGAGCTCGTCGAGCGTGCCGTCGTTCTCGATGGTCGCATCGGCGAGCCGCATGACGGCGGCGATGTTCTGCTTCTCGGGGTCGCGGTTCGCCATCTCGCGCGCCTCCTGCGCGACGAACGTAGCGAAGTCGACATGATCGGTCGCCGAGCCGCGCGCGACGATGCGCTCGTAGCGCCGGCGCTCATCGGCGTCGACGGCGAGCAGGAGCGCGCCGCGCGCCTTGAGCGCCTCTGTCTCTGCCACCGCACGCACCGACTCGATGATCGCATCACCGCCCGCGGTCTGTGCCTGCCGCATGAGCGACTCGATGATGTACGCCGCGCCGTGCTCGTGGCGCAGGTCGTTCGCGACGAGGGTCATGCTGTCGCGGTCGAGCGGGAGGCCGCGCTGCTCGATCTCTGCCGTGATGAAGTCGCGCGCGGCGTAGTGCGCGAAACCTTTCGTCTTCAGGTAGTCGACAACGGTCCCCTTCCCTGCGCCGATGGTGCCGGTGAGGCCGAGAATCATCGATATCTTCTAACGCGCCCGCTTGCGTGCGAAGTAGTCGGCGATCGGGATGAGCAAGGGCGCCGAGCGCGCGATCGAGGAGAAGGTGCCCGCCGCGACGCCGACGAGCATCACGAGCGCGAAGGTGCGGGTCGACTCGGCACCGAAGAGGATGAGCACGAGGAGCGCAAGGATGACGGTGAGCGAGGTGTTGATCGAGCGGGCCATGGTCTCGTCGATCGAGCGGCCGACCGTCTCGGCGAAGGTCTCCTTCTTGTGAAGCTTGTTATCCCGGGAGAGATTCTCGCGCACGCGGTCGAAAATGACGATGATGTCGTTCACGACGTAGCCGAGGAGTGCCAGCATCGCGACGACGAAGAGCGAGTCGACCTCGGCGCCCGTGAAGCGGCAGTAGGCGGCATAGAACCCGGCCGGCACGATGATGTCGATCGCGAGCATCGCGACGACCGTGAGGCCGTAGCTCCAGCCCGGGACAGGGCCGGACACCTTGCGGAAGGCGAACGCGATGTAGAGCACGATGGCGAGCACGACCGCGAGGATCGCCCAGAGCGCCTTGTGGGTGAACTGGCTGCCGAGCGCCGGGCCGACGGACGTATAGGAAAGGACGGTGGTCGAGGCATGCGCCGCAAGCGCGTCGACCAGCGCGTCGTGTTCGGCCTGCGCGAGTGTGCGGGTGCGGATGGCCACCGCCGAGCTGCCGCTCGACTGGACCGCGACGGGGCCGAGCGAGAGCGGCGCGAGCTCTGCCTGGATGTCTGCCTTCGACGGGACGCCCGCGGGGTACGAGACAGTGGTGAGCGAGCCGCCGGTGAAGTCGATGCCGAGCGGCAGACCCCAGAACGCGATCGCGCCGACCGCCGCCGCGAGGATGAGGCCGGTGATCCAGAAGAAGAGCTTGCGGTGCGTGACGATATACATGGTTATGGTGCGTTACGGCCGCCCGAGCCCAGGAGGAACTTCCAGGCGCCCGTGGTCTGCTCCGGCATGAGCGCGAGCAGGAAGACGCGCGAGAGCGACACCGCCGAGAGGAAGGAGGCGAGCACGCCGAGCACGAAGACGAGCGCGAAGCCCTGCACGATAGACGTCCCGAGCCAGAAGAGGATAACGCCCGAGATGATCATGGTGAGGTGGCCGTCGCGGATGGCCGTCCACGCGCGGGCGAAGCCGATATGCACCGCCTCGCGCGCGCCCTTGCCCGCACGCAGCTCCTCCTTGGTGCGCTCGAAGATGAGCACGTTCGCGTCGACCGCCATGCCGACCGAGATGATGAAGCCGGCGATGCCCGACGCGGTAAGCGTCACCGGGATGATCTTCATGATCGCGAGCATGAACGCGACATACTCGGCAAGCGCGACGACCGCGATGAGACCCGGGAAGCGGTACCACGCGAGCATGAAGAGCGCGACGATGGCGAAGCCGATGATCCCCGCGACGACGCCCGCCGCGATCGCGGCCGAGCCGAGCGTGGGGCCGACCGCCGAGCTCGACTCGAGCGTGATGGGCACCGGGAGCGCGCCGAAGTTCAGGTTCTGGACAAGGTCGCGCGCCTGGACCGCGGTGAAGTTGCCGCTGATGGTCGCCTTGCCGCCCGGGATGGCCTCCTTGATGACCGGCTCGGAGATGGGCTGCCCGTCGAGGAGGATGGCGAGCGTCTTGCCGACATTCTGGCTCGTGATCTGCTCGAAGAGCTTCGCGCCGGCGCTATCGAACGTGAGGATGACCTCCGGTGAGGAGAGGCCGGCGGTCGCGCCGCTGCCAAAGCCGAGTGACGCACCGGAGAGGTAGCGGCCCGTGAGGCCGGTCGGCGCGAAGGCGATCTGGGTCGTCGTGCCGACCGTGGTGGTCGTCGCGAGGCGGAATTCGAGCGTCGGCGTCTTGCCGAGCGCCGCGACCGCCGCCTTGATGTCGGTGACGCCCGGGAGGTCGACGATGAGGCGGTCCTCGGTGGTGCCGGAGAGCGCGCTCGCCTGCTCGGTCTGCACGAGGGGCTCGGCGACGCCGAAGAGGTTCACGCGCCGCTCGATGACGCCCTGCAGGGCCGAGAGCGAATCCTGCCGCTCGGACGCCGGCGTGTTCGACATGTCGGCCTTATAGACGAGCTCGGTGCCGCCAGCGAGGTCGAGCCCGAGCTTGAAGCGGTACGCGCTCTCAGGATTTGTCTGGGTCGACCAGACGAAGTAGGCAAGCAACACGCCCGCGGCGAGAGCGATGGCCGAGAACACGCGATAGCGACTCATACGGGAGAGTATAGAACAAGCGGCTGAAAAAGCGAAGTCTTGCGGACTGCGTGCATATGTCCTGTTATGTGCGCACGTCGCGCGCAGCGAGCCGCCACACCTACGCGTGAGGTGCGGTGGCGAGCGTGACCACGTTGTCGAAGAGGGCCGCGACGGTGAGGGGGCCGACGCCGCCGGGGACGGGGGTGAAGAGCGAGCAGCGGTCGGCGCACGCGGGGTCGGCATCGCCGACGATCTTGCCGGACGACTCGGCGGTGCCCGCGTCGATGAGCGCGACGCCCGGGGTGAGGAGGTCGGGCGTGATGAGGCGCGGCACGCCGGCGCCGGAGATGATGAGACGGGCGGCGCGAAGCGCCGCCCGCATCTCTTCTGCGGGCGTGCTGACATCCACGACCGTCACCGCGGCACCCTGCTGCCGGAGCCACGCGGCAACAGGCGCCCCGACGAGCCGGCCCGCGCCGACGACCGTCGCGGGCATCCCTTTGGCCAACACCTGGCGTGTGCCGAGGATCTCGCGGACAGCGCCGACCACCGGCGGGAGGAGCGCGTCGACGCTGCCCTGTTCAAAGGCCGTGCGCGCGACCGTCGAGAGCACGTCGGCGTCTCGGGCAGCCGGCACCGCGTCGAGCACAGCCTGTGTGTCGACGCTCTGCGAGAGCGGGAGCTGTATGACGACCGCATCAGCGCGCGCCGCTTCGCGGCGCGCGGCATCCGCGAGCTCTGCCGTACCCGCATCCTCCGGCAGGCGGACGATCTCGACCGCGCAGCCGGCCTCCGCCGCCTTCCTCTCCTTGATCGCGAGATACGACCGCGTCGCGGGCGCGGCGCTCGCGGCGATGATCGCGAGCACGGGCACCCTCCCGAGCTCCTCCGCGCGCGCCTTCGCCCGCGCGAGCACTTCGCCCGCGAGCGCGCGACCGTCGACGATCACTACGTCGCTCATGTCCCCGAGAGCGCGGAGAGCGCGCGGAGCGTCTTGAACACGATTGCCGCGTCGAGGCCGAAGGAGCGGTGCTTGAGGTAGTAGAGATCGAAAGAGAGCTTGCGCCGCGTGCGCGCGACATCCGCCCCGCCGCGCGGCGCGTCGTAGTCGTGGATCTGCGCCCAACCGGAGAGGCCCGGCACGATGAGGTGCCGCAGCTGATACGCCGGGATTTCCTCGTCGTACACGCGCGCGAGGCTCGGCAGCTCCGGCCGCGGCCCGATGAAGGAGAGGTCGCCCTGGAGCACATTCCATACCTGCGGCAGCTCGTCGATGCGCGTCTTGCGCAAGACCTTCCCGAGCGTGGTGACCCTGTTCTTCTTGCGCAGCTCCGGATCGCCGTGGTCATTGAGGAGCATCGTGCGCAGCTTCACGATGCGGAAGATGTGCCCGCCCTTCCCGATGCGCTCGTGCCGGATGAACGGCGCCCCGCCCTCTAGCGAGAGTGCGAGCGCCGCGACCGCGACAAACGGGAGCGCGACCGCGCCGACGACGACCGCGCCGAAGAGGTCGAAGAGCCGCTTCGCGAGATCGTAGGCACCGCGTCGCTCGGGCAGGATCGCGACGAGCCGGTCGGGCGTGAGATAGTCGAGCGGCACCCGGTCGAAGATGTCCTCGTAGAGCGTCGCGAAGGAGAGGAAGGGGATGCCCGCGGCCATGTACTCGTAGAGCGCCGGCGCGTCGCGCACGACCGCGTCGTCTGCCGCATCGACGACGACGAGACGCGCGCCCTTCTCAAGATCGTGCGCGACGGCATGCGCGACGGTGCCGGGCGCCGCCGCAGCCGTATCGATGCGCCGCGTGAAGCGGATCCGGTAGCGGCCGTTGCCGTGTATCTCGTGGAAGAGTTCGCGCACGGCCGTACCGCGACCGACGAGCACCGCGCTCTCGCGCGCGGCCTCCGGCAGGTCGCGATTCGTCCGTGAGAAGCGCCACAGGCTCTCGGCCGCGACCGACACGGCGAAGTAGAGGACGAGGATGGTCTTCGGCGCGATCGAGAGCGGTAAGACGAAGAAGAGGACCGCCGCGAGCGCGACCGTCGCCGCCTGCGCGCCGATGATGCGCGCGCCCATCACGTGCCGCACGAGGCGCGTCGGCTTCTCGTAGAGGCCGGCGACATAGAACACGCCGAGCGAGAGCAGGAACACGGGCAGGAACGGGATGACGTTCGCCTCGAAACGAGCGAGGCTCGGCAGCGCGAGCGCACGCAGCGCGAGCGCCGCCCATAGCGAGGCGACGAGGAGGCAGAAGTCGCCGAGGACGAGGATGGCGGTCTCGCGCCGGTCGAATACCATACGGCAACTATACCGCCAGGAGAAAGTATTGTACACTGCGCGCATGCGCGCGCTTTCAGGACAGAAAGTGCTCTTCCTCATCACCAAGTCGAACTGGGGCGGTGCGCAGCAGTACGTCTATACCCTCGCGACCGCGGCGGCGGCGCGCGGCGCCGAGGTCGCGGTGGCCCTCGGCAGCGAGGGCGCGCCGGACGAGAGCGCCGGCCGGCTCGCCGCGCGGCTCGCCGAGGCGCACGTGCGGACGATCTTCATCCGCGCGCTCGCGCGCGACATGGCGCTCGCGCGCGAGCTGATCGCCTTCCGCGAGATCCTCGCGATCATCCGGCGCGAGCACCCGGACGTGCTCCACCTGAACAGCTCGAAGGCCGGCGGCATCGGCGCGCTCGCGGGGCGGCTCGCGCGCGTCCCGCGCATCCTCTTCACCGCGCACGGCTGGCCGCACCAGGAGCCGCGCGGACTTATCTCGCGCGTCCTCATCTGGTGGGCCTCGTACGCGACCGTCCTCTTCGCGCACAAGACGATCGTCCTCTCCCGCTCGCAGGCGCGCATCGCGCCGGCCCCCTTCCTGCGCCGCCGGCTCGTCGTCATCCCGACCGGCGTCGGCGCCTTCCCGCTCCGCGCGCGCGCCGACGCGCGCGCGGTGCTCGGCGCGCTCGACGCGCGTGTGCGCGCCGACGCGCGTCTCATCCTCACCGCGTCAGAGCTCCACCGGAACAAGGGCCTCGACACGCTCATCGACGCGTTCGCGCGCATCGCGCCCGCGCACCCGGACACGCTCCTCGCCCTCACGCACGACGGCGACGAGCGCGCGGCGCTCATCGCGCGCGCGGCGCGGCGCGGCATTCGCGGGCGGGTCATCTTCCTCGGCTTCGTGCCGGAGGCGCGGTCGCTCCTCGCCGCAGCCGACCTCTTCGCGCTCCCGTCGCGCAAGGAGGGTCTGCCCTACGCGCTCCTCGAAGCCGGCTACGCCGGGCTCCCGGTGGTCGCGACGCGTGTCGGCGCGACCAGCGAGGTCGTCGAAGACGGCGTCTCGGGCCTCCTGGTCCCGAGCGACAATGCGCGCGCGCTCGCGACCGGGCTCGCGCGCCTCCTCGACGACCCGGCGCTCGGCGCGCGCCTCGGCGCAGCGCTCCGCGAGCGGGTCATCCGCGACTTCTCGGAGACACGGCTCCTCGACGCCACCTTCGCGCTCTACACTGCCTAACTACCCGCCCAGGTATTCGTTCGCGACCGCCACGTCCCGTGCGGCCGCGCGGCCGTGCCGCGCGAGCGAGGTCACGATGCCGAGCGAGCCGAACTCGAGGACGAGGTGCGACCCGCCGGAGCTCATGAAGGGTATCGTCGTCCCGGTCACCGGCAGGAGGCCGAGACTGATGCCGACGTGGATCGCGAGATGCGCGGAAAAGAGGATGAGCACGCCGAGCGTAAAGAACGCGTCGAAGTTGGTCGCCGAGCGCCGCGCGATATCGACGAGCCGCAGGAAGAGGAACGCATAGAGCGCGAAGAGGATGAGCACGCCGACGAAACCCCACTCCTCGGCGAACGCGGCGAAGATGAAGTCGGTCTGGTACTCCGGCAGGAAGCGGAGCTTCGACTGCGTCCCGTACCCGATCCCCTTGCCGAGGAGCTCGCCCGAGCCGACCGCGACCTTTGCCTGATAGGCGTTGTAGCCGGCGCCGTGGATGTCGCTCGCCGGATTGACGAACGAGACGATGCGCGCGCGTTGGTACGGCTTCAACCCGCCGAACCAGAGCGCCGACGCGGCGATGAGCGCTAGGAGACCGAGCGCGGCGAGGTGCCGCTTCGAGATGCCCGAGACGAGCATCATGCCGAGCCAGAGGGTACAGAAGATGATCGTGTTGCCCATGTCCGGCTCGATGAGGATGAGGCCGGCGAGGCCGAGCAGGTACGCGGCCGAGACGACGATGTGCCGGACGTTGCCGATCTCGACGTACCGGCGCGAGAGGTACTTGGCGAGGAGCGCGATGAGCGCGAGCTTCGCGAAGTCGGCCGGCTGGAATGAGACGGGCCCGAGCGAGAACCACGCGCGCGCGCCCATCACCGGGTGCATGACGAGCACGAGAAGGAGCAGGACGAACGCGACGCCGTAGAGCGTGAGGACGACCGCCTGCCGGCGCAGCACGCTCATGTCGAGCGATGCGATGAGCGCGTAGAGGCCGCACGAGATGAGGAGCCAGACGAGCTGACGCGGCGCGAGCGACGCGCCTTGCCCGAACGTGTTCATCGTGACGATACCGACGAGCGAGAGCGCGATCGCCGGGCCGACGAGCGTCCAATCGATAACCCGCCACTGCCGCCGGCGCACCGCCGCTGGCATACTAGCTGCCGCCCGCGGCGACGGCGGCAATCGGCGTGATCGAGATGACCGACGGCGTCGCGGAGAACGCCTGGTTCCAGGTGAAGGTCGCGGTCGCCTGCCCCTGCGCCGGCACGTTCGGGACGATCGTCTCCGACGCGGCGATGACGTTGCCCGCGGCGTCGGAGACGAACACGACGACCGGCACGTCCTGCATCGCACCGGTCGTGTCGTTCGTGAGGGTCGCGGTGATGCGCGGCGCGCCGTGCGTCCCGCCTACCGTCGCGGTGCCCGCCTGCGGCACCGGCGACACGTCGCCTGGCGCCGGTACGCGCCACGCGATCGTCGACGACGCGATCGCGAGGAGCGCGTGGATGTCGCTCTGGTACCCCACCGAGAGATTCGGGATGAAGACCGGCACGGTCGCGCCGGCCGGCAGGTCGAGGGTGCCGGTCACGCGCTTCACGAAGACCTGCTGCGCGCCATAGAGCGTAAGCGTGTACTGGACGGCATGCGCTTCGGCGCCTTGGTTCGGGTTCGTCACCGACGCCGCAACGTCGATACGCCCGCCGTCTTTCGGGAGCGCGCGCGCGTAGAGGACGACCGGCGCATGTGCCGCGTCGGTACAGACCGCCGCGCACGGGCCGCCGCAGTCGACGCCCGTCTCGCCTTGGTTCTGCACGCCATCGGTGCACGTCGGCGCATGGTACAGCGCCAGAAAAGAGAACCACGCTATGATCGCGACGATTACCGCCCCGACGTTGAGGAGGATGATGATCTGCCGCCGTCTGCCCCACGAGAGCGCCATGCGTGTAGTATAGCAGAACACCGCCGTGCGCCCTTCAGGGCGCACGGCGGTGTTATTCGAGCGCTCAGTTCTGGCGGCTAGCTACTCTCCCTACCGAGATGGTAAGTACCATCGCCGCGAGGAGGCTTGACTGCCGGGTTCGGAATGGGACCGGGTATGACCCTCCCGCCGAGCCACCAGAACCGAACGCTCGAGTGCGTTCGGTGACGAATACGATACCGCAAAGGCTTGCATCAACGATCTGTGTTATACAGAATTCCGCACGAGAGACTGGACTTATTAGTACTCCTCGACTGAACGCCTTGCGACGCTTCCATCTAGAGCCTATCGACGTGGTCATCTCCCACGAGTCTCAATCACGATTCCTGATCTTGGAGCACGCTTCCCGCTTATATGCTTTCAGCGGTTATCGCTACCCGACATAGCTACTCGGCAGTGCCGCTGGCGCGACAGCCGATAGACCAGAGGTCAGTTCATCCCGGTCCTCTCGTACTAGGGACAACCCTCCGCAAGAATCAACGCCTGTAGTAGATAGGAGACCAACCTGTCTCACGACGGTTTGAACCCAGCTCGCGTACCTTTTTAATTGGCGAACAGCCAAACGCTTGGGACCT
>CAYZWA010000015.1:0-11020 GCA_964482105.1 uncultured Candidatus Saccharibacteria bacterium
CCGACTTTGCATGCTGTAAAGGATTTTTCAGTAACATCATTCGTTCTCTGCCTTGAGTGCGGAGACGACGGCCGACATTGGCTCAGCCCGCGACGCACGCCCATCGACCGCGTGGCCTGCCGCGCTTGTGCACAGGCATACCCGTGTACCGCGGCCCCGGCGTATACTTAACCTATGAACCCCTTGCACCCCCGTCTCCCCGGTTTTGCTATCGGCATCATCGTCGTCGCGTGCTTCGCGACCGGCGCGCTCGTCTACCCGCATCTGCCATCCATCGTCGCCTCGCACTGGGATGCCGCGGGGCAGGTCAATGGTACTTCTTCGCGCTTCGTGGCGGCCTTCATGCTCCCGTTCATCATGCTCGCGCTCTGGGGCCTCTGGGCGCTCCTGCCGCGGATCGACCCCATCGCGAAAGGGTTCCCCGGCTTCCGCTACGTGTACGACTTCTTCTGGATCCTGCTCGAGGCCTTCTTCGGCTACGTCTACGCGCTCACGCTCGGTGCGGATCTCGGCTGGGCGGTAAACGTGTCCCGCGCCGTCCTGCCGGCGCTCGCAATCCTCGTCGGCGTTATTGCGGCGCTCCTCCCGCTCGTGAAGCGCAACTGGTTCTTCGGCATCCGCACGCCCTGGACGCTCTCGAGCGACGCGGTGTGGGACAAGACGCATCGGCTCGGCGCGCCGCTCCTCGGCATCGCGGCGCTCTGCATCTTCGCCGCCGCCTTCGCGCCGAGCGCGCTCGCGCTCTGGCTTGTCATCGCGCCGCTGCTCGTCATCATCGTCATCCTCCTCATCTATTCCTATGTCCTCCTCGCGCGCGAGAAGAAGGGGCGTGGCTCCTCGCCGCCCGGGATCGGCTAGATCGGATGGTACGCGAAGAAGTACGCGGCTGATACGAGGCCGAGCATGATGACCGTGCCGCGGATGACTGCGGTGGGGATCCGGGGCGCGAGGCGCGCGGTCGCGTAGCCGCCGAGCGCGGTGCCGGCCGCCATCACGAGCCCCGGCTCCCAATCGATGAACGAGCCGGGCAGGAGGATAGCGACGACCACGACGAGCGAGACGCTTCCTGCGATGTTCTTGAGCACATTCATCTCGTGGATGCTCTCCATCCCGCCGAAGGAGAGCAGCGAGAGCAGCATGAAGCCGAACCCGACGCCGAAGTAGCCGCCGTAGGTCGCGATGGCGGCTATCCCGAGCGCGAGCGCGGCGAACGGCAGGATAAAGTGGTGCGCCGCGCGGTCGAGGAGGCGCGGCAGCAGCGGCTGGAACGCGAAGATGCCGACCGCGCCGAGGATGAGGAAGGGGACCGCGTGCGCGAACTGCGCGCTCGCGGTGTTCCGCAAGAGGAGCGCGCCGAGCGCGCCGCCGAGCACCGTGGGGATGAGGAGCAGGTAGTAGTGCCGCGGCACCGTGCGCCAGAAGGCGCGATACCCGAGCGCCGACGCGACCTGCCCGGGCAGGACCACGAGCTTGCCGGTCGCGTTCGCGACGAGGGCGGGGAGGCCGAAGGCCGCGAGCACCGGGAAGCCGAGCAGCATCCCGCCGCCCGCCACCGAGTTGATCCCGCCGACCACGATGCCGGAGGCGAAGAGAGCCAGATCCCGCAGGGGAGAGAGCGCCACCATTAGCGTCCAGTGTAGCAGACCGCGCCCCGACCGGTGCGCGCGCACACAAGCTAGGTTGCGCACCCGGGCGGAGGAGTATACTGGAGGGATATGAAGCCTTTCACCTATGCGGTTCTGGCGGGCGCATATATCGTGCTCGTGGTGGGGGCGCTCCAGCTCATCACCGCTACCACCGCCGTCAGCAGGACGCTCTTCGTGCCGATCGGGGTGCTCGGGCTCTTCGTGCTCTCGGTGGCAGTGATGGGGTACCTCTTCCTCTACGAGCCGCTCGTGCTCTTCTCCGACGGCAAACGGAGGGAAGGGGTGACGTTCTTCGCGCGCACGGTGGGCTATTTCGCCGCGCTGGTCGCGCTCTACCTCCTCGCGCTCCTGCTCTTGCTCCCGCGCACGACGAACGCCCCCCGACAAGTGGGGGATGACTCGGGCATCTCGGGTACGATCCTCCTCGGGCCGACGTGCCCGGTGATGCGGGAGCCGCCCGACCCTGCGTGTGCCGACAAGCCGTACCAGACGACCGTAACGGTTACGCGCGCAGGCTCGGGCGATCGCATCGCAACGACCGCATCCGATGCTTCGGGCATGTTCTCGATCCCGCTTGCGCCGGGCGACTACGCTATCTCGGCCACGGGCGGCTCGCCGCTCCCGCGCTGTACCTCGGCTACGGTGACGGTGCGCGCCGGCAGCTACGCGACCACGACTATCTCCTGCGACACCGGCATCCGCTAGGCAGTGTTGCACCGTGAGCGCCGCCATGCGCTATTGTTGGCGAACTCGTTTCGCGCAGGGAAGCAGGAATCCCCCGCGGCGCCTCCGGCGCCGCGGGGGATTGCCTCTGGTCGCCCGGGTGTATGATGGAAGCATGAACCTGCGCCGCGCGCTCGTGCTCATCGGCCTCATCGCGCTCTGCGAGGCGGTGGGCCTCGCGGGCGCGACGGTGACCGCAGGCGCGGTGCCGGGCTGGTACGCGACGCTCGTGCTGCCGCCCTTTGCCCCGCCGAGCTGGCTCTTCGGCCCGGTGTGGACGACACTCTACGCGCTCATGGGTATCGCGGCGTATCTCGTGTGGCGGGCGGGAGGAGAAGGGGAGGGAGCGCGCGCCGCTTCGCGGCGCGCGCTCTGGCTCTTCGCCCTGCAGCTCGCCCTGAACAGCGTCTGGACGCCCGTCTTCTTCGGCGTGAAGAGCATCGGCGGCGGGCTCGTCGTCATCGTGCTCCTCCTCGCGGCGATCGGCGCGACGCTCATCGCCTTCGCGCGCGTGCGGCCGAGCGCCGCCTGGCTCCTCGCGCCCTACCTCGCCTGGGTCGCCTTCGCGACCGTCCTGAACGCCGCCATCTGGATACTGAACTGACGCGACACGGCGCGCGAGCAGTGATACGATGGAGTGAGTTACCAGCCAGTAACTCACTTGCCGCGTATGAAAACATTCTGGACCGTGCTCATCGTCGTGTGTATCATCGCCGCCGGCGCGTTCTACCTGTCGCGCACGCCGGCCGGGCCGGCCGGGCCGCAGCCCGTCGCCACCGCGCACTACCTCTGCAACGGCGGCAAGACCATCGACGCGAGCTTCTACCGGGGCACCACCACCCCGCCCGCCGCGCCCGGCGAGCCCCCGACCCCGGGCGGCTCGGTCGCGCTCACGCTCTCCGACGGCCGCTCCATGACGCTCCGGCAGACCCTCTCGGCCGACGGCGCGCGTTACAGCGACGGCAACCCGAACGTAGCGGGGAGCGAGACGTTCGTCTTCTGGAGCAAGGGCAACGGCGCCCTCGTGCTTGAGAACAACGTGCAGAAGTCCTACATCGGCTGCGTCGCCGTCGCGGCCGAGCCCGCCGGCTCCGGCCTCGGCGAGGCATACGCGTCGAGCACGCTCGGCTTCTCGATCCGCTACCCGGCCGGCTACACCGTCGACCAGGCGTACCGCTACCAGGAGCTCGGGCCGGGGCATGATATCAACGGGGTGAAGTTCACCATCGCTTCGACCACCGCCGCCGGCACCAACCTCGCGCCCGACACCTACCTCTCGGTCGAGGCGATTCCGGCTGCGCAAGACTGCACGGCGACCCGCTTCCTCGAGGGCGCGACCGCGCGCACGGTGACCGAAGGCGGCACGACCTACTCGGTCGCCTCGACGACCGGCGCAGGCGCGGGCAACCGCTACGAAGAGACCGTCTACGCGCTCCCGGGCACGAACCCCTGCCTCGCGGTGCGCTACTTTATCCACTACGGCGTGTTCGAGAACTACCCGGCGGGCAGCGTGACCCGCTTCGACCACACGGCGCTCGTCGACCGGTTCGACGCGATCCGCCAGACACTCGTGGTCGATCAGTAACCCACAGGTTCCACAGACTAGCGCGCCATGTCATACTCATATGGCATGGAAAACGCCCTCACCATCACGCACTTCACCAAGGTCTACCGCAAAGGCGGCGTGAAGGCGGTCGATGACCTCTCGCTCACGATCCCGAGGGGCGAGTTCTTCGGCCTCCTGGGGCCCAACGGCGCCGGCAAGTCGACGACCATCCACTGCGTCACCGGCATCAGCCAGCCGACCGCCGGGAAGCTCGAAGTCTTCGGGCGCGACGTCGTCGCCGACTACACGGCGGCACGGTCGCTCGTGGGGCTCTCGCCGCAGGAGTTCGACGTGGACCCGTTCGAGCCGATCCCGAGCATCCTCGACTACGTCGGCGGCTACCACGGGATGCCCAAGGCTGCCCGCAAGGCGCGCATCGCAGAGCTCCTCGAGCGATTCGGCCTCGTACCGCACGCACAGAAGCAGTTCACGCAGCTCTCGGGAGGCCTAAAGCGCCGGGTCATCCTCGCGCGTGCCCTCATGCACGACCCTGAGCTCCTCATCCTCGACGAGCCGACGGCGGGGGTCGACGTCGAGACACGCCTCGCGCTCTGGGACTACCTGCGCGAGCTCAATAGGGAAGGCAAGACCATCATCCTCACCTCGCACTACCTGGAGGAGGTCGAGAAGCTCTGCGGCCACATTGCCATCATCGCCGCGGGCCGGGTCGTCAAGGAGGGGCCGAAGCACGACTTCGTGAAGGAGGCGGGCGGGCTCGAGAGCGCCTACCTCGCCGCGACCGGCAGCACGAAGAAAGAAGAAAACTGATATGAACCCGATCCGCCTCGCCACCATCATCCGCCGCGACGTGATCGCCGCGCTGCGCACGCCGATCCAGTTCCTCGGCGCGCCGCTCATCACCGCGTTCCTCTATATCTTCATCTTCGGCTCGGTCATGGGAGCGCGCGTGGGCGACATCGCCGGCGTACCCTACATCACGTTCGTCTTCCCGGGCATCCTGGCGCTGAACGTCATCATGGCCGCGTTCAACGGCGCGGCGATCCGCATCTATTTCGCCCGCTTCCTGCACTTCATCCAGGAGATGCTCGTCTCGCCGATCGCCTACCGCGAGCTCATCTTCGGTAACCTGCTCGCGGTCTTCGTGCGCGTGCTCATCATCGCGACCGGCATCGCCCTCGTCGGCGTCCTCTTCGGGGCCGTCTCGCTCGTGCATCCGTTCTTCCTCCTGTTCTGGCTCTTCATCACCGCGAGCTTCTTCGGGCTGGTCGGCTTCCTCGTCGGCCTCTGGGCAGACACCTTCGAGCAGCTCGGCGCGCTCCCGACCTTCATCGTCACGCCGCTCACCTTCCTCGGCGGGATGTTCACGAGCGTGCACATGCTGCCGCCGTGGATGCAGGTCGTCACGCGCTTCAACCCGTTCTTCTACGTGACCGACGGCTTCCGCTACGCGATGACCGGCTACACCGAGACGAGCATCTTCTTCGCGTCGCTCCTCATGAGCGTCCTCACGCTTGCTTTCTTCGCTGCCGTGGTATACCTCGTCTCGCGCGGCTGGCGCATCCGCGAATAGCGCCCGGCGCGCGCGTTGTCCACACACCCGCGCGCGGCGCGCTCCCGGCCCGCGAGAGCGTGGTACGCTGTCGATAATGAGCGGAAAGGCCGATCGCATCGTCATCTGGATTGTCATCATTATCGTCATCATCGGGGCCGCGCTCCTGTTCCTGCCGTCCTCGCATGAGACGCCGGCACCGACCGCGACAAGCACGCCGTCCGCGGCCACCTCGACCCTGTCGACGCCCGCCCAGACGCCCGCTCCGGGGCCGGCCACGCCGAAACCCTCCGCCACGACGGCGGCCGCGCCGCAGCCGGCACCCGCGCCAGTGACCGTACCCGCGAAGATCGCCGGCTACAGCTCGCTCTCGTACCTTATGAAGCAGAAGGAACCGCTCTACTGCTCAGCGACCGCCTCGACCGCATACGCGAAGCGCACCGGCACCCTCTACATCGCCGACGGCAAGATGCGCGCCATCTGGGGCGGCTATCGGAACGGCGTCTACGTGCGTGTCGTCGTCGTCGACGACGGTATGTACCTCTACACCTGGCAGGAAGGCGCGGCGACGGGTATCAAGCTCCCCGCGCCCTCGAGCGTGAGCGGCAGCGTCATCGCGGACGCGGGCGGCGTCGACCTCGTGACGCCGATCACCTTCGCCTGCGACGACTGGACCGTCGATGCGACCCTCTTCACCCCGCCGTCCTCGATCGTCTTCTCGACCCGGTCGTAACACGCCGCCTGTTGCGTCGTCGCCCGTGTCCTGCTATTACTGGGAGCGGAGTGCGTGAAAGGGGAATCGTCCCCGCCCGCGGCGGTCGCGCCGCGTTCATCGTTGACATATAGGAGGCCGATAATGGCCACATTCTCTCCCGCCCGTGAGGGCGTCCCGCTTGTGCCTGGACTACCACTCTTGCATCGCGGCAAGGTCCGCGATACGTACAATCTCGACGGCGGGTTACTGCTCGTCGTCACGACCGACGCGCTTAGCATCTTCGACTTCACGTTGAACGTGCTCGTGCCGGAGAAGGGCGCGGTGCTCAATACGGTGAGTCATTTCTCGCTGACGCTGCTCGAAAGTCAGGGCATAAAGACGCACCTTGTTGCTACTGGTGCGTATATCGATCAGTATCTGCCTGAATCCCTCCATGGCAATGTGGACCTTCAGTCCCGGGCCATGGTGGTGCGATGGCTCAAGGTGCTGCCGATTGAGTTCGTCGTGCGCAGCACGTTAACCGGGTCGGGACTCAGGGAGTACCAAAAGACCGGCACGGTCTGCGGCAACCGGCTCCCGCCGGGGCTTCAAGACGGCGATGCGTTGCTTGAGCCAATCCTCACGCCCACGACCAAGGCCGAAGACGGGCACGACCAGCCGCTCGACGTCAACGACGTGGTGGCGCAGTACTCGGATGCGTGCCGGTTGGTGATGCGGGCATTCCACAAGATTGCCGGCCTCGCCAAGCGTGCGGGCATCAAGCTCGCCGATACTAAGTTTGAGCTTGGGCAGGACGAGCACGGCAATTGGTACATCGTCGACGAGGTGATGACACCCGACTCGAGCCGCTTCTGGAGTCTCGAGGCGTGGCTCGCGAGCCGAGAGGCGGAGACGCGCAAGGCACCGCCAGCTCTCGACAAGCAGCTCGCCCGGCAGTGGGGCATCGAGATGGGTATCGACACGCTCAACCCGGAGAACCCGGCCGACGTGACACGCGTGCACGCGATGCGAGTGCCGAGCGAGCTGGTGGAGCAGCTGCGGCGGACATACCGCTATATCTTCTGGCTGCTGACCGATACGAGACTTGAGACCTACCAGCGACAGGCCATGCAGATCGACGTTCACGGTCGGAGGCGGCGTGTCGCCGTCTTGTTCGGTAGTGAGAATGACATCCCATGCGTCGAAAGGGCAATAGCGACGCTGTCGCCGCCCACTCTGGAGTATCTCCGGCAGTGCGCGGAGGTGAACGCCATCAGCTGCCATCGCAATCCAGAGAAGTTACGGACGTACGTCGAGCAGGAGCTGGCAAAAGGGAAGTACGACGCGATCGTCGCTGCCGGCGCGAAGGCCTTCGCCTTGCCGGGCGTCGTAGACGCGTGGCTGCATGAGTACATGGACGACCCGCCGCCGGTCATCGGCGTCGCACTCGGAGAGCCGGGAAGCATTGCTCTCGAAGCGGCGAAGCGCTCCATCTCGGAACTGCCCGGCACGCCGGTCATCATGGACGAGACGGGTGATGGACCAACGCACGCGTACGAGGGCCCGGAGGGATTCGTGGCCGCCGTGCTCCGCGCCATGACCGGCGAATTCCCGGTGCCTCCGCTGCGCGAGAGAAAGGAGCCGGTATATGACATCCGCCTCTTCGATCCGCCACTCGTTCAGAAGTAGCATTCGCTGCTTCACGGGAATGGCAACGACTCGGAGCCCCTCGGGGCTCCGTTCTTTTTGACTTCTCGCCCGTGTTCGGGCATGATAGGCGCATGGCTGAGCACGAAGAGAACGATGTCGTCGTCGAGACAGAGGCAGGCGACGACGGTATCGACGAGGGCGACGACCGTGCAGAAGGGAAGGTGGCGAAGCTCCGAAGCGAGCTCGCGCGCTGTCGCGCGGAGAAGCAGGAATATATGGACGGCTGGCAGCGTGCCAAAGCCGACTATGTGAACCTGCTCAAGCGCTCTGACGAGGCGACCGCGGCGGCGCGCGCGAAAGGGAAGACAGACGCCGTCGAGACCCTGCTACCCGCCTTCGACGCCCTCGAGCGCGCCAAAGAGCACGGCGAGATACCGGAGGGCTTCGCCGCGATCGCCAAGCAGCTCGAGAGCGCCTTCGCGTCGCTCGGCCTCGAGGCGATCGGGGTCGAGGGCGAACCCTTCGACCCCGCGCGCCACGACGCGCTCGGCACCGACCCGGCCGAGAGCGCAGAGAAAGACGACACCCTCTCGGCCGTACTAGAAAAGGGGTGGCGCGTCGGCGACGCCGTCATCCGTCCCGCGAAGGTGCGTGTGGCACATGTCGAGTCGTAGCGGAGGCGGTACGCCGCTAAGAAGGTGGTAAGACTTGGCCGAGCGGCCCGGAGCGCAACCTTCGTTCGGCGTACCGCCGGAGGTGGTTGCACCCGTGCGCACGTTTTCGTAGAATACTTGTTGGCGTAACTTATTTCACTTTCACTATGGCAAAAATCCTTGGAATCGACTTGGGCACGACGAACTCGGCGATGGCGATCGTCGAGGGCGGCGAACCGCGCGTCCTCGAGAACGCCGAGGGTGCCCGCACGACCCCCAGCATCGTCGCGGTGGGGAAGAACGGCGAGCGTATCGTCGGCACGCTCGCGAAGCGGCAGTCGGTGACCAACCCGACCAACACGATCTACCAGATCAAGCGCTTCATCGGCCACCGCTTCGACGAGGCGGACGTGCAGAAGGATAAAGCGGCGGTGCCCTTCGAGATGAAGAAGGCCGACAACGGCGGCATCGAGGTCAAGATGGGCGACAAGTGGTACCGCCCCGAGGAGGTCTCGGCGATGATCCTCGGCAAGATGAAGGCCGACGCCGAGGCGAAGACCGGGGAGAAGATTACCGAAGCGGTCATCACCGTCCCCGCCTATTTCAACGACGACCAGAGGAGCGCGACCAAGGCGGCGGGGCAGATTGCCGGCCTCGAGGTGAAGCGCATCATCAACGAGCCGACCGCCGCCGCGCTCGCATACGGATTCAATAAGAAGAAGGATGAGAAGATCGCCGTGTTCGACTTCGGCGGCGGGACCTTCGACATCTCGATCCTCGACGTGGGCGACGACACCATCGAGGTGAAGTCGACCGACGGCGACGCGCACTTGGGCGGCAAGGACATCGACCAGAAGATCATCGGCTGGCTCGCTGCGGAGTTCAAGAAGGAGAGCGGCGTCGACGTGATGGGCGACGCGCTCGCGCGACAGCGCCTCGACGAGGCAGCCGAGAAGGCGAAGATCGAGCTCTCGAGCGCGATGGAGACCGAGATCAACATCCCCTTCCTCACCTCGACCGACGCGGGGCCGCAGCACCTCCTGGTGAAGCTGACCCGCGCCAAGCTCGAGGAGCTCTCGGCCGAGTTCGTCGACCGCGCGCTCGCGATCACCAAGCGCGCGATGGAGGCGTCGCCCTTCAAGGTCGGCGACGTGAACGAGATCATCCTCGTCGGCGGCCAGACCCGCATGCCGGCGATACAGAGCGCGGTCGAGACGTTCTTCGGCAAGAAGCCGAACATGAGCGTGAACCCCGACGAGGTGGTGGCGATCGGCGCGGCCATCCAGGCGGGTATCCTCCAGGGCGACGTGAAGGACATCCTCCTCGTCGACGTCATCCCGCTCTCGCTCGCCATCGAGACGATGGGCGGCGTCGCGACCAAGCTCGTCGAGCGCAACACCGCGATCCCGACCAGCCGCACCCAGACCTTCTCGACCGCGGCGGACAACCAGCCCTCGGTCGAGATCCACGTGACCCAGGGCGAGCGCGCGATGAGCGCCGACAACAAGTCGCTCGGCAAGTTCATGCTCGACGGCATCCCGCCCGCGCCGCGGGGCATGCCGCAGGTCGAGGTCACCTTCGACGTCGACGCCTCCGGCATCCTCACCGTGAAGGCCAAGGAGAAGACGACCGGCAAGGAGCAGTCGATCCGCATCGAGGGCTCGACCGGCCTCTCGAAGGAGGACATCGAGAAGATGAAGGCCGACGCCGAGGCGCACGCGAGCGACGACGAGAAGCGCAAGGAGCTCGTCGAGGTGAAGAATGTCGCCGAGCAGACCATCTACGCGGCCGAGAAGGGCCTCAAAGACGGCGGCGACAAGGTGCCGGAAGAGGTGAAGACCGCGGTGAACGCGAAGACCGAAGCACTGAAGGCCGTCAAGGACGGCGACGACGCGGCCGCGATCAAGACCGCGACCGAGGAGCTCTCGACCGCCATGATGAAGATCGGCGAAGCGCTAGCCAAGGCCGGAGCGAGCCCCGCGAGCGGAGGTCCCGAGCAAAGCGAGGGACAGGGAAGCGAGTCGGGAGGCGGCGCGCCCTCCGGCGACAAGAAAGACGGCGACACCGGCGCGACCGACGCCGAGTTCAAGGAAAAACCGGACGAGCCGAAAGACTAGGACATCCGATGTCCCCCCGCGTGTTACGTAACACGCGGGGATGCGAGACCGACACCCGCGGCGCCTCCGGCGCCGCGGGTGCTTTTGCACCTGCACGTCGTGTGTCGTATAGTATCGATATATGGCAAAAGATTATTATCACGTCCTGGGCGTCGACAAGAAGGCGAGCCAGGATGATATCAAGAAGGCATTTAGGAAGCTCGCCCACCAGCACCACCCCGACAAGGGCGGGAACGACGCGAAGTTCAAGGAGGTGACCGAGGCCTACGCGGTCTTGGGCGACGAGAAGAAGCGGCGCGAATATGACACCTACGGCCAGGCCTTCCCGGGCGGCGCGCCGCAGGGCGGCTTCGGCGGGCAGAACCCCTTCGGCGGGTTCGACTTCTCCCAGTTCCAGCAAGCCGCAGGTGCCGGAGGCGGG
>CAYZWA010000015.1:11120-12462 GCA_964482105.1 uncultured Candidatus Saccharibacteria bacterium
GGCGGGGTCGAGTTCGACTTCGGCGACCTCTTCGGCGGGATGTTCGGCGGCGGGCGCGCCCGCCCTCCTCGCGCCCGCGACATCTCGATCGACCTCGAGCTCCCGTTCAAGGACGCCGTCTTCGGCACCGAGCGCACCGTGCTCCTCGGCAAGGTCGCGACCTGCGACACCTGCAACGGCACGGGCGCGAAGCCGGGCACGAGCTTCGACTCCTGCACGGCCTGCAACGGGCGCGGGCGCATCCACGAGGTGCGCAATTCGATCCTGGGCCAGTTCGCGACCGAGCGCGTCTGCGACGTGTGCGACGGCGCGGGCAAGGTGCCGAAGGAGGCGTGCACAGATTGCAAGGGGCACGGCGTCCGCCGCAAGGAAGAAGAGATCAAGATTACCGTCCCGCCCGGCATCGCCGACGGCGAGATGATCCGCCTCAGCGGCAAGGGCGAAGCGGTGAAGGGCGGCGCATCGGGCGACCTCTACATCAAGGTGCACGTGACGCCGCACCCGGTCTTCCATCGCGAAGGCGCGAATCTCGTCATGCACCTGCCAGTCAAGCTCACCGACGCGCTCCTCGGCACGAGCGTATCCATCGCGACCCTGGAAGGGAAGACCATCGAGGTGAAAGTGCCGGCGATGAAGCGCCCCGAGGAGCTCCTGCGCGTGCGCGGCAAGGGGGTGCCGGTCGGCGGTTCGAGCCGCGGCGACCTCATCATCCGCACCGAGGTCGCCCTCCCGCACAAGCTCTCGGGCAAGGCGAAGCGCGCGATCGAAGAGTTGCAGAATGAGGGGCTGTAGCCGTTGGCGTGGTGGTACAATAGCAGCATGTCTGCTGCAGCAGCGAGCCTCACGCAAGCCGGCACGGCCGCGACGCATGCCGCGTCGTCGGTGTTCGGCTTCTTGAGCGCGTTCGTCGTGCTCCTCGTCCTCGCGGGGGCGCTCTTCCTCTTCGCGCGCTACGTCGGGCGCGGGCCCTTCGCCGCGCTCCTCCTCTCGTTCTACGGCGCGTACGCGCTCTACGCGACCTTCCCCTTCATGACCTACGTGCCGAGCGCGCCGGCCCTGACTGCGGTCACCGCGCACCTCGCGCTCTATGTCGCGCTCGTCGCGGCCTTCTACCTCATCCTCCGGCGCATGGTCGTCTCCGACTTCCTCTCGATCGGGCTCGTCGGCTTCGTCCTCCTCTCCTTCCTCGGCGCGGCCTTCCTCATCGCGATCGGCTACCAGATTTTCGCCGTCACGCAGGTGTACGGCTTCACCCCCGCGCTCGACGCCCTCTTCGCGCCCAAGGCCTACTTCTTCTGGTGGTTCGCCGCCCCTGCCATCGGCCTCTTCTTCCTCGCGCGCT
>CAYZWA010000016.1:0-11731 GCA_964482105.1 uncultured Candidatus Saccharibacteria bacterium
TTTGGTATACTGAAATCATATGGAAGAACAGATTGCGCGTTTTGCCGAGCAGTTTGCCTGGGAGCCGGTGGTGGAGCATGCGGATAAGCTGCCGGCAGTGCCGACGCGCCTCATCGTCTGCGGCATGGGCGGCTCGCACTTGGGCGCCGACCTCCTCCTCACCCACGACCCAACCCTCCCCGTCACCATCCACCGCGACTACGGCCTCCCGCGCGTGCCCCGAGCCGACCTCGAAGGCGCGCTCATCGTCGCGAGCTCCTACTCGGGCACGACCGAAGAGACGCTCGACGCGGCGCAGGCCGCGCTCGAGGCCGGCCTCGCGCTCGCGGTCGTCACCACCGGCGGCGCGCTCGCCGACCTCGCCCGCGCGCACGGCCTCCCGCTCATCCTCCTGCCGGATACGCACATCGAGCCGCGCATGGCGGTCGGCCTGTCGATGCTCGCGCTCGCGCGACTCTTGGGCGACGTGGCGCTCGAGCGCGCCATCGCCGAGGCCGGGCGCGCCCTCGACCCTGATCACGGCCGCGCCGAGGCCGCCGCACTCGTCACGACGCTGCGCGATACG
Organism: uncultured Candidatus Saccharibacteria bacterium; assembly: GCA_964482105.1. GTDB lineage: Bacteria > Patescibacteriota > Minisyncoccia > Phycocordibacterales > Phycocordibacteraceae > C7867-001. The sequence continues at coordinate 566 of CAYZWA010000016.1, forward strand.
GTCCCGCTCATCTATGCCTCGACGCAGAACTTCTCCATCGCCTACTTCTGGAAGATCGCGATGAACGAGACGGGCAAGATTCCCGCCGGCTACAACCTCTTCCCCGAGCTCTGCCACAACGAGCTCTCCGGCTACGACGCGCCCGAGGCCTCGCAGGCGCTCTCACAGCGATTCCATGTGCTCATGCTCACCGACGAGAGCGACCACCCGCGCATCAAGAAGCGCATGCGCATCATGCAAGGCCTGCTTGCCGCGCGCGGCGTCGCGGTGACCGCCGTACCGCTCTCCGGCGCGACCGCGCTTGAGAAGGCGCTCCACGGCGTCCTCGCGGGCGTGTGGACCGCCCTCGGCCTTGCAAACGCCTACGGCGCGCCGGACGCGGCGACGCCGCTCGTCGCCGAGTTCAAGCAGAAGATGGCCGAACCGGAGTCATGATCCTCCTCGGCGACATCGGCGGCACGCACCTGCGCCTCGCAGCAAGCGAGGTGCCGGGCTCGTTCGAGGAGCCGGTCATCGTGGACACGCCACAGGCGCTCGACGACGCCGTGGCCGCCTTCGCACGCAGCGCCACAGAGCTCGCGCACGGCAGAGCGATCGAACGCGCGGTCATCGGCGTCGCCGGACTCTTCTCGACAGACGGGACGACGCTCTTGCGCGCGCCGCACCTCCCGGCGTGGGATGGTGCGCAGCTCGCCGAGCGATTCGGCAACGCGGTCGGCGCTCCGGTGCATACTGAAAACGATGCGATGCTCGGCGCCCTGGGCGAGGCGCACGCGGGTGCCGGGCAAGGCGCGAGCATTCTCGCCTATGTCGCTGTCGGCACGGGCGCGGGCGGCGCGCGCATCGTCGACGGGCAGATCGACCGTCACGCGCGCGGCTTCGAGATCGGCCACCTGCGCCTCGGCGCGAGCGCGGACGCGCCCGAGCTCGAGTCGCTCGTCTCCGGCTCCGGCCTCGCCGCGCGCTACGGCCGCCCAGCCGCCGAGATCGACGACCCTGCCGCGTGGGACACCATTGCCGACGCGTTCGCGCTCGGCCTCTACGCGACCATCCTGCACTGGTCTCCCGACCGGGTCGTCTTGGGCGGCAGCGCCTTCACCGGCGAGCGAGCGATCCCGCTCGGGCGCGTCCGCGCGACCCTCGCCGCCGCCAACACCGCGCTCCCCGATCTCCCTGACATCCAGCTCGCCTCTCTCGCCGACCGCTCCGCCCTCCACGGCGCGCTGGTGCTCGCGCAGCAATAGATCCGGTTTTGTTACGTAGCAGGTTACGTAACCTGCTACGTAACCGCGTTTGTCGGTGTCCCTCGTTACCCGAGCAGCCGCACGAGACGGATGGTCTCGAAGGAGTGGCGGGCGCGGAGCGCGTGGAAGACGGGGGCGAGCTTGTCGCTCTTCTCGTCGGCAAGCGCCTCACGGATCTCGTCGACCGTCGGCTCGTCCGGCAGGAGGTGGCGGTAGTCGGTGCTCGCGAGGCGGCCGAGCGCAGCGAGCTCTTCGAGGTGATGGACGATGGTCGAGACGGCGAGGCCGCGCGCCTTGGCCGCGTCCTTCAGGCTCCGCGCGCTACGCACGCTGGAGAGCGTCTCCGCGAGGCGGCCGGGGAGCGCGCCATGCTCACGCGCGCCGCTGTGCGGCGCGCGCTGCGCCTTCTCCGCTTCTTCCGCGCTCATCCACGCGCCGCCCATCGCCTTCACGAACCGCTTCTGAAGCGCTTCGGTCTCGTCTGCCGGCAGCTCGGCGAAGCGCTCGGCTGCGGCGGTGCTCGCCGCGCGGAACTCGCGGTCTTTCAGCTGTATATCGGGATGCACCTCGAGCGCGCGCTCGTTCAGCCCGACGAGATAGAGCCCCGCGAGCGCGCGCACGCGCGAGAGCGCGACGTACCCCTGGCCATACTCGAACGCTCTCGAGAGGTCGATGACCGCCGCGTCCATGCTCATCCCTTGGCTCTTGTGCACCGTCATCGCGTACGCGAGCCGCAAGGGCACCTGCGTGAGGCTCGCACGCACCTTGCCCTCTGTCTCGAGCTGCCACTCCATGGGCTCGGCGGTGACCGTCTTGCCGCGCTTCGTCTCGACGATCGGCAGCCCCTCGCCGTCGAAGCCTCGCACCGTGCCCAAGGTGCCGTTCACGAATCTCCCCTGCGGCGAGTTCTTGGTGAACATGACCGACGCGCCCTCCTTGAGCTCGAGCACTTCGGGCGAGAGGCAGCCGCGGATGAGCCCCGCGACGAGCGTCTCGCGGCCTTTCGTCTCCATCTGGAAGGCGTGCGTGCGCCCCGGGAGCGCGGCGAGCGCGGCGGCGTTGATCCGGTCGACGTCGGCATTGTGCGAGAAGAGCTTCGGCGCGTCGGCGGGAAGCGCGTCTTGCCGCGACGCGCGCGCCGCGAGCCGCCCGCGATGCGCGGTACTCACCCGCCCCGCGCGGATCGCCGAAAGCACGTCGAGGAAGTCGGCGTCCTCCTGCCGATGCTGTTCGGTGAGATAGCAGGTGATGAGGTTCAGCTCCCGCCAGACGGGCGAGGCATACGCGAAGGCGACCTCGCGCCCGCGCGATACCGGCGGCAGCTGGAAGAAATCACCTACGAGAATGACGGTGAGCCCGCCGAAGGGTTGCTCCGAGCGGCGCACCTCGCGGCAGACGGCGTCGGCCATCTCGAAGGTCGTCGCCGAGAGCATCGACACCTCCTCGATGATGAGCATCTTGGCCTTCATGAGGCGCTTCGCGACGTGCTCCTTGCTCGCGATACGGTCGACATCGGCTCGCGAGAGCGACTCGGCGACGCCGATACCGCTCCACGCGTGGAGCGTCATGCCGGCGACATGCGTTGCCGCGATGCCGGTCGCCGCCGTCACCGAGGGCTCGATGCCCGACGCGCGAAGCCAAGCGATGAGTGCATTTATCGTGTGCGTCTTGCCGCTCCCCGGCTCGCCGGTGAGAAAGACGTTCGCCCCGGTCTTCAGTATGGAGAGCGCCTCGCCTTGGGTCATACCTCCCTACTCTACCAGACGCTATCCACCGTGCACGAGAGCACGCCGGACGTGTCTGGCTGCTACACTACTTTTATATGACTATCGACGAATTGAAGGAGGCGCTCAAAGGCGCCGTGAAGGGTGAGGTAACAGACGACGAAGAGGCACGGCGCAAAGCATCGCGCGACACCTCGCTCCTTGAGCGCATGCCCGCGCTCGTCGTCTGCCCGAAGGACGCGGCGGACGTGAGCGCCGTCGTGCGTGAGATCGGCCGCGCGCGCGCGGCGGGCATGGACATCGCGCTCGCCGGCCGCTCCGCCGGCACCGACATGTCCGGCGGCCCGCTGACCACCGGCGTCGTTATCTCGTTTACGGAGCATATGAATCATATGGGTGAGGTCGTCCCTCGCGAAGACGCTCGAGATGGTTCAGGCGGCTTCGCCGTCACCGAGCCAGGCGTCTACTATCGCGACTTCGAGAAGGCGACGCTCGGGAAGGATCTCATCCTCCCCTCCTATCCCGCCTCGCGTGAGATCGCCGCGATGGGCGGCATCGTCGCGAACAACTCCGGCGGCGAGCGCACCCTCGCCTACGGCAAGACCGAACGCTATGTCGAAGAGCTCGACGTCGTCCTCGCGGACGGCTCGCAGGCGACCTTCACGTCGCTCTCGCCTGAAGAGGTCGAAGACAAGAAGAGGCTTGAGACGCTCGAGGGCACGATCTACCGCGAGATGGACGCGCTCCTCACCGAGCATGCCGACCTCATCGAGGCACGCCGCCCGAAGGTGTCCAAGAACTCCGCCGGCTATGCGCTCTGGAGCGTACGCGACGCGCGCACCGGTGCGACCAATCTCGCGAAGCTCGTCTGCGGCAGCCAAGGGACGCTCGCGCTCTGGACCCGCGCGAAGATCGGCCTCGTCACCCCGAAGCCGCACCGCGCGATGCTCGTCATCTTCCTCCACGACCTCGGCCCCCTGCCGGAGGTGGTGAAGCGCGTGCTTGAGCAGAAGCCGGAATCATTCGAGAGCTTCGACGACCAGACCTTCAAGCTCGCGGTAAGATTCATGCCGAGCTTGCTCAAGCAGATGGGGTTGTCCAAAGCCGTCCGGCTCGGCATCGACTTCATCCCCGAGGAGCTCATGGTGCTCGAAGGCGGCGCGCCCAAGCTCCTCCTTATGGCCGAGTTCGCCGAGGATACGCTCGAGGAGGCCGACCGCAAGGCGCTCGCCGCGCAGGCCGCGCTCGCCGACCTGCACCTCGACACCAAGATCGAGAAGAATGAGGTCGAATCGGAGAAGTTCTGGATCGTGCGGCGCGAGAGCTTCAACCTCTTGCGCAAGCACGTGCTCGGCATGCACACCGTACCCTTCATCGACGACTTCGTCGTGCCGCCCGAGACCTACCCCGAGTTCCTCCCTAAGCTCGACGCGCTCATCAAGAAGTATTCCTCGCATTTCATCTACACCATCGCCGGCCATATCGGGAACGGCAACTTCCACATCATCCCGCTCATGGATATCAGCAAGCCCGAGAACCGCCAAGTCATCTTCGAGCTCGGTCCGGAGGTGTACAAGCTCGTCATCGCCGAGGGCGGCACGACCACCGGAGAGCACAACGACGGCATCATCCGCACGCCCTACCTCCCGATGCTCTTCGGCAACGAGATGATGACGCTCTTCGAGCAGACGAAACACATCTTCGACCCGCAGGGCATCTTGAACCCCGGCAAGAAGGTGGGCGGTACCGAGGACGACATCAAACGCGACATCATCACCGAGAACATCTGAGAGCTTGTTCAAAACCGACCTGCTCCGGGAATGGAAACCGGTGCAGGCGCGTAGTAGTATGCTGTAAGCAACCCGCTAACTTTTTCTCATGATTACCACGCTCATGGGCCTCTTGCGCTCCGGGTGGAGCGCCACGCGCGGCTTCGCACGCGCGCACAAGTTCTGGAGTACCGTCATCGCGCTCGTCGTCCTCTGGGGCGGCTACCAGGGCTACGCGAGGCTCACCGCGCCCTCGACCGCGACGCGCTACGTGACCACGACGGTTGCCACCGGCACGGTCGTCGCGACCTTGACCGAGACCGGCCAGGTGAGCGCCTCGCAGACCCTCACCCTCTCGCCCAAGGCCTCGGGCCAGGTGGTCGGCGTCTACGTGAGGCCGGGCGACCGCGTGGCCGCCGGGCAGGTGGTCGCGCAGCTCGACGCCACCGACGCGCTCCAGTCGCTCGCGAATGCCAAGCTCGCCCTCGCGCACCAGCAGCTCTCATACGAACAGACGACCGCCACCTCGACCCTGCAGCTGAACCTCCTCCAGGCGCAAAACGCGGTGACGAACGCCGAGACGGCTCTCCAGAAGACGCACGACGCGTCGTACGCGACCCTCGCGAACATCTACTCCGACCTCTCGTCCATCACGAGCGACCTCGACAGCGTGCTCCACGACTCGAACGTCGCAGGCCGCACGAACCAGCAGAACATAGACGCCTACGCGGATATCGTCTCCAGCAACGATCTCAGTATCGGCATATATAAGAGCGCGGCCGAGACCTCGTACACGGCCGCCGTCGCCGCGTACCAGAGCGCGCTCGCGACCTACAAGGCGACCCCCATGTCTGTCTCTGACGACGCGCTCGTCTCCCTCGCCGGCACCACCTACACCGCTGTCCAGGCGGCCGCCCAGGCGGTCAAGGATGCGCACGACTTCTTCGACCGCATCCAGAGCGACTACACGGCCTACAACCTGGCCACTCCGAGCGCGCTCACGAGCCTGCTCGCGAAGGTGGACACGGACACCACGACCGTCACGAGCGACCTCTCCTCGGCGCTCACGACCAAGAGCGATATCGTCTCAGCCGAGCAGACCCTCGCCGTGGCCAAGAACACGCTCCAGGCGACCGAAGGCGGCAGCAATACGCTCACGGTCCAGTCGGCGGCCATCTCGCTCCAGCAGGCCGAACAGGCCGTGACGAGCGCTGAGCAGACCGTCGCAGACTACTCGGTCGTCGCGCCGTTCGCCGGCACGATCGCCTCGGTCGGCGTCCAGAAGTACGACCAGGCCGGCTCGGGCACGAGCGTCGCCACCCTCGTCACCGCGAACCAGCAGGTCGACCTGACAGTCAACGAGGTCGATGCGTCCAAGATCAAGGTGGGGCAGCAGGTGAGCGTCACCTTCGACGCCCTGCCGGACGTCACCCTCGCCGGCACGGTCGCGACGGTCGACTCGGTCGGGAGCGTCTCGCAAGGGGTCGTCTCCTACGACGTCACCGTCGCGCTCGCCACGCAGAACGCGAGCGTGAAGCCCGGCATGAGCGCGACCGCGAGCATCATCACCGACACCGCGACCGGCCTCGTGGTGCCGGCGAGCGCGATCAAGGCAGCGGGGACCGAGAGCTACGTCGAGGTCTTCGACCCGCCGCTCGCGGGGAGCGAGACGAACGGCGGCGCGGCAAGCGCCGCGGCACCGCAGCGCGTCATGGTCACGACCGGCCTCTCCGACGACACGAGCACCATCGTCACCGGCGGCCTCTCGGCGGGCGCGGATGTCGTGACGCAGACCATCGCCGGCACCGCCATGACGCCGGGCGCCGCATCGAGCGCGGCCCCGCGCACCTTCGGCGGAGGCGGCGGGACCTTCCGCGCGGCAGGCGGCGCGGCGGGCGGAGCCGTCTTCCGCGGGGGCGGCGGGTGACCCCGCGCACGTCGCATGATCGCACTCACCGACATCACGAAAACGTACGGCACGGGGCCGGAAGCGTATCCGGCGCTCCGGGGCGTCTCCTTCTCGATCGAGGACGGCGCGTTCGTCTCGATCATGGGCCCGTCGGGCTCGGGCAAGTCGACCCTCATGCACATCATCGGCTGTCTCGACACGCCGACCGCGGGCACCTATGTGCTCGACGACCACGACGTCTCGACGATGACCGACGACGAGCTCGCGACCGTGCGCAAGGAGAAAATCGGTTTCGTCTTCCAGGCGTTCAACCTGCTCCCGCGCACGACCGTGCTCGACAACGTCACCCTCCCCCTGGTCTACGCCGCCGTCGCGCCCGAGGAGCGCCTGCGGCGCGCGAAGGAGGCGCTCGCCTCGGCCGGCCTCGCTGAAGATCACTTCGCCCACCTGTCGAACCAGCTCTCGGGCGGCCAGATCCAGCGCGTCGCGATCGCGCGCGCCCTCGTGAACGACCCGGCGCTCATCCTCGCCGACGAGCCCACCGGCAATCTCGACAGCAAGACCTCGCTCATCGTGCTCGGCACGCTCCAGCGCCTCAATCGCGAGCACGGCCGCACCATCGTGCTCATCACCCACGAGCCGGACATCGCCGAGCATGCCGACCGCGTGATCCGCCTCAAAGACGGCCTCGTCGTCTCTGACGAGACGAACCCGTCGCCCCGTGACGCGATGCGCGAGACCGAGCTCTACGACGACTCGCAGACCACCTAACGCTGCTGCCATGACTACCCGCGACCTCTTCGACCAGACCTACACCGCGCTCTCGGCCAACAAGGCCCGAAGCGGCCTCACCATCCTCGGCATCGTCATCGGCATCGGCTCGGTCATCGCGCTCATCGCGATCGGCCAGGGCGCGCAGAACGCCGTCTCGGCCTCGATCAACTCGCTCGGCAGCAACCTGCTCCTGGTCTCGCCGGGCGCGGCGCGCACGATCGGCTTCGGCGTCTCGGGCGGCCGCGGCACGGCCAAAGCGCTCACGCCGGAAGACGCGACCGCCGTCGCGGGCGTCTCGAATGTCGCCGCTGTCTCGGGCGAGTACTCGGGCCGCTACCAGGTCGCCGTCGCGGGCGCGAACACCAACACGACCGTCGACGGCGTCGACGCGAGCTACGCGAGCATCCGCAACGTCTCGATGGCCGAGGGCTCCTTCCTGAACGACGCGCAGTCGCGCTCGCTCGCGAAGGTCGCCGTCATCGGCTCCACCGTCGCGACCGACCTCTGGGGCGCCGACGCCACCTCGACCAATCTCGTGGGCCAGGCGATCCGCATCAACAACATGCAGTTCACGGTCATCGGCCTCATGTCGACCAAAGGCGGCTCGGGCTTCGGCGGCCAGGACGACGAGATCTTCATACCGCTCGGCACCGCGCTCCAGTACTTCGCGGGGAACGGCAACCACTACCTCTCGACCATCGATATCCAGGCGGCGAGCCAGGGCGTAATGACCCAGGTGCAGAATGATGTCACCGCGCTGCTGCTCTCGCGGCACGGTATCAGTGACCCGACCAAGGCCGACTTCAGCATATTCAATCAGCAGGACCTCGTCTCGGCTGCCTCGAGCGTCACCGGCACCTTCACCACGCTCCTCGCGGCCGTCGCCGGCATCTCGCTCATCGTCGGCGGCATCGGCATCATGAACATGATGCTCACCAACGTCACCGAGCGCATGCGCGAGATCGGCCTCAGGAAGGCGATCGGCGCGACGCGCTCTGACATCAACACGCAGTTCCTCGCCGAGGCGGTCGCGCTCACCTTCGTCGGCGGCGCGCTCGGCATCGCGCTTGGCTGGGGCGTCTCCTACGTCGTCTCGCTCACCGGTCTCGTACAGGCGCAGGTCACGCTCGAGGCCGTCCTGCTCGCCTTCGGCGTCTCGGCTGCGATCGGCATCGTCTTCGGCTGGTACCCCGCCCGCCAGGCCTCCCGCATGAACCCCATCGACGCGCTCCGGTACGAATGAGATCGCTCGTGCGCGCGTATGTATCTATATATCCGCTCACGCAATAATAATGAATAAGACAACCATCGGCGTCGGCATCGTGGCGCTCGTTATCGGCATCGGGGTCGGCTGGCTCGGCGCCGATGCGGTCTCGGCACACACGCCGGGCGGCCAGTTCGCGCGCGGCACGAGCTCCGGCACCTTCACCGGCCGCGGCGGCGCGACCGCCGGCACGCGGCCGGGCGGCTTCGGCGGAGGCGCGATGCTCGCCGGCACCGTCGTCTCGGAGAGCGCGAACAGCCTCACCTTGAACACCCGCGACGGCAGCTCGCACGTCGTGCTCATCACCCCGCAGACGACCATCGTGAAGAGCGTCGACGGGTCGCTCTCCGACCTCGCTGCGGGCGACACCGTCATCGTCTCTGGCTCCACCGACACGAGCGGCGCGACGACCGCGACCATGATCCAGCTCCGCCCGGCGGGCGCAACCTCGCCCGCGAACGCCCCGATGCAGCCGGCGCAGTAGCGACATAGGGAAATGCCAGAACCCCCGCGGCGCCTTCGGCGCGGCGGGGGTTCTGGCATTTCGTGTCGATTGCACCCAAGGCACTTTTGTGATGAAATAGGCACATATGGCACGAGAGGCGCGGCCGCCCGTCATCGCGGTGATGGGCCACATAGATCACGGCAAGTCGACCCTGCTCGACTACATCCGCAAGACGAACGTCGTCGAGGGCGAGGCGGGCGGCATCACTCAGCACGTCTCGGCCTACATCGCCGAGCACGCGGGCCGGCCGGTCACCTTCCTCGATACGCCGGGACACGAGGCCTTCACCGCGCTGCGCGCCCGCGGCGCAGCCGCGGCCGACATCGCCATCCTCGTCGTCGCGGCCGACGAGGGCGTCATGCCCCAGACGCTCGACGCGCTCGCGGCGATCCGCGAAGCCGGCATCCCCTTCGTCGTGGCGCTCACCAAGATCGATAAGAACAACGCCGACATCGAGCGCGCGAAGACCTCCCTCCTCGAGCACGAGGTGCTGCTCGAAGGGTTCGGCGGCGACATCCCCTACGCGCCCGTCTCGTCGAAGAGCGGCCAGGGCGTCCCCGAGCTCCTCGACCTCGTGCTCTTGGCCGCCGACCTGGCCGGGCTCGAAGCCGACCCGGCGGCGCCCGCGACCGGCTTCGTGCTCGAGTCGACCAGCGGCCAGAAGCACGGCGCCTCGGCGACGCTCGTGGTGAAGGACGGGACGCTCCGCGTGGGCGGCTTCGCTGTCGCGGGCGACGCGTACGCGCCGGTGCGCTTCATCGAAGACTTCACCGGCGCGCGCATCGAGACGGCCGGCCCGTCGGCGCCGGTGCGCGTCTCGGGCTGGAGCCGCATCCCGGCCGCCGGCACCGTCTTCACCGTCGCCGCCTCCAAGAAGGAGGCCGAGGCGCTCTCGCGCGAGCACACCCGCGCGGCGGCGCCCGCCCGCGCCGCCGCGCGCGAGGGGCTCACCGAGCTCCCGCTCATCGTCAAGACGGACGTCGCCGGCTCGATCGACGCGATCGAGCACGAGCTCGCCAAGGTATCGGTCGAGCGCGGCACGACCCGCATCGTCGCGACCGGCGTCGGCAATGTCTCGGAGAGCGACGTGAAGACCGCCCACGCATCGGGCGCGACGATCATCGCCTTCAACGTCGGCACCGACCCGATCGCCCACGATCTCGCCGATCGCGACCAGGTCGCCATCCTGCCCTTCTCGATCATCTACGACCTCGCCGAGAAGGTGGCCGAGCTGCTCAAGGCGCGCGTCCCGGCGCTCGCGGTCGAAGAGGAGCAGGGCCGCGCGACGGTGCTCAAGGTCTTCTCGACGAGCGGCAAGAAGCAGGTGCTCGGCGCGCGCTTCGTCTCCGGCACGCTCCACGCGGGCGGCCGGGTGAAGGCGCTGCGCCATGACGCAGAGATCGCGCGCGGCACGATCGTGAATCTGCAGCAGGCGCGCGCCGACGTGCGCGAGGTGAAGGTCGAGGGCGACTTCGGCGCCGAGCTCGAGCTGCGCGGCGAGCTCGCCTACGGCGATACCCTCGTCGCCTTCGCCGACGCGCTCATATGAACAAGGCCGAGCGTGCGGGGCGCATGCGCTCGATCATCGTGCACGAGGCGGCGCAGTTCATCGCCCGCGAGGCCGGCCCAGACTCGCTCATCACCGTCACGCGCGCCGAGTCGACGCCAAGCGGAGACCGCGTGCGCGTCTTCGTGAGCGTCTTCCCCGAAGACAAGGCGCGGCCGGCGCTCGCCTTCCTCTCCCGGCAGCGCGAAGCCTTCTCCGACCACCTCAAGCAGCACGCGCGCCTCCGCCCCCTCCCGCGCATTGATTTCTTGCTCGACAATAGGCCGAGCATACTGGTAGGCGAATCGGCCGAAACCTAGTATCATAGCCCTACGGCCGGATGGTGAAGTGGTAACACGGCGGTCTGCAAAACCGCTATGCGCGGGTTCGATTCCCGCTCCGGCCTCTTGAGTCCTCGAGAGAGGCCGGAG
>CAYZWA010000017.1:0-6971 GCA_964482105.1 uncultured Candidatus Saccharibacteria bacterium
CGCCCTCCCGGGCGGCCGCGCGCGTTTCTCCGCACAAAAAGGAAGGCGCGGATCCGGAGGATCCGCGCTGTTCGACGCTCGTCTCGTTTTACGAGGGAGTGTCGTCTTTCGCCTCTATGGCGTCGGTGGGCAGTGGTGGTATATTGCGATAACCAACGCACACCCGCAACTACAAATCCCGAGGCCAAGAAGCCACGAATTGGCAGCAACGCCGATGGCAAAGGCACCAGCAGTCATCCATGCCATACATATCATTTCCCACGAGTCTAGCGAAAGCTTCACGGGCACCGGCATCTCGTCGGTTTTCTGAACAGGCGTCATGTACGTGTCCTCTTCGGTGACAAGCCGCGATTCGGCCCGTAATCAACCTAGCATAAGCTGTTGTGCTTGTCAAGTACCTACCCAGCAAGGTACCATGGCGGCATGTCGGGGAAGGATACGGTGCAGGAGATCAAGGATCGGCTCTCGGTAGCCGATATCATTTCGCCGTATGTGAAGCTGCGCCGCGCCGGCCGCTCCATGGTGGGCTTGTGTCCGTTCCATAAGGAGAAGACGCCCTCATTCCACGTCTCGCCCGAGCGCGGGACCTGGCACTGCTTCGGCTGCGGCCTGGGCGGGGACGGGTTCTCGTTTATCGAGAAGATAGAAGGGGTCGACTTCAAGGGCGCGCTCAAGATGCTTGCGGAGAAGGCCGGCGTGCAGATCGAGGAGTATCGCGGCAATCGGGAAGTCGTCGAGAAGCGTGATCGCCTGCGCGCGCTCATGGCCCGCGCGGCCGAGTGGTATGCGGGGCAGCTGCCCGGGAGCGCAGCCGAAGCGTATGCGAAGAAGCGCGGGCTCTCCGACGAGACCATAAAGGAGTGGGGCCTCGGCTTCGCGCCCGACGCGTGGCGCGCGCTGCTTGAGGCCATGGCGGCAGAGGGGTATACGGCGCAAGAGCTTCTCGCCGCCGGCCTCGTCAAGGAGGCAGACGGCAAGCCCGGCACCTACTACGACCGCTTCAGGAATCGCCTCCTCTTCCCGATACGCGACACGGCCGGCCGCGTGGTCGCCTTTACCGGCCGCGCCCTCGCGAGCGATGAGCAGGCGAAGTATCTGAACAGTCCCGAGACCGACCTCTACCATAAGTCCGATATCCTCTTCGGCCTCGATCGCGCGCGAGACGCTATTCGCACGCGCGGCTTTACGCTCCTCGCCGAGGGGCAGATGGACGTGCTCCACTGCCATCAGGCCGGTTTCGGCAATGCAGTCGCGCTCTCGGGCACCGCGCTCACCGAGGCGCATCTCGCGCTCATGAAGCGCTTCAGCGACAACCTTATGCTCGTCCTCGACGCCGACGCGGCAGGACAGAAGGCGACCGCGCGCTCGGCCGAGCTCGCGCTCTGGCAGGGCCTCCGGGTGAAGGCGGCGCGGCTTGCGGGCGGGAAGGATCCGGCCGATCTCATAAGTGAAGATCCGGCCCTTTTCAAAGAGCGCATCGTGGCCGCGCAGCCGATCGTCGAGTTCTTCCTCGCGGTGCTCACGGAGCAGGAGCGCGACCCGCACCGGCTCCTGCGCGCGGTCGAGGCGATCGTCTTGCCACTCATCCGTGCTACCCCGAGCCCGATGGAGCGCGACCACGCCGCACAGGTGACGGCACGGGCGCTCGGCCTCTCGGTTGAGGCGGTGAAGGAGTCGATCGGGCGTGTGCCGCGCATGAGCGCGTCGGAGAGTGGGAATGTTAAACATTCCCATCCAGAAGTGGGAATGTTTAACATTCCCATGGGGGCGGGGGAGCCGCGCCCGGAGCGGGAGATACGTGACGAGCAGGTGCGCGCTGTTATCCGCGCCTATCCCGGTACCCCCCTTGCGGGAAGGGCAGAATCGGAGTATTGTCGAATTACTGGAGCCCTGCAGGCGTCACAAGATGTGCCGCCCGAGTCGGCCGTGTTCGACGCGGAGCGGACGTACGGCGATACGCCGGACGAAGGCGCTGCAGACGAGCTTCTCCACGCCTTTGAACGAGCGGTTGTCCGCGAGGCGTATCAAGAAGCAGTAGCGAACCTGCGCCGGGCCGAGGCGCAGGGCGCTGCACAGGCGGTCGATCGTGCCCAGGAGGCGTGCGCGGAGCTCTCCCGCCGGCTCGCGGCACTCGGCTAGCCGGGCGGATCACGCGAACGCTACTTTTTATATTTCTCTATACCTATGGCTACATCCGGTACGAAGAAGAAAGCCGTGAAGAAAGCCGCGCCGAAGAAGGCGCTGGCGCGTCGCGCGCGCCCGGTTGCGAAGAAGAAAGCCGCGCCGAAGAAGGCGCACCCGGTCGTGAAGAAAGCCGCGCCGAAGAAGGTGCGCTCGGCCAAGCAGGTCGTGCGCATGGCGGCGAAAGGTGCCAAGGCGAAGGCGCACGAGGCGCAGGCGACCTCCGCCGAGCAGCTCATCGAGAAGGGCAAGGAGCGCGGCTACATCACCTATAACGAGATCCTGAAGGCGTTCCCGCACGTCGAAGATGACGTCGACTTCCTCGAGTCGCTCTACGAGCGGCTTGCGGGCGCGGGCGTCGACGTGCTTGAGGGCAGCATGCTCGAAGACACGACCGACGAGTACCTCGCCAATCGCAACATCCGCGATCATCACGCGAGCTCGTATGACTCCATCCAGATCTATCTCCGCGAGATCGGGCAGTATCCGCTCTTGACCGCCTCTGAGGAGCGCGAGCTCGCGAAGCGCATCGAGAAGAAGGATGCCGAGGCGCGGAACATCCTCGCGCGCAGCAACCTCCGCCTCGTCGTCTCGATCGCCAAGAAGTACGTCGGCCGCTCGCCCGACCTGACGCTCCTCGACCTCATCCAGGAGGGGAACCTCGGCCTCTTCCGCGCGGTCGACAAGTTCGACTGGAAGAAGGGCTACAAGTTCTCGACCTACGCGACGTGGTGGATCCGCCAGGCGATCACCCGCGCCTTGGCCGACCAGAGTCGCACGATCCGCATCCCCGTCCACATGGTCGAGACCATCGCCAAGTACAAGCAGGTCTCGCGCCGGCTTGCCCAGGCCCTGGGGCGCGATCCGCAGCCAGAGGAGATCGCCATCGAGATGGGCGTCGATCTCGAGAAGGTCTACCAGATCGAGAAGATCAATCAGGACACGCTCTCGCTTGAGAATCCGATCGGTTCGGACGACGATGAGAAGTCCACGCTCGGCGACTTCATCCCTGACGACAAGATCCCGTCACCCGTACAGGAGTCGTCGGAGCGCATCCTTGCCGAGCAGGTGCGCGAGATCCTTGCCGACCTCTCGCCCAAGGAGCGCAAGATCCTCGAGATGCGCCACGGCCTCATGGACGGCGTGTACCACACGCTCGAGGAGGTAGGGCGGGAGTTCGCCGTCACGCGCGAGCGTATCCGCCAGATCGAGGCGAAGGCCCTCGAGAAGATCCGCACCCACGACAAGGCGCGCCATCTGAAAAGTTATTAACCGGCAGCCGGTTGCGCTCCGGCGCAGCGGGCGTATGATGAACCGGTCCCCGACGGATTACCAGAACCAAACCAAAGAGGCACGACATGAACAAGCAATCCATGGGCGGTGATTTTCTTTTTGCCACGCGCATCGGCTGTATGGACGGCCGAGTGTCGAGGCCGATCGAGGAGTTCGTCCGGGGTCTCTTGACTCCCGCGGAAGGGCAGGAGTTGGTCATTGACGTCATCCCTGCGCCGGGGATGGACGCGATTCTCGCCGGTGAGAGCAATTTCGCGCCGATCGAGCAGTATCGAAAGATGGCCGAGATTTCGGTCGAGCACCACGGCTCGCGCCTCGCGATCGTGTCTGGGCACAATCGGTGTGCCGGTAATCCATGCACCGATGAGCGGCACAACGGGCATATCCACAAAGCCGTCGAGACGGTGCGCGGGTGGGGACTCTTCGAGACGGTCATCGGCGTCTTTGTCGATCCGGAGCGGGACGTGCACATCGCCGTGCCGGCAGAGGAGTCAGTGGCCGTAGCAGCATGATCTTTCATCTCTGATTGGGGGAAAGCGGCCGACTCGGCCGCAGCAGCTTTTTCGTTTTCTTGCAGCTTCGAGTACACTAGAGACATGACGAGCGAAGCGTTCGAGCAGGCGTATGCGGCGCTCAATGCGGCGCAGAAGAAGGCGGTGGACACGGTCGAGGGGCCGGTGATGGTGCTCGCGGGCCCGGGGACGGGCAAGACGAGCCTCCTCACCGTTCGCGTCGCGAACATCCTGCGGGAGACGAGCGCGAAGCCTGACGAGATTCTCGTACTCACCTTCACCGACTCGGCGGCGCGCACGGTGTCGCGCCGGCTCGGCAGCCTCGTGGGCGAGGAGACCGCACGACGGGTCGGCGTGTTCACCTTCCATCGTTTCGCGGAGGAGGTCATCAAGCGGCACCCGGAGGCATTCCCCATCTACATGGACCGTCGGCAGATGGGCGAGCTTGAGCAGGTGCTCGTGTGGCGCGCGGTGCTCGAGCGCTCGGGGGGCGCCGTGCTCTCGACGCCGAAGAGTCCCTTTCACTATCTGCCCGGCCTGCGGCGGCTCGAAGACGAGATGACGCGCGAGTGCCTCTCGCTCGACGGCTACCGCGCGTGGCTTCGCGGGGAGCGCGGTCGTATCGAGGCCGATCCGGCACTGCGCTACGTGCGCTCTGGCAAGGGCGGCGCGGCGGGGGAGTTGAAGCCCGAAGGGGTGAAGCGTCTCGGCCGGCTCGAGCGGGGCACCGAGGCGGCGCGGCTCATCGAGGCCTATCGTGCGGAGAAGGACGTGCGCGGGCTCTACGGCTTCACCGACGTCTTGCGCATCGCGGTCGACGGTCTCGCCGAAGACGACGCGCTGCGCGCTGACCTGCAGGAGCGGTATCAGTACGTGCTCGCCGACGAGCATCAGGACGCGAACGCGCTCCAACACGCGCTCCTCGACGCGCTCGCCTTCGACGAGCACCCGAATCTCTTCATCGTCGGCGACGAGAAGCAGGCGATCTTCGGTTTCCAAGGGGCGGACGTCTCGCACTTCGCGACCTTCCTTGAGCGCTATCCGCGCACGACGCGCGTGACGCTCGTCGAGAACTATCGCTCGTATCAGGAGGTGCTCGACCTCGCGCACGGGCTCCTCGCCGAGCTCCCGTCGACGATGAGCGGCGGCCACGCGGCACTCACCGCCGCGCGCGGCACGGGTGGCGAGACGCGGCTCCTCGCGGCACCCGACCCGCTCGCGGAGCGCGACCAGGTGGCGACCCTGGTAGCTGGAGCTGTTGCCGATGGCGTGCCGCCGCACGAGATCGCCGTCATCACGCGCAAGAATGCGACCGCCGACCTCTTCGCGCTCCACCTGCGCGCGCGCGGCGTCCCGGTCGTGCGCGCAGGCGAGGTCGACCTCGCCGGCCGGCCGGCGGTGCGGTGCCTCCTCGCGCTCATGCGCGCCGTGGCCGACCCGCTCGACGTGGCGGCGCTGCGCGAGGCGCTCCTCGCGCCGTGGTGGGACGCACCGCTCTTCGCGCGCGCGCGTTTCTTGCGGCAGACGAGTGACCGCGAGCTCGCAGAGGCGTTCGCAGGCGCCTTCCCGGCGATCGCCGAGACGCTTGAGGCGCTGCGCGCCGCGGCGCTCGAGATGCCGCCGCTCAGCCTCTTCTCGCTCCTCCTCGTGCGCTCCGGCGCGCGCGACTATCTCCTCGCGCACGCCGAGACGCTTGAAGAAGACGTGCCGCTCGTGCGGCAGCTCCTGCGCTATGTCGAAGACCTCGTCGCGCGGCACCCGAACGCGACGTTCGCCGACGTGCTCGGCGAGTTCGCGCAGGCGCGGGAGCACGACATCGGCTCGCTGAAGACGACGCACACGGAGGCGGAGGGGCGCGTGACGGTCATCACCGCGCACAAGGCGAAGGGGATGGAATTCTCGCTGGTCTTCGTGACGGCGCTCACCGCGCGCGAGTGGGAGGGCCGCGGCGCGAGTGCGCTCATCCCCTCGCCGTTCGACGCGGCGCGCGAGCGCGAGGAGCTCATCCGGCTCTTCTACGTGGCCTGCACCCGCGCGAAGGATGTGCTCACGCTCTCGTATGCGCTCGAGAACGGCGAGGGGCGGGAAGAGGCGCCGATGTCGCTCCTGCCCGCGGGGCTCGAGAGAGTCGATGTGCCGGTCGACCCGCTTCCGCGCCTCTTCGCCGCGACCGCGGGGCCGGCGCTCGTACGCGACCTCACCGGCGAGTACCTCGCGCACGACGGCCTCTCACCCTCGGCCTATAATGAATACCTCGCCTCGCCCCCGACCTTCTTCGCGAAGCGCGTCCTGCGTCTCGCCGAGCCCGAGACGCGCGCGATCGCGGTCGGCAACGCGGTGCACGCGGCGCTCGCGGCGTATCTCAATACGCACGGTGCGGAAGAAGACGCGCGCCGAGGAGCGGCGCGCGCCGAGCTCTCTCGCGCCTTCGCCCGCTCGCTCCTGCCGCGCGGCGATACCTTCGACGCGCTCGTGCGCCACGGCCGCTCACTCCTCGCCGCCGCGCTCGACGCACCGTTCTTCGCGGCCGTGCCGCTCGCGGTCGAAGAGACCTTTCGCATCACGCGACGGCTGCCCGGGCGCGAGGTCGTCTTGAAGGGGAAGCTCGACGCGCTCGTCGAGACCGCCGCCGGCGCGTGCATCGTCGACTTCAAGACCTCGAGCACCATCAGCCGGGAGGACCGCGCCCGCTTCGAGCGGCAGATCGCGTTCTATGACCTCGTCTTGCGCGGCAACGGGCACGCAAGCGTGTCGGGGAAGATCGTCCAGATTACCGAAGACGGCGTCAAGGAGCACGCGTTCCCCCTCACCGACGCGCTCCGCGCCGAGCTCGCCGAGACGCTCGACACCGTCCTCGCCGAGCTCATCGCCGGCACCTGGCGCCCCGGTGCCTCCTCCGACTACGACGCCCTCCTCGCGCTCTTCGCAGAACCTACCGCACCCCCTTCAGGTCTTGATCGATGATCTGCTTCAGTGCGTCGTATG
>CAYZWA010000017.1:7071-11041 GCA_964482105.1 uncultured Candidatus Saccharibacteria bacterium
ACCTACCGCACCCCCTTCAGGTCTTGATCGATGATCTGCTTCAGTGCGTCGTATGAATACGCGCCAGCGAGGGCGCGCGGCGGCTGCCCGGGCGCGAGGAGGACCACGAAGGGCGTGCCATCGGCACCCATGGCAAGCGCGTTCGCGCGCTCGGCACTCACGCGCGCCTTGAGGGTCGAGGATGCGCTCGAGTAGCACGAGGCGAAGGCCGTGCCGGGGACGCTTGCCTCGGCCGCGAGCGCGCCATAGGTCGACGGGTCGGCCGGCTGATGCGCGTAGAGCGCATCGGCGAACGCCCAGAAGGCGTCGTTGCCGCCGACCGCGCCGGCACACTCGGCCGCGAGCGCGCTCGCTGCCGCCGTCGGATGGATCTCCGTCAGCGGGAACTCGCGGAACACCCACGCGACCGCGCCGTGCGTGCCCTCGCTCGCGACGATCTGGTGCAGCGTGTCGTGGTACGCCTTGCAGTATGTGCAGTCGAAGTCGGAGTACTCGATGATCTTGATCGGCGCGGTCGGATTACCGAAGATGTGGTCGGTCGGCGCGAGGGGCGTGAGGAGGTTTGTCTCGTAGGTAACCGCGCCGGCGGGCGGTCGTGGTGCAGAGAGATAGACCGCCGCAGCGATGATGACGCCGCCGGCGATAAGCGCGATGGGGACCTTCCACTTCGTCTGCATAGGCATATGATAGCAGGACTTACAGCGCGAGGGCGTGCGTGAGCGGGGGTGTCGCCGCGCGCGCTTCCCAGCTGCTCGTGTCGAGCTTGATCTCGCGGATGTCGCGGAGGTCCTTGTATTTGAGCGCGTCGTGTTCGCGTGCATAGTCGTAGAGCTCGCGGGTGAGACGCACATCGTCGATACAGTACTGTCGCACCTTGTCCCGCTTGCCTTCGCGCCACCAGACGCCCGCCTCGATGCCGTGGCCGGTCTTGCCGCGCCCGAGCGTGCCCTCGGCGAGCGACTGGAGTCGGAGGCGCCGGCCGAGCGTCTGCTGCACTTCGAACATGAGATCGAGCGACGGGATGCGGGTGAGGTCGCCCGGGTAGTAGCGATTCAAGAGAGGTATGTCGAAAGAGTTGCTGTTGAAACCGATGAGCATATCGGCTTTCTCGATGATTTGCCAGAGCCGCGGAAGCTCTTCACGCGAGTAGGAAGTGTATTGGCCGGTCTCGGAATCATGTATGGCTACGACGATAAGCTCTTGTTCGTTTACGTCGAGATGGCCGCGAACGGCGGAATTCGAGATCGATTCGATGTCGAAGGTGATCGCGCGCATGACTAGCTTCCCGCGGTAAGGCGCGCAGGCAGGTCGGCGACGGGGAGGCCGGTCTCTTCGCCCGTGCGGAGGACCTTGAGGCGCACGGTCTGGCTCGCCACCTCGTCGGCACCATAGGCGAGGAAGAGGGGGATGCTGCGCTTCACGGCGTCCTTTATCTGGTCGCCGAGCGCCTTCTCGGAGAGATTCACGAACACGCGGCAGCCTCTCTCGCGCAGGGTCGCGGCGAAGGCTTGCGCCCCCGGGATGTCGGCAATGGTTGGCGTACCGAGGTAGAGCTGCGGCGCGGCGCCGTCTGCTGCGACGGAGAGACCATGTGTCGCGAGGAAGTCGGCGAGTGTGACGTCGCCCATGCCGAAGCCGATGGCCGGAATCGCCTCGCCGCCGAAGAGTGCGACGAGCTTGTCGAAACGGCCGCCGCCGAACATCGACCGTGCGTTCTCCGGATCCGTATCGAAGATCTCGAAGACGATGCCGGTGTAGTAGTCGAAGCCGCGCGTCACGCTCGGGTCGAAGACGGCGTTCCCGACGCCGCGCCGCGCGAGCGCCTCGATGATGTCGAGGAGCGCCTTCTTCTCGGCCGCGACCGCAGGTGCCCCGCCGGCATCGTTGATAATCGCGAGCGGGTCTGTATCCGTGAGCTCCGTGCGCGCCTGGTCGAAGTCGCTTGTGCTCATCTTGGCCTTCTTGTCGAGCAGGCGCAGGTAGGCGCGCGAAGAGTCTTCGGTGAGGCCGGCGGCGGTGCAGGCGGCGGTGAGGAGTGGCCGTGAGTTGACGCGGATGGCGAAGTCGCTCTCCTTCGCGCCGAAGGCCTTGAGGAGGTCGGCAGCGAGCACGATGATTTCAAGGTCGGCCTCGGCGCCGGACGCGCCGACGAGATCGACGTTGAGCTGGTAGTGCTCGCGCAGGCGGCCCTTCTGCGGCCGCTCGTAGCGGAAGACGTTCGGGAGCGAGAACCAGCGCGCAGGCAAGGGCAGCTCGCGGCGCTTTGCGGCGATCATGCGCGCCAAGGTCGGGGTCATCTCGGGGCGCAGCGTCACGCGCCGGTCGCCACGGTCGGTGAAGGTGTAAGTCTGCTCGCCGACGATCTCCTCGCTCGTCTTCGCCTCGTAGAGCTCAGCGCGCTCAAGCGGGGAGGCGTTGTACTCCTCGTAGCCCCACTTGGCGAGCGTCGCGCGGAGCGTCGTGAATATGCTCTGCATCCGCGCCCAGTCGGCGGGGTAGAAGTCACGGACGCCCTTGTACGGGTCGGTCGAGAGTGTTGCCATATGGCTCGCAGTATACCACTACGCCAATGTATTGGTGGGGTGGCATATCAGATGCTGCGAACGACGAGGACCCGCGGCCGGCCGTACTGGTCGGGACGGACGATCGCAGCGAGGCCCTGGTCGGTGAAGAGCGCGGCGGCGCTTCGCGCCGCCGCGCTGTCAATCTCGATCCATGCTTCGCCGCCGGGCGCGAGGTGGTCGGCGAGCCCGGTTGCGATGCGGCGGATGAGGGCGAGCCCGTCGCTGCCGGCGAAGAGCGCCTGGCGCGGCTCGTGGTCGGCGACGCTCTCGGGCAGCGCGCGTTCGGCAGGGATATAGGGCGGGTTACAGAGGATATAGTCGAAGCGCTCGCCGGCGAACGGCGCGAAGAGATCGCCGACGCGGATATCGGCGCGCGCGGCGTCGAGGCCGTTCTCGCGGATGTTCCGCTCGATAGTCGGCGCGTGTGCCGGGTCGATCTCGCCGAACGCGACTGGTGCACCCGGCAGCCGCGCGAGCGCGGCGCAGCCGATAGCGCCCGAGCCGGCGCAGAGGTCGAGGATGTTCAGGGGAGGCGCGGAGCCGCCAGTTCCCTCGACGAGAGCGGCGTATTTTTCTGCTGAAAAATCGCCTCCGCTCGGCCCGTCGGCCTGCGCGACTCTCGTCTCGGGAACATGCCGGCTCCGCGCCTCGGCGAGCGCTTGTTCGGTCCAGAATTCGGTCTCGGGGCGGGGGATGAGAGGATGCGAGTCGAGGTGGATGCGCAAGCCGAGGAAGGGCTGCCAGCCGATGACGTAGGCGAGCGGCTCGCCTGCGGCGAGGCGCGCGCGGTCGCGGGCGAAGCCGGCCATGCCTACGTCGCCGCCGTACTTCTCATCGAGGAGCCACTGTTCATCACGGGTCATGGTCGGTAGGGTAGCACGAAAGACGCGCGGCCCCCGAAGGGGGCCGCGCGTCTTTCAGCCGAATCGGGGACTAGTAGCCGTTGGCCGCGCCATAGCCGCCGCCGAAGCCATTGCCGTTGCCGTTGCCAGCCGGCCGATCGCTGCGCGGGCGGGCGAAGGAGACCGAGAGCGTGCGCCCATCGAAGTCCTTGCCATCCCAGCGGTCGATCGCTGCCTGCGCCTCGGCCTCGGAGGCCATCTCGACGAAGCCGAAACCGCGCGAGCGGCCGGTCATGCGATCGCTGATAATGCTCGCGGAAACGACCGAGCCGGCCTCTTCGAAGGCCTTCTTAAGATCGTCCTCCGTCGAGCGATAGGGAATGCCGCCCACGTAGAGCTTATTCCCCTGTACGGAAGCCTGAGTGTCCATTGTGGTGTTCTAACCGGGTAAACCTCGCCGAAACCGTCAAACCCTTGCGAGCGCCGAATACTCTGCGAGTGGGGAGTAGTATGCCAGATATCTACGAAAAAAGCAACTACCGGTGGGGATAACAAAAAGGCCGC